>JAJVHT010000142.1 GCA_022072515.1 bacterium
TATCCGGTTTTCATTCAACGCGCGCAAGGCAGCCGGATGTGGGATGTGGATGGCAACGAGTATGGCGATTACTCGATGAATTTTGGTTGCCAGCTCGTTGGCCATGCACACCCGCTGATTCTTAAAGCCATTGCGGCACAAGCAGAAAACGGCACACTTTATTGTGCGCCGAATGAAATCGAAACGCAAGTTGCAGCGGAAATTTGCAGACGTTTCGGTGTGGAAATGGTGCGCTTCACCAATTCCGGAACGGAGTCGACGTCGCACGTGTTGCGCTTGGCGCGGCATTACACCAAACGCGACAAAATTATCAAATTCGAGGGTGCCTTTCATGGCGTGCAAGATGCGCTGCTGGTGAGCACCAAGCCCAAGCTGCCGCAAATCGGTGAGGAAATGCATCCGAACCAGATTCCGTCGTCGTTCGGCATTCCCGCCGCAGTTTGGCAGAACACGCTTATTGCGAGTTTCAACAATATCGAATCAGTTAAGATTCGTTTTCGTGAGAACCCGCACCAAATTGCCGCGGTCATCCTCGAGCCGGTGATGTGCAACGCCGGCATCATCACACCGACGCCGGGATTCCTGCCGGCGCTAAAAGACGTTTGTGAGGAGAATGGCGCGCTTCTGATTTATGACGAAGTGAAGACCGGCTTGAAAATCGCGCCGGGCGGAGCCTGCGAATTTTACGGTGTGCAGCCGCATCTCGTTTGTCTCGCCAAAGCCATCGGCGGCGGTTTGCCGCTCGGTGCGTTTGCCGGAACGCATGAGGTCATGCAGCACGTCGGCGACACCGGATTCTATCACGCCGGTACGTATGCCGGCAATCCGCTTTCGCTTACCGCCGGACTTGTGACGCTACGCGATATTCTCACGCCGGAAGTTTATCCGCGTCTGTATGCATTAAACCAAAAACTGGTTGCCGGATACAACACGATTATTGCGGCCACCAAACTGCCGGCACATACCGTCCACATTGGTGCGCTCGGAATGATTCATCTGCTGTCGCACCCGTTGAAAAATTATCGCGATTGGCTGCAAATCAACCGCGAGCATTGGAAAGCCTATTGGTTCAGCATGCTGAATCATGGCATCATTGCGCATCCGCCGGGACACGAGGAGCAATGGACGATTTCGGTGGCGCACACGGAAAAAGATATCGAAACGCATTTAGCGGCGTTCGAGAAAGTGGCTGCGGAATTGACAAAATTCATAAAGATCGATTGATGGATCAATGGATTGT
This sequence comes from bacterium, assembly GCA_022072515.1. Lineage (GTDB taxonomy): Bacteria > Zhuqueibacterota > Zhuqueibacteria > Zhuqueibacterales > Zhuqueibacteraceae > Zhuqueibacter. The sequence goes on from JAJVHT010000142.1 coordinate 1,241, forward strand.
TGGATTTTTGGAGCTTTGCGGCCACTTCACCCCAACAATTCATTGATCCACTAATCCAACGATCAACAATCCATTTTATATGAAGATTCTCGCTATCGGCGGTTGCGGCGCAATGGGCAAAGCCGCGACGCGCGCGTTGGCTGAAATGCCCATTTTTGATGAGCTCATCATCGGTGACATCAATCTCGACGCGGCGCAAGCGTGGTCAAAAAAATTGGGGGCGCAAAGAGTGCGGGCGCTTCGTGTTGACGTGACTGATACGGCGTCGCTTCTTGCCGCGACGAAAGACGTTGACATCGTCGCCAATCTCACATTGTACGAATTTAATCTGCCGATCATGCACGCGTGTTTGGAGAATCATTGCCATTATCTCGACCTCGGCGGCCTGTATCATGTCACCCAAAAGCAATTGGCGTTGCATGAAAAATTCAAAGCGCTTGACCGGCTGGCGCTGTTGGGCATGGGCGCGTCGCCGGGCATGACCAACGTGGCAGCGGCAATGGGCGCGAAACAACTCGCACAAGTGACTGACATTCACATTCGCACCGGCACCAAGGGCGGTGGCAAAGGCTTTGGATACTCCGCCAAGACCGTCCTCGATGAATGCACGATGAATGCGTTTGTGTTTGAAAATGGCAAAATGCAAGAAGTGCCGCCGCTTTCCGGCCGCGAGCATTATCATTTACCAGAGCCGGTCGGTGCAGTCGAGGGCTTTTATTCGATTCATTCCGAGCTGGCGACTCTCTCCTATCAATATCCTGGCATTCAAAACGTCAGTTTCCGCGTGGCGTTCTCGTCGCGGCTCGTCCACATGGTTGAAACCCTGATTGATTTGAAACTCACCAGTCCGGAAAAATTTTCTTATCAAGGCATTGAACTCGCGCCGCGCGAATTTCTTGATGCGCATCTGATGCAATTGCCGAAGCCGGAGGACTTGAGCGAGTACAAAGCGTTTCGGGTGGAAGTGAGTGGGGTCAAAGACGAAAAACGTAAAACGCAAAACGTCATGCGTGAAACGCTGGTTTATGAAATTCTGGTCCCGTCAAAAGCGGAATGGGGCATCAAAGCGGGCGCGTATTGGACGGGCGTGCCGGCGGCCGTGGCCGCGGAACTGATCGCCGAAGGGAAATATCTCACCACCGGCACTTTAGCGCCGGAAGCAGCATTTGAGCCGGAATTGACATTCTCGAAATTGGCTGAACATGATTTAAAAATCATGTTGATGAAATTGAAGACTTAAGCCAAACTTTTAGATTATACCTTTTCCTCGCCTTGCGCTTTCGTAGCTAAAAAATTTTTGCCCCATTCGAGGCAATGACTTCTTTATACCAATAAGCAGAATCTTTGAGTATGCGTTTTTGCGCCGGATAGTCGACGTAAATCAAGCCAAAGCGCTGCTTATAACCGTGTCCCCACTCAAAATTATCCATCACAGACCAAATGAAATAGCCTTGCGCCACAACGCCGTCAGCCATCGCGCGGTGATAGGCGCGCAAATAGCGGGTGAGAAAATCAATGCGTTGGGGATCATGCACTTTGCCGTCGAGGTGAATCCAGTCGCAATTTGCCATGCCATTCTCGGTGACGACGATGGGAAGTTGATAGCGCTCAAACAAAAATTTCGGCCCCCAGTAAAGCGCTTCTGGCGTGACTTCCCACGGCATCGTCGTGAGCGGCGGGCCAATTTGACTTTTCACCACTTCATAGCCGCCGTTCGATCGCGCGCGCACGGTTTCATCAAAATAAATATTGACGCCGTAGAAATCCAATGGCTGGCAAATCGTTTTCATGTCGCCATCGCGAATTTCCGGCAGCTCTGCCGCGAAAAGTTTGAGACCATCCTCCGGATATTTTCCAAAAATCATCGGATCGGCAAACCATGCGTTGCTCCAACAATTTTTACCTGAGATCGCAAACGTTGCCGCCCGCGCCGCGTTTATATCTTCGGGTTGATTGGAAGCGGGGATTTTAGCGATGCCCACCGGCGCTGCGCCGATAGCCGGTTTTATTTTTGCGCGCGCGCGAATGACCTGAACGGATTTACCATGCGCCAGCAACGAGTGGTGCGCAGCGCGCAAAACCTCGGCAAAGCCCAATTTCAGCCCCGGGGCATGCTCGCCGGCTTGATGGCCCAATCCAATGTAACACTGCGGCTCATTCTGCGTGATCCAGTGCAAAACCCGGTCCGAAAGTTTGTCGATGATGACCTGCGTATATTCGGCAAACCAATCGGCGCTGTCGCGATTCAACCAACCGCCGCGACAGTAAAGCGCATACGGATAATCCCAATGAAACAACGTTACCCACGGCTGGATATTATTCTTGAGCAGCGTGTCGATCAAGCGATCATAGAACGCGAGGCCCTTTTCATTTATTGCGCCGGTGCCGCCGGGCAAAACGCGCGGCCAGGAAATGGAAAGGCGATAAGCTTGCAGGCCGATCTCTTGCATGAGCCGCGCGTCTTCGTCATAGCGATGATAGTGATCGCAAGCCACGTCGCCGGTGTTGCCTTCCCAAATTTTTCCCGGCGTTTTGCACATCATATCCCAAACTGAAAGGCCCTTGCCCTCCTCATAAGCCGCGCCTTCGATTTGATAACTTGCCGCCGCGGCACCCCAGACAAAATTATTGGGAAAACTCATGCTGTTCCTTTCCATATTTATTGCTCCAGAAAACTATCGTATTGCGAAGGCTTTTATTGCAAATTTTAAATTGAAAATTTTCAATTTAAAATTCATAATGCAGTGGTCACATGTGCTTTTACTCTTTCAACCCCGCCGCCATGATGCCGCTGATGTAATACTTTTGCAGGGCGATAAAAATAATCATCACCGGCAGAATCGTGATCACCGCGCCGGCCATCATCAATTCCGTATCTTGCACGTGCTCACCGGTGAGGTTCGCGAGCGCGACCGGCAGCGTGTACATCGAATCATCGGTCATGACGATAAGCGGCCAGAGGAAATCATTCCATGTACCCATAAAAGTGAAAATCGCCAGCGTGATGAGAATCGGCTTGCACAGCGGTAGAATGACGCGCCAGTAAATGCGAAAATCACTGGCACCGTCCATTCGCGCGGCTTCGATGAAGCTGTCGGGGATCGACAGCGCATATTGGCGAACCAAAAAAATGCCGTAAATCGTCGCCATGCCCGCGACGATCACGCCGGCATAGGTGTTGATCAATCCGACCTTGTTCAACATGAGAAACAGCGGCAGCGTTGTCACCTGCGCCGGAATCACCATTTCGGCGACGAGAAAACGAAACAGCCGGTCGCGGCCCGCAAAGCGATATTTGGCAAACGCATATCCCGCCATCGAATTGAAGAAGAGTGAGATCGCCGTGACGCTCACGCTCAACACGAGGCTGTTGACGAGATAACGCGAAAGTTGCAGCCTGGTAAACAGCGTAAAATAATGCTCGAACGTCATTCGTGACGGCAACAACTTTGGCGGAAACGTGCTGGCTTCGCCGGCGGACATGAATGAAGCGGAAAGCATCCACAGCGCCGGGGCCAGCGTGACGACCGCAATGATAATCGCGAGGGTGGCGATCAAAAACTTGCCGAGCCTTTGGATCATCCTTCACCTCGCTTCTGCAATTTCGCCTGGAGCAACGAGCCGAGCAGAATGAAGCCGAAGAGCACAAACGCGATGGCGGCGGAGTAGCCCAAATTCCACCAACGAAAGCCCTGCTGATACATGAGTAGAACAATACTCAACGTGCTGTTGACTGGTCCACCCTGCGTCATCACATACGGCTCGGTAAACAATTGGAAGTTGCCAATCATCGCGATAATGCTGACAAATACCGTCGTGGGCGCCAGCATCGGCAGGGTGATGCTTTTAAATTGCTCCCAGAAATTCGCACCATCGATGCGCGCGGCTTCATAGAGTTGCGCCGGAATACTTTGCAGGCCGGCGACGAAGATGATCATGTTGTAACCAAAATTTTTCCAGATCGACATTAATATAATCGCTGGCATCGCCCAGGCTGGATCACCCAGCCAATCAATCGGCGCGATTCCTAAAAAACCGAGCGCATAATTCAACAGACCGAAACGCGGATGATACATAAACCGCCAAACAACCGCGACCGCCACCAAAGTCGTAACCACCGGCGCGAAATAGATGGTACGGAGCAATCCTTGAAACCGAATAAGCTTAGAGTTGACCAGCAACGCCGTGCCCAGCGAAGCGGCAATCGACAGCGGTCCTCCCACCAATACGTAATAAAGCGTGTTGGTCATCGCTTTCCAAAACAACGGATCTTTGAGAAGCTGCAGGTAATTTCGTACCCCGACAAAACGCGCGTATGCGATATTGCTCAACGAATAGATGTCGAAATCGGTAAAGCTCAACACGAACGCCGCCAACGCCGGCACAAAGAAGAAGACAAAAATCGGAATCAACGCCGGCGCCAGGAAAAAATACGCCGCCCGCCGCACGCTTTTGATCTCGTGGCTCAGTGATTTATGTTGACTCGACGTAGCCATTAATGATAGATTGCCTGATGTTTAAAGGTTGATTCGCCCAACGTTTCCAGACGGGCCGTCCGGGTTACTGCGTCTGCGCCAACATCCACCGCCTTTTTTCTAAAATCAAATCAACTTCGCGATCCAACGCCTGCAGCGCTTCGGCGACAGACATGTGTTCGCCGGAAGCGGCTTCGGCGTATTGCTGCACTTTCATCGCAATCTGCTCCCACTCCGGAATCATTGGCGTCGGCACCACATGTTCGAGCTGTTGGTAAAAGGCTTGAATATACACATTATTGGTAAAGGCGGTGTCATTCCAGGCGACGCGAACGGCGGGCAAGTCACCGGTGATTTTATAAAACGCCAATTGTTGCGGTGCTTCGGAAAGATACTCGATGAGTTTCCAGGCCTCCACTTTTTTTGTTGATTTTTTAAACATCACCAAACTTGAGCCACCCGCCAGGGAAACTCCGGGCGTATTCGCGCCGGGGCCGGGCATCGGCGCGGTCATCCACTTATCCTGCAACGCCGCCGGCAAACGCCGCTGAAACTCGCCAATATTCCACGGTCCGGTGATGTACATGGCAAAAAAACCTTCGGCGAGGCCTTGATAAATGTTGGTGACTTGCGTGATCCCGACCGGCGCCAGCTTGTCACGATAAAATTTCATGAGAAACGCAAATGCCGCCGTAAATTTATCGCCGCTGAAATCTCCATAACGATTTTCTTCTTTTAGCAGCGACGAGCCGGTTTGCAAGCCGGCAATGATAAAAGGCGTCCATTCGTTGGTCGGCAGCAACACAGCATAATTTTCTTTGCCGCCCGGCATTTGTTTGATTTTTTTCGAAACCTCATACCACTCATCCCAGGTGCGCGGCGGATGGTCGTAGCCGGCCTTCGCTAAAATATCTTTGCGGTAAAAGAGCAGCCGCGTGTCGACATACCACGGAATGCCAAATACAGCGCTATCAATGACGTTCGTTTCCCAGATGCCGGGGAAATAGTTTTCACGCTGAATAGTGGTGGCGCTGGCGAGCCAAGCATCCAAGTTTTCGAGGGCGTTGAGCAAATGAAATTCCGGAATCCACGTGTTGCCGAGCTGACAAATATCCGGCAGCGAATTTCCCGCGTAGGCGGTCAATAATTTTTCATGCGCCGCCGTCCAGGGGATGCCTTGAATTTTGACTTCGATGTCGGGGTAGCGCCGCAAGAATTCCGGCATGAGTTTTTGCACATGCTCGCCTTCCGCGCCCATGGCCCAGAATTTGATCACGGTTTTTGAGTTATTGGAAGATTGGCAGGCGGAGATAATTGATATGAGTAACAGATACAAAAATAAATCGGCACGTAGTCCCGCCCTCTTGTGGGGCGCTGTTAGGACACGAAAATGGCGTACAATAAAAGTGGCCCATAAAGGGCCGGGATTACGATTAATAATTTCGTTCACCAATGATTTCAAACCTCGCCTCCAACAAATCAACCGAATTGGTTCCAACGAAAACTTTGAAACTTCCCGGCTCGGCGATGAATTTCATCTCGCGATTGTAAAAAGCCAGTTGCGCCGGTTTGAGGACGAACTCGACCGTTTTAGCTTCTCCCGCTGCCAACGTGAGGCGGCGGAAATCTTTCAGCTCTTTAACCGGTCGCGTGACGCTGCCAAATTCGTCTTGCACATACAACTGCACGATTTCATCACCTTTTATTTTACCGGAATTTTTGACAGTCACGGCAACGCGCAACGAGTCGTGCATTTTGATCGTGCTGGCTCTGAACTGTAAGTTGCTATAATCAAATTTCGTGTAACTCAGGCCATAACCGAACGGATACAACGGCGTGTTGGGAATATCGAGATATTTCGAAGTGAATTTGTCCGCCGTCATCGGCCGGCCGGTATTTTTGTGATTGTAATAAATTGGAATTTGTCCGACCGCGCGCGGAAAAGTCACCGGTAACTTGCCACTGGGGTTGACTTCGCCAAACAAAATATCCGCCACGGCATTGCCATGTTGAATGCCGAGAAACCACGTTTCGAGAATCGCCGGTACGCGTTCCGCCGCCCGCGAAATCGTCAGCGGGCGACCGTTCATCAACACCATCACCGTGGGCTTGCCAATTGCCGCGATCGTTTGCACAAAATCTTCCTGCACACCGGGCAAATCCAAATCGGAACGGCTGGCGGCCTCGCCGCTCATCGAAGCCTCCTCGCCAACCACGAGAATGACGGCGTCCGCCTGTTGCGCCAAGCGTTTGGCTTCGGCAAATCCGGCCCGCGCGCTATCTTCGAGGCCACAACCCTGGGCATATAAAATTTTTGCTGACGGCCCGATTTTATTTCTGAGACCCTGCAACACCGTCACCACATCTTCAGGCCTGCCAAGGCCGGCCCACGGGCCCAACGGTGCCGCTTTGTCATCAGCAAGCGGGCCGAGAACGGCGATGGTCTTGATTGTCTTGCTGAGTGGCAAAAGATTCTTCTCGTTCTTCAACAAGACGATGGATTTCTGCGCGACTTGGCGCGCAAAATCGACATGTGTTTTATTCAGAATAACGCTTTTCTCCCGCGCCGGGTCACAACCCCGATACGGATGGTCAAATAAACCAAGTCGGAATTTTGCCTGCAACACGCGGCGCACGGCTTGATCGATGGTCACCCCGGAAATTTTTTTTTCGCGCGCCAGCGCCAACAGATCTTTTTCATAGATGCGCGCCTCCATATCCATATCCACACCGGCTTCGAGCGCGAGCTTGCCCGCTTCGGCGCGCGCAGCCGCAATGCCATGCGGGATCAATTCCGCAATCGACGTCCAGTCGCTCACCACGAAACCGGTAAAACCCCATTCATGGCGCAAAAGCTCCGTCAGCAGCCAATGATTGGCGGTGCTGGGGATGCCGCCAATTTCATTGAATGATGACATCAAGCTGCCAACACCGGCATCGACGGCGGCTTTGAACGGCGGGAGGTAAATTTCCCGCAGCGTACGTTCGGAAAAATCAACCGTATTGTAATCTCTGCCGGCTTCGGCGCCGCCATACGCCGCAAAATGTTTGGCACAGGCGAGAATCGAGGCCGCGTTGCGTAAATCATTTCCTTGAAAACCGCGCACTCTTGCCGCCGCCATGCGCGAGCCGAGATACGGATCTTCGCCGGAGCCTTCGGCAATGCGTCCCCAGCGCGGATCGCGCGCGATATCCACCATCGGTGCAAACGTCCAGTGAATGCCCGCGGCTGCAGCTTCAGTGGCGGCAACACGAGCCGCTTGCTCAACGGCGGCGGGATCCCAGGTACACGCTTCCGCCAGTGGAATTGGAAAAGTCGTGCGGAATCCATGAATGACATCGAGTCCGAAAATGAGAGGAATGCGCAGGCGTGATTCTTCAACCGCGAGCTGTTGAACTTTTCGCGTCGTTTCCGCGCCGGTGATATTGAGGAATGAGCCGATCAATCCCTTTTTCACTAACTGCCTTCTCTCATCCGCAAGCTTTCCCTCGCCGAGTCCGGCAAGTTGATTGAGCTGTCCCAATTTTTCTTCCAACGTCATGAGCGCCAGTAGCGAATCGACTTTGCGATCAATGGCAGAAACTTTTAGGGATGGTGTCTCATCGGCATTTGCTTTCGCTACAAACTGGTGTATACCGGCAGCAACCACGCGTTCAAAAAGAATTTGATGCGCGCGGTCATTCAAGTGAACGCCGTCGCCGCAATCATATTGCGGTTGAATGCGGCCATCGTTTGCCGCCAAACCGCTCCAGAAATCAATGGCGCGATTTCCGAATCTCGCCAACGTCGAGTCCCGCATGGCGACGAGATTTTGGCGCTGCGCGTCGGACAGGTTACGCGGTTGCGTGGTGGTGATCCAAAACGGAATCTTCCGAGCCGCCAGCGGCGCGAGTACGGTGCGATAGTTTGCCAATTGCTCGGCGATAGTAAAATTGGAGGCGGCGTCGTTGCTCGGCAAGTTGATGATGATCGCCGCCGGCTCCAGTTTCAACGCTTTGGTGACGTTGCGTTCCTGATCCGGTTGCGGCCGCCCTGGAGGGGCCACGCTGCCGCTCGGCAGAATTTGATAGGTGGTATACCCGCCCTTCGCGAGATTGACTACGGCATAGTCGGGATTGAGACGCTGCAAGTACGCGCGATAGCGATTGACCCAGGCGTTGCTTTTATCAACCGGACCGGCTCCCTCGGCGGTCGATGAGCCCAGGACAACGATGGTTAAATTGGTTTTTCTCTCCTGCCCAATGGCAACAGTAACAATCGCCAGAAGCCAGAAAAGAAGCATAAAAGATTTTTTTGTTGCGCGGCGCAAAGCTTTCTCCAATTTCTTTGATCTGCGATGGTTTAGTTGTTCGCAGAATAATTGAGACTAATCTTGGCTGGAAACTCCGGCACCACAACTTCAGTGCCAGTAAATGACGTTGTCTTTTTGCCATTGACCAGAACGCCTTTTATATCGGCAGCAAGCGGTGATTTCAAAATAATTTTGCCTGGCGGCGTTTGCATCTCCCCGTTCAACGTGACGAGGAGTTGGCTGCCTTCCATTTTCATGCTGTAGTTCAATGTGCCATAATAAGTCCGCAACCCTTTCACTGCAACGCCGGCGGGATCACGCACCCAATCTTCCAAAATTCCGACGCCGAGCACGAGCGCATCGTCTTGCTCGCGCTCATAAACAAACATGTTTCGCATGGCCCGAACAAAGTCCGAGCCTACCCACGTGTGCGGCATATCGCCGATGAATCGCGGTTCCTTGGGATTCCGCCAAACCACCTCGGCCCAGTGATTCCAACCCGGTGGGCGCTGGTCTTTGAGGAAAAAATTCAACAATTCGTGCGCCCGGTCCTTTTGTCCGAGCAATAGCAAAGCGCCGATATTGCGCACTTCATAAGGGGTATAATCCCGCCATTCGATTTTGTGGTCGCGGCGCTGCATGAAAAAGTGGTAGTATTTTTCAAATGTATTGTTGAGCTGCGGCTGCGGAATATTTTCCAATTCCCCACAGGGATCAAGGCCAATCGTCGTCGAGGTCGCATCGAAATCGCCCAACTCCACGCAGCCGGGGATGAAATCGATGCCTTTGTTGGCCATTGCCATTCGCATCGAGGCATACAAATTCTTTTTGAAGTCATCGCGCGCCGCAGCAAACTCTTGCTCGCGCTGGCGCTCGCCTAAAATCCCGGCAATGGCCGTGGCGTCTTTCAAGCCTTTTAAGCCCCAAAAGTCATCCCAATACGAATGCATGGGCTTGGCGGAGTACCCCTCGTGACTGATGGATTCCGGCAGCAGGCCGTAACACGCGCGCTGCTCGGGCGTGCCGTGCAAATACACCTCCGTCTTGCGCTGATGGCGCAGAAACTCGATGTATTCCACCGCTTTGACGACGTGCGGAAATTTTTGCCGCAGCCACAGCGTGTCTTTGGTAAAATGAAAATATTGCAGGATTACATAAATCAATTCGCCGTGGCTGTCATTTTCCGGCACCGGATCGGCGCCGCGCGTGTCCACGACGCACGGCACTTTACCGTTGGGATATTGATGCGAAGCGTACCAATCGATATAATCGCGGACTTCCGGTTGGACGCCAAATCGCAGTAAAGCCGCGGAAGTCAGCGCGCCGTCGCGAATCCACGAGCGTTCATACGAACGGGAACCCGGCTGGATGCCAGCATGATCGCGATTGATGAGAATATAACCCAAATATGAACGCATGATGTTGACCAGCTTGTTCGCACTCGGCGGCAGCCGAAATTCCGTCGTGTTGATTTTGGCCTCCCAAAATTTCGCCGTCTCTTGCCGCACTTTTGTTATCGCGGCAGACGTGGCCGACAAGCGAGGCGAATGATATTCATGGAACGGCACCGCGAGCGCCACAGATTTCTCCTGGCCGGGAGACAAAACAAATTCGTATTGCAAAGCTCCGGAGGCATAGCCGAAGTGATCCGAGATATTCGTGGCCGCCGGCAACGTGTCACGGGAAATGTACTCGATAATATCGCCTTCGTCGAAAGTCAAGGCGCCGAAACGATCACACGGATTCAACAGCAGAATTTTTTTTCGCTCATTGACCACAAGCGTGTTGTTCTCGCGCCGCAGCGATTTCACTTTCGCTGTGCCGCCGGGCCAGTTGAGAAATTGCCACGGTGGATTGACTTGAAAGGGCCGGATGGCGAGATAAAGACGGCCCTGCAAAGTTTTTTTGCCGGAGTTCTTCAAAACGTATTGCATCAAAAGCAAAGAACTGTCGGGCGCTCCGGCGGCAAGAGCCGTGACATTCAATTGCAAATCCGGGTGTTCCCAGGTCACGGTCGGAATCGGCAGATAAGCTTTCTCCAAAGTTTGCTTCGTTGTGACCTTGTTCCAATGCACAAATTCACCATTGTAAAATACAAACGGCTCGATGGAAAAATCGCTTTTGTCAACTTCGACCATGCCTTCTTCGTTGATCAGCGCTTCTTTGGTATCATTGTTGACGCCGACCACCGTCCAGTAGGATTGCTCACCCTGCAAATATTTTGGAAAATATCCACGCGGAAAATCGCGCGCGATTTGGGCAAAGAAAGCTTCTGGATTCTCTGAAAAGTTATTGGCCTGAATCGCCAGTTCGTTGATGACATAACCCTGTTGGCGCGCGCTGGCAAGCAATTCGAGCTTGATAAAACGCGATTCTTGATCTTTCAAATAAACATAACTTCTCCCGCCTTTGCCCTGCGTGACGGCGTACACTTTTTCCCAATTGCTGCCGTCCGCGGAAACGAGAACATTATATTGCTGGGCAAAATCTTTTGCATCCCAATCGATCACCAAGCCGCCGTATTCATAATTTTTTCCTAAGTCGAGCTGAATCGCTTGTGCCTCCGGCTGCGCCGCGCTGCGCCATTGGGTCTGTTGGTTATTGTCTAAAATGAAGTCACTCGCGTGTCTCATATCCGCGTGCGTCGAGGCCGTAACCATCGGCGTTGGCAAAGTTGCTCCGGCAGGCTCTAATTCTTGAAAAGTGAAATCATCGAGATAAATGGTGCCCTTGCCGCCAGTCGACGAAGCGACGAAGAATTCAATTTTATCAAAATTTTTTAACTCGCGGTCCGGCGTGGGCCCCCAGGCAAAATTGATATGGCGTTTCTTGATCGTGATTTTCGTCCATTCCCGCGGAAACTCGAAGTTGCGCTGATTGAGCCACCAAACATTGTCGCCGCTGGCATCCACCAGTTTAAATTCGAGATTGTTGACCGGCGCCTCGCCTTTGATATAAAACGAAAATTGATAATTGGCCGGCAGGGTCATGGGAAAACGCTTTTGAATGCCACAATAGCCGGCACCGGCGACAAAATTAAAATCAATTTTGACACATCTTCCTGTACGGCCCGTCGCTGATGCGGTGTCGATGCGCACGCCATCGGCGGCAATGGGCTTCCATCCTGCCAATGTTTCAAAATCATCGAGCGGCTGCGACCCTGCCGTGGTGCGGGCGAGGTTGATTCTCTCTGCACGGCTTTGGCTATTGGTGAAACCCGGGATCAATAGTAAATAAAAACCAAACCATAGAAATTTTTTCATTGTCCAAAAAGTTTGCGTACGTTATTCACATGATGGAGATCATGATAGAGCGTAAAAAAGAGCATTTCGCGAATCGTCAATTTCCCCAAAAGCGGATGCGGTAACAAATATGCATCGAGATTTTCGTCACGCCAGTCGCACAAAATCGCGAGCAAGTTTTCTCCGGCCGTGTTCCATTTTAGCACGAGGCTGTTTCTGTATCGCTCCGGTGACGAGGGAAGCTCGTGAACCGTGGGAATATAACGTCCGGAAGCCTTGGCGCCGTTTGCCAGCGTGCGTTGATATGTATCTTTGATTTGATCAAAGCGCCGCGAAGCTGACTGCGGCTTTCCGAATAAAAGGCCCAGAAGCCAACGCGGCAATTTCATCGCCAGCGTTACCGGTTGCACGGACTTGATGAGATGCAATAAATTTTCCGCCGGCGACCATTTGCCCGAAGGCGATTTTAAAAAGCTATCGAGTGGGAGGGACAAAAAATAGCTCGCGACCTCTTGATTGACTTGTTCAAAAGAGGCGATCAATGCAGTTTGGGAAAAAGTGTCATTGTGCGCGATCATGGCACGTCATCTTCCTGCGGCCATTTCAGAGAGCCACCCGCCGGAAAACCCCGCGCGCTGCAAGCCTTTTACGATATACGGATTTTTTTTCATCACATTCCACACAAAACCATTGCGCAGATTTTCGATCATAATCACGATTGGGCCCTGATCGATACCAAGGTAATCGTTATCAAACCAGCCGTTGGGGGTGTTCGGCGTGATGTAAGTCGGGTTAAAAGAATCGAGAAAGCCATATTTTTTCCACAACTGCGTATCATATTTTGCATGCAGCGCTTGCAGCGCCGGAATGCAAATCTCCGGCGCGAAAGCAACAGAGCCGCCGGCCGCCGTCGGCGCAATCGTACCGTCATCTTCGATCCAATCAAATGAAACGCCCCGCGCGCGGTAGGTCCAAAATTGGCGCTTTTGGCCATCCACGCTGAAGGTTGTATCCTTGGGTCCATCACACGCGGTAAAACCCCAAATATTTTCCGCATAGTCGCGATAGCGCCGCGGGTTCTCGCGAGCATACGCTTGTTGCGTATACGTGGCGCGCCGCGAATTTTCAAAATAATCCAGATCCTTCTCCTGCATATAAGCGTCTTGGATTACGCGGAAATCGATCCAGCAATGCGAATACTGATG
>JAJVHT010000165.1 GCA_022072515.1 bacterium
CGAAATAGATTTCAATCTTTACTATCTTCCCTGCCAAACTTCTCCAGCTTATACAACAACGTCGTCGCCTTGATCCCCAGCAGCCGCGCGGCCTCGGCTTTGACGCCGTGGGCGCGAGACATGGCGCGTTCGATCAGGGCGCGTTCTACTTCTTCTAAAGTTTGGTTTAAATCCAAATTTTCGTCCGGCAATTGAAATACGGCGGAACGGTCTTTGACCAGCGGCGGCAATTCGGCAACAGTGATGTGCTCAGCTTCACAGAGCACGGCGGCACGCTCGAGGACGTTTTCCAATTCGCGCACGTTGCCGGGCCAGTGATAATTTTTCATCATCTCCAAAACCGTCGAATCGATTTGAAGATTCGACTTGCGCAATTCATGGCCGAGACGCTGGAGAAAGTGAGTGGCAAGCACCGGCAAATCCTCGAGACGTTGGCGCAGCGGCGGCAGGTTGATCGGGACGATATGCAGCCGGTAATACAAATCCTCCCGAAATTTGCCGGCGGCAACTTCTTCTTTCAAATTGCGGTGTGTCGCGGCAATGACGCGGACATCCACGTTTACGGTTTCTTCGCCGCCGACGCGCTCGAATTCTTTTTCCTGCAATACGCGCAGCAGCTTGATTTGCAGCGCCGGCGAAATGTCGCCGATCTCGTCGAGAAAAATCGAGCCGCGATGCGCCAACTCGAAGCGGCCGAGCTTGCGTTTCAGCGCGCCGGTAAAGGCGCCTTTCTCGTGGCCGAACAATTCGGATTCCAACAGCGTTTCCGTCAGCGCGCCGCAATTGACGCGGATGAACGGGCCGTTGGCGCGGCTGCTGTTTTTGTGAATGGCGCGCGCCACGAGCTCCTTGCCGGTGCCGCTTTCGCCGTAAATGATGACGCTCGAATCCGTCGGCGCGACTTTTTGCAACATGCGAAATACTTCCTGCATCGGCAGCGATTGCCCGATGATCTCACCGAAATTGAACTGGCTCTCTTCTTCCTGCCGCAAATACAGGTTTTGTTGCTGCAAGTTTTCCAATTCCCGGCGCTGGCGCAGACGCTCGGCGAGGCGCTCCAATTTGACGGTCAGCTCATCCGGCGAAAACGGCTTGGTGATGAAATCCGCCGCGCCTTTTTGCATCGCCTGTACCGCCAGGTCGACGGAGCCAAACGCGGTGATGACGATCACTTCACACGCCGGTTGCAGCGCTTTGACTTTTTCCAAAAGCGCCAGGCCGTCCATGCCGGGCAGGCGATAGTCGGAAATGATGATGTCGGCGGATTTTATCTTCATCGCGGCCAACGCCGGTTCTGCACGGTCGTAAGTTGCGACCCCGTGCCCCAGCCGCCGCACCACCAGCTCCAAGCCTTCGCGCATGGTGGCGTTGTCTTCGATGATGAAAATTTGGAGTTTTTCGTTCATGAAAAAATGTTAGCCGGTTAGCCAGTTTACCAGTTGGCCGGTTATCCTCAAACGGGTGAACCGACCAACCAACCAAAGAGCAAACCGAGGGTTCATCCTTTTGGCAGTATCAATCGAAAATGCGCGCCCTTTTCATTCGACGCCAATTCGACGCGCCCGCCATTTTGCTCGGCGAGACGCTGCACCAACGCCAAACCCAGTCCACTGCCCTGCGCCTTGGTGGTAAAGAATGGTTCGAAGATTTTCGCGGCCAACTCTGGCGGCACGCCGGGGCCAGTGTCATAAATTGAAATGGTCATGAATTGATTTTGTTCCTCGGCGACGAGGCGAATTTCACCGTGACCGTGCATCGCTTCAATGGCATTGCGCAGCAGATTGAACAGCATGCGCCGGGCCTGGCTGAAATCGGCTTCCACCGCGCTGTCGGACGGAATTTCCATTTTCCATAATATCTCTTTTCCGCTTTCGCCGAGCGCCTCCCGCACTTCATCAACCAACTCCGGCAATTCGATACGCTGCCGGTGGCTGGCGGCCGGCTTCGCGTATTCCAAAAAATCCTGCACAATGATTTTGAGCTGCCGGACTTCCTGCAAAATTTTTTGCACCGGCGGGCGTTGCGTCTCCGGCACCTCTTTTTCCAAGATGCCGGCAAATAACTCGATGCCACCGAGCGGATTGCGAATTTCGTGGGCAACCCCGGCGAGCATCAGGCGCAAATTTTGTTCACGGCGCGCGATCGCTTGCTGCATCTCTGCCATGGTGCCGGCGAGAAAGGCGACTTCCTCACTGCCGGAAAAATTTGGCAACGCCGGCGTTTGCCCGGCGCCAATGGCGGCGGCGGCATGCCGCAAGCGTTCCAAGGGCTGGGTAATTTGACGGGCAAATAAAACACCAGTCACTGTTGCAATAAACAATCCGAGAATTCCGATGGTCCACAAAACTTGCCGCGTGGCCGCGACAGCTTGCAAACTGGCGGCGCTGCCTTCGACACAAACGATGGCGCGAATTTGAC
This sequence comes from bacterium, assembly GCA_022072515.1. Lineage (GTDB taxonomy): Bacteria > Zhuqueibacterota > Zhuqueibacteria > Zhuqueibacterales > Zhuqueibacteraceae > Zhuqueibacter. The sequence goes on from JAJVHT010000165.1 coordinate 2,419, forward strand.
CGTTTTCTTTTAGCGGGGCGTAAGCGGCCTTGAAGGGCTGGCCGTTGGCATCGGTAAACAATTTCGCGCTCATTGTTTCACCGCCGGCGGCGTGGGCAATCTCTGCCGCATCGAAACGCAGACGCACATATTCCTGCCCAATCAACAGCTCGCGGCGGCTGTCAAAATAAATTTCGTGCTGGGAATTGAAAATCAACAAACGCGACAATTTGGCGCTGGCCGCGAACGGCAGCAGCTCGCGCTGGAGCTCGTTCATCCGCCGCGATTCTTCATCGCCGGGCAACAGGCTGGTCACCGGCCAAACGGCGGTGATTTTTTCGGCCGTTTGGCCGGCCACCTGGGCCAAAGCGATGAGCCGCTCGCCGAGCTCTTTTTCAACGAGGCGCTGCATTTGCCATTGCAGATAAAACCCCGCCAGTGCCATGAGCAATCCGATCTGGACAATGACGAAGATGATAAGTTGCGTGCGGAGGCGCCGGGGAAACATACGACTGGGTGGTTGATTTGATGGAGGTTGGGATTGTTGGAGATTGGGACTTACCATATTCGCAACAATTCAGCTATTTCATCTCCATATCCATTGCGCCATTTATCTTGGTTGCAGTTTATGCCGTCGCGACAGAAGGAAGAGACCCGCAACAATCAGCAGCACCGGCCAGTAACGGCCGAAATCACGCAAGGGGCCGAAAGCGACGAAAAAAATCACGGCAAGGCCAATCAAAATGAAGGCCGGGATGAGCAATCCCTGCTCGCGTTTGCCGAAAAGGTACATCAGCAACAGGCCGAGGCCGGGGCCCAGAATGAAGGTCGGCCATAATTCCGACATGTGCCACCAGCCCTTTAATGTGCAAAACTGAAAAAGCGCGCCGTACAACAGCAAGATCACGGCGGGCATGAGAACGCCGTAATTGCGGCGATCGGAAAAGAAAATGACGAGGTTCACCGCGGCGCCGGCAAAAAATAACAGCGGCCACAAGGTTTGCCAGCCCAGCCCGAGGAGATTGACGGCTAAGAAGATCGCCCCACTGATGATGAGTATTGTTCCCAACCAGATCGCGCTACGCTGATCGGACATGATTCATTCTCCGAAAATCGGGAGGCTGGTTACTAATCGACATCACAATTTGCCTCCCTGTGTGTTAACCTACTCCACCAACACGCCCGAACCGTACTCTTTCTTCCGAAATTGCGCCTCACGCATATTGGGCTGCACGATGCAATTGCAGCCGAGCTGCCGCTCGCTCGGCATGGTCACGCCGCGGCCAATGAGGGTGATGCCGGATTGCAGCAGTTGCGGATAATCTTCGTTTGGAATCGTGGGATCGCCGAAACCGAGGCGGCATTCCGGGCCGATGGCGACGTCGGAATCCGCAATCACTTTTTGCAGGTGGCTGTTGGCGGCGACGCGGGTGTCGAACATGAGAATCGAATCTTTAATCACCGCGCCGGCTTCCACCTCGACGCCGGGGAACAAGATGCTGTTTTCCACTGTGCCAAAAATTCGGCAGCCGCTGTAAATCAGCGAATTACTGATCTCAGCGTGGTTGCCGATAACCGCGGGCACGCGGTCGCGAATGTGATTGTGCTCGATGTTGGTGCGCACTTCCCAGCGTTCGGGATCGATCTTCGGCGTCTCGCCCAGCAAATCCATGCTGGTTTGCCAGTATTCGTCAATCGTGCGCGTGTAGCCCCAGTACGAATCAAATTTGTAGCCAAAGACGCGATACTTGCCGAGCATCGCCGGAATGATGTCTTTGCCAAACTCATGCGTTTTCGGCGCGAGCTTCGCGTGGTTTTCCAACACTTCATGCAGGATGTTGACGGAAAACAAATGAATCGTCAGCGAAGCCGCCACCTTATCGCCGGGCCAATCGGGCGGCGTGAGCGGTTTTTCCAAATAATCCACTAACGGGCCGCCGGGACTGCCCGCGCTCATCTCCAGGCGCCCGACGCCGAAGCGCGTGGCTTGCTCTTTCGGCACGTCGAGAAAACCGAGCGTCAAATCGGCTTTGTTCTCGTGATGAAACTCGATGAGCGGCGAAAAATCCATCGCGTAAATATGATCACCGGAAAGCACGAGCACGAGGCGCGGATCGTGCATGTCGATAAAGTCGAGATTTTGATACACTGCATCGGCCGGGCCGCGATACCATTGCGAGACGGTGTGCGCGGTGTAGGGCGGCAGCACCGAGACGCTGCGATTGCGGCCGACCATTTCCCAGGCGGCGCCGTTGCCGATATGATTGTTGAGGGAGTACGAACGATATTGGGAGAGAATACCGACATTTTCAATGCCGGAGTGCATGAGGCTGCTCATCGGAAAGTCGATGACACGGTAGAGGCCGCCAAACGGCACGGCGGATTTGGGGCGGAGTTGCGTGAGCACAGAAAGCTCGTCGACGCGCCCGCCGGCGAGAATCATGGCCAAGGTCTTCTGCATGGCGAGGGCTTTCTTAATTGGCATTTACCTCGGGCATAAGGCTTCCTTGCGGTGATGGCTCAAACTCTATCAGGCAAAAATTTTTTCCACTTCCTGCTTTGCATCCGGTCGGCACCTGGCCATCATATTGCCACGGACCGACCGGAATGCCTTAAACGACTTGCTGCTTAGTGCGCTGCAGCGGTTTTCTTCGCGAAGCTGGAATAAAGGCCCCACGCCGCGACGAGAAGATTAATCACGACCGTGCCCCAGCCGTTGCTTAGTTGCAGGCCGCCGAGATTGTTGACGCCCAGCGCGCCAAGGATGCCAACTAACCCGTTCAGACCGCCAAGCGTTTGTGCACCAGTGCGTTGCGCGCTGTCCGAGCCTTTAAGGCCGAGATAGCTCAAAGCGGCGCCGGAGAGAATATTGATCAGATTGCCACCGCCGAGAACGCCGCCCGTCGTCGCGGCTGCGCCCAACATCGTGCCGAGACTTGGAATGAATTGGCTGAGCACGCCGAGAATAGCCTGCCCGCCGCCCGCATAGCGCAAAAAGTTTTGCAACATAGTTCCTGCCTCCTTGGGTTAATGAAATGTGAAGTGAATTAAGAAATGTACTGCATTTCCCATTGCCGGACAATAACGCGCGTTATCGCCCGACCAACTTCTTTTCAATCAACCACCCGATGCCAAAGATCAACAAGCCGATTCCCGCATAGCGGAATTCGACGGCAAGCGCATCATCACGGATGCCGATAATCAGCCCGTACATGACTTCAAACAGGCCGATCGCTTGAATAATTTTGCTAATCAACCAAACGGCGCGATTCAGACAAAAGATCTCAATTAAAATTTAAGGTTTCCGGACTTGGCGAAGCGTCCGGAAGATTTAATTGTTACTTTGGGGGCCACGGCGAATCCCGCTTTAACCTAACTGTCCTGTAAACTGAGGCCACCTCCCCAAAATCAACCACTTTCTACTTACAATCTAAAACGATTTTTCTAAATACAAAGAGAATTTTTCAAAAAAGCAACGCCGGCTGATTGGCAAAAAAAACTCCCATCCTGGCGTGGCGGCCTCAAGAATGGGAGTTCAAAATGCTGTCTTGCCATTTCAAAAGGCTTGACGAAAAAAATTTCATGCGTAGTTTAAAAAGGCGCTGGCATTGCTCCATTGCCCCAGCTCCTCGCGGAAACGAATGCTGGTGTCAATCAAAAGCTGCCCGTCTTCCGCGAGGGCGATTTGCACGCGTTCCAACGGGCGCGGCGCCGGGCCTTCGAAGTTGATGGCTTCCATGGTAAAACCGCTGCCGTGGCACGGGCATTTGAATTTGCCTTCAGCTTCGAGCCAGCGCGGCGTGCAGCCGAGATGCGTGCACTGCGCAAAAATCGCGTAGAAGCCCTTGTCGTTCCGGACAATCCATGTGCGATAATCTTTCACCCATTTCGTGCTGACGGCGCCGACCGGGTAATCCGTCGGGAAGCCGGCTTTGAAAACGGTGGAAGGCTCGAACAGCACGCGTGGAAACATGTAGCGCAATGAACCAAGCAGCATCGTTCCCACAAAGCTGAAGAATGCCACCCAGCCGGCGCGGGAAAGAAAGTTCCGGCGCGTCATCCACAAGTTGCCGGTTTCCGCGATAGGTTTGGTGAGCGTTTGTTTGCTGCCCGGTTTGGCCACGGTCGGTTTCGGCGGCGTTGCCGGAGCTTCGCCGGCGGTTGCTGCCGGGGCCGCCGCTTTCTCCGCGGGGGCCGGAGCGGGTTTCGTTTCTTCTGACACAGTGAACCTCCTTCAAATCGAAATCAATTTTAAATTTCCAAATGAAAATTTAAAATTTCAAATTGTCATTTCAAAATTTAACGCAACACACAGACTGGTCTGCATTATATCAATCCGTTCCGTTGGTCGCCGCGGCGTTGCGGCCCAGGCTCATGATATAATTCCGCATCGCGGTAATCTGTTTGGCATCATCGCCGTCCAGAATATCAGTGGGGCCGTCAGGATCCGGCGTCGGATAGAACGACGGCATTTTGGTGTTGGGCATCAGCTTGCTCGCATCTTGCAGCCACTTGGAAATCCATTCCGGATTCAAACGTTGACGCGCCAAAACCAAATCCGGCGCCCAGCCGTCGGGAGGGCCTTCGGGTTTTTTGCTGCCTTGCTGGTGGCAGGAAAAACAGTTCCAATAATCCGCTGAAACCAACTTCAACGCCGCCGCGTTCTGTTCCGGCGTCAATTGATACTCTTGCAAATACGAAAAGCCGGCCACGTCACCATCCAGCGCTTTGAAATAGGCCACGATATCATTCGCCTCTTGATCGGTCAGCTCGAACGTCGGCATGCGCACATTCAGCCACGGGCGAATTTCGCCGGTTTGCGGTTTCTTCAGAAAACCAAAGAGCCATTCGCTTTGCGCTTTCATGCCCTCGCCGATGAGATTGGGCGGTGCGAATGCCACCGCCGTTTCCGGGCTTTCACCCTTTTTCTCCAACTGCGCGGCGATATGCGTGCGAATATCGCCGCCACGGTTTTCGATAATGTGGCAGCCCTGGCAGTTATATTTGTACGTCAGCAAGCGGCCCTTATGAATGTTTTCGTCGCGGCCATGCCACGGCTTCAGATATTTTTCACCGATCACCCGACCGTCCCACGACCGCAGCAATACCGCCAGCGTCGTCGCGTCGTCATCGGCCATCGCAAAATTCGGCATGCGCTGAACGACGGCTTCTGTCGCATACAGGCGCGAATTCTTCAGCTTACCCATCGTCCAGCTTTCCCACGTTTTCACGGCTTGCTTGTTCGCCAGCGCATCGCCGTAGAACAATTCTTCCACCGTCTTCGCGCCAAACTCATTCAACGAGACCGAGACGCGGCCTTCATTTTCCATGCCTTTAATAACATGGCAACCGTGGCAACCGAAGTTGCGAATAAGCGCCTTGCCTTCGCTGATGAGCTGCGGATCATTCAAATCGGCCGGCGGTGCGGTATAATTTTCCGGCAAACTCTTGCCGGCGGCAAATGTCATTAAATACGCCGCAATATCCGCTGCTTCCTGATCGCTCAAACGCAAATTCGGCATCTGCGTTTCCGGCGCAAAATGTTTCGGATTTTTCACCCAGTCGTAAAGCCATTCTTCTGAAGCTTTCAAGGCGACGGTGGATAAATCCGGGCCGATGTCATACGTGCGACCATCCTGCCGGCGGGCACGATCTTCCGGCTCGACGACATGGCAACCTTTGCAGCCGACGTTTTCCATGAGCACTTCACCGCGCTCGGCATTGCCCGCGAGCGTTTTCTTGGCAGGCGCCCACGAATCATCTTTGATCGAATACAAGTAAGCCGTGGTCGCCAACGCTTCGCGTTCGGTGTACACCGGATTCGGCATGCGGGTGTGCGGGCGGAATTCCTTGTTGTTGCGCAGCCAGCCGTAGACAAAGCCCGGCTGCAGCTTGTGGCTGAGGCGGTTCAAATTGGGGCCGATGCGCGCGAGCGTTTCATAGCCGCGAATTTCATGGCAGCCGAAACAGCCCAGCTCATAAACCATGCGCTTGCCCTTGTTCAGCTCATCGGCGTGATCCGTCAGCAACTCCCGGCCGTGGCATTTATTGCAGCCGGCCGTGACAAATTTGCCTTCATGCAGCGGATCTTCCCAGTGCTTCACGAAACCATGCGCATATTTCACGCTTTGCAGCGCCGACCCTTGCCCCTCGTGGCAGGGCGAGCAGCCGAAGCGCTCAACCGGATGGATCGCCAGCAGCGTGTCGAGCGAGGGATGGGTGCGGAAGCTTTTCTTCTCGACATTTTCAAAGCCTTTGCGCGTTGCCGCCGGATGACAGCTTTCGCAACGATCGACGTTGTTGATAAAATTGCGGAAATTCCCGCGCACGAAATCCGCCATCACCACTTGCTTGATTTTAATCGGCCGCTCCTCAACGCGCGCCATCAGGCCTTTGATACTTTCGATCTCGGCGCGCAGGGCTTTCATTTGACTCTGCAGATCGGTCACGGATTGGCGTGCATCAGCCAACTGCTTCACAGCGGCCGCCTTTTGTGTTTCCGCGTCGTCCCATTTCTTCTTCCATTCCGCGGCCCTGGCATTCAGCGCGTCAACTTTCTGGCTGTGTCCTTTGTATTCGCTGCTTTCTTTGCCATGATGATACTCGGCCTCTTTGAAAAGGTAATACTCGGCGTCAGCCTCACTTTTGGCAAAACGATATTGCTGGCGGGTTTTAAACGCCTCGAGGTCGGCTTTGGCCGAATCGTCAAGCATCGTGCGATATTCGGCGCCGGTCAATTGCGCCCGAGCCTGCTCGAGCTGAGCCTCGAGTTGTTTGTAATTCTCCGCGCTTTCCGCCTTAAACTTCTCCTCCGCGGTGGCCAGTTTCTTTTGCAGCTCCGCCAACTCGAATTTGTTGAACTCGCGCTGCTCTTCCTGCCAGGGCGCCCGCAACCGGATCATGTCCAGCACCGCCCAGAAAGTCGTCAAAGCCAGCAATGCGCTCAAGAAAAAATAGATATGGCTATAATTGCGTTCTTCCAGAGGTATTTCAGATCGTTTCGGCACTTTGGTCTCCTTATTGTAAATTTAAAATCGACAACAGGCAATTTAAAATTTACAATATCCGTTTCACACGTTGAACCAGGGCGTAACCCAAATGTATTTGATATTGAAAAAGATGCGCAAAATCATCTTGATGGGCAGCGCCATCATCGTCAAAAATAAAAACGCCAACACGCCGTAACGCGCGACGCCGAGCTGCTTGATCAACTCGCCGTCTTTCTTCCAAAAGTAATAGACAAAGGCCAGGCTGAAGTAAGCCCCGACGATGATCGCGCCGAAAATGTTGGCGCCAAGCTTAGAGCGGATGCCGAGCGCTTCGTGCAGATCGACGTTGACCATCGCGACGACCTTGTGCGTATCCCACAATTCCCACGGTGCGAAGAAGTTCCAACCGGGGCCGCGCAAGAAGGTGCCCAGAATGATGAGCGACAGCCACAACACCAGAAAGCCAAACAGAAACGTAATGATGGCAAACTTGCGCTCCTGGTAGGTGTAGTAGCCGTTGCCTTTCGGATTTTTGTCGATATACGGAATTGCCATCAAACCGACGATGATGATCGTCGGCAGCACGACGCCGGCAATCCACGGATCGAAATAAACCAGCATTTCCTGCAGGCCAAGGAAATACCACGGGGCTTTCGAGGGATTGGGCGTGCGGCTGGGGTTCGCCGGCTCTTCCAACGGTGCATCAAGGCCGACCGACCACACCGTCAGCAAAATCATAATGGCCAGCGAGCAGAGAAATTCATTGCGGGTGAGGTACGGCCAAACGTGAATCTTGTCCTGGCCTTCCGCGCGAATTTGTTCCCATTCGCCATTGGCAATACGTTTGTCGGTGCGGCTGGCTTCACGCCACCACAGCCAAACAAAAAAAACCATGATGAATAACAATCCGACAATGGGCACATTGTCGGCGTTGCTCAATATATTTTTTAGGTTTTCCATGCTGGTTCCTTGTTGCTGGTGTTTAACCCGTTCGCCAGTCACTCAAAATTACAACGGGCCGGAAATGCCGCCATCTTTTCGAACACGCCAAAAATGGACGGCGATGAAAACCGCCAAAAACAACGGCAGAAAGATGCAGTGCAACACATAGAAACGCAGCAGAGTAGGCGGGCCGACTTGCGTGCCGCCGAGCAACATGAAGCGCACGTCGTTGTCCGGCTTCATGCCGAGTTCAGGCCCGAATGGCCCTTCGTGGCCAAGCAACGGTGTGGCACGCGCCATATTCGTGCCGACGGTCACCGCCCAAATCGAAAGCTGATCCCACGGCAGCAGGTAACCTGTAAAGGAAAGCAATAGCGTCGTGGTCAACAAAATAACACCAACAACCCAATTAAACTCGCGCGGGGGCTTGTAAGAGCCGGTGAGAAAGACGCGGAACATGTGCAGCCACACGGCGATAACCATGCCGTGCGCGGCCCAGCGGTGCATGTTGCGCAAGAACATGCCGAAGGGCACGTCGAATTGCAGATACTTCATGTCCGCAAACGCATACTCCGCCGTCGGGCGATAGTAAAACATCAGCAACACGCCGGTCACCGCGGTGACTAAAAAGAGCAGGAAGGTGATGCCTCCCATGCACCAGGTGAAACGCAGATACGCGCCGTGACGCGGCAGTTTGGTGGGATGCAAATGCAACCAGATGTTATCCAAAACTTGGAGAAGCCGGTTGCGCTGCGAATCCTCGTAATCGTGCCGAAAGATCGACTTCCACACTTGCGTCTTTAGCACGCTTTCTTTGATTCTGTCAAAAACAGCCTGCATCGATGCTCCGTGGTTGGTTAAATTTTAACGTTGACAAGACTTGTGCAGGATGACTCCGCGAAGAGTCTACGGCCCTGAGCCGGATGAAATGGTATGAATATAATTTAAAATTCGTTAAATGTCAAGCGAAACGTCGGCAAAATTTGGCGCGGAAACGCTTATTTTTGCTGAAAATTCTCGTTGCGTTTTAAATGGGAAAATGTTAATTTACCCACGATAAGCGTTTTCGGCGAGCGGATCGGCAACGTCAAGCCTTACGTGAGGAAATAACAAATCGTTTCCACGAAATCGAAGGCAAGATCATGAATCGTTTTGACCACGCCGAACAACATACCGATGAAGCTGTGGACCGTCTCAGCCGCGAAGTCACCACCAAACTGGACGGACATGCCAATGTCATTGATACTTTCCGCGTCGAACAGTTGACGATGGGAAAAATACAAGACCAGCTTCGCGACGACCTGGAGAAAGCAAATAATGCAAACGGCGCCGAGATCAACGATTTAAAACGGCGTGTGACAAAACTTGAAGAAGAAGTCTTATCAAAAGAAAATTGAAAATAACCTTTGTTCCCCGGGAGAACTTCGCAGAATGAAACGCCATCACGGCTGGAGCCTTTTTCTAATCATGCTCGCAACCGGCCTCGTCCACGCGCAGGATCATTTTTTTCTTCAAGCGGAAGCGAGCCAGGGGCTCTTTTTTGCCCCGCGCGTTGATCCGTATACTTTTTCCGCGCAGGTTCACCCGTCGTTGGGAATTGGCGCGTCTCCAAGAAATTTCCTGCTCGGCGCCAGTCTCGCCGGCGTTTATAATAATCCAGATTGGGCGCTGCTGTGGGGCAGCCGGCTCGTTTTGCATATTACCAAGCTGCAAAAAAAGCCGATCAATCGCGGGCCGCGTGTCACTTATGGAACGCTTCATCTCACCGGCGCGATTTTATGGGAAGGGTCGGAACTCCGCCGTCTTGCCGGCGGGGTCATGATCGACGTGTGGGAAGGCGCGCTGTTGATCAATCCCCGTTTGGGATACGATCGGAAAAGCGAGCGAAAATTTTTGGAAGTCGGGTTGGGAATGGGCTTTTAATTTTTCTTTCGTACTTAATGTCTCGCCACCCGCCACAAATCAAACCTTTGCTCGTCAAAACCTTTTAACGTGGCGGCGATCGGCGCCACAACGAAAGGCTCGGATTGCAGCGTCAGCCATTCCTGCACTTCCGGGTCATTCCGCACCGGCGCGGAAATCACCACATCACTCCCCGAAGATTGCCCTTCCAACCGCGCGGCGATATTGATCGTCGAGCCGAAATAATCGAGGCGATCATTCAGCGTCACAGCGATGCATGGGCCGTAATGCACCCCGGCTTTCAAATGCAAAGGTGTTGGGCCGGCGGCAAGTTTTTGCTGCGCGTGAAGCAAGGCCCGGAGCGCCGCCACCGGCCGGCGAAACACGGCCATCACCGCATCGCCAATGGTTTTGACGACCGCGCCGCCCTCGGTGACTATCGCCTCTTTTAAAATTTCAAAATGATTCAACACGCGGCTGAACGCCACGGCATCGCCGATTTCACGGTAGAGTTGCGTCGAGCCGCGCAGATCTGTGAACACGATCGCCAAACTGCCCACCGAAAACTCCGCGCCGGGACGCAGCGCTTCGCTGGAAAAGAGATCGCGAAAAAGCTGCAACGCCGTCACTTCTGCCGCAGTCACGGCCTGGTCGTTCCACACCAGCCGCTCCAACATAAAAAGCTGCTCCGCCGCCGTCGCGTTTTCAAAATGCACCGTGGCCGGCGTGGCGAGGCGCCGTTCCTCCTCCGGCCAACCGTTTTCTTGCAATTTTAAAATGGCCGAGGGTGAGCCGCGCGGTTCAACCGTGAGATATTGGCCACCGGGATGCGCCAGCGTGCGCACGCGATACCGTCCGCTTTCCAGCGGCAGATGCAGAATACGCTGCGCGCCGGCGGCGAGGAGTTGCTGGGCCACGATGTGGGGCGTAAGCTGTGGGCTGCCGACACAAAACTCATTCAGCTCAATCTCGCGCACGGCGGGCGACGGGCGAAAAGTCAATTCCACCGATTGCGCGAAGTTGGCGGAAAAATCGATATTGCAGCTCTCGCAATGTACTCGCACCTGCATATCGCGCAGTGTCTTATGCTCGCTTGCCGCGCCGCGGCAGAGTGGGCACAACAAAGTCCAGTGAAATTCGAGCAACCCGAGGCGGGTCGCCCACAAACAAAGCTCCAGCACCTCTCTTCGCGGCGCTTGCCAAAAATCCGCCAACACGTACGGGCGCAATTTTGCCAGCGTCAAATCATCAGCATCTTCGATGGTTTGGAGCAGGCGCGGCACCAGCTTCGTGGCCACCTCCTGCTTCAGCAACGCGTCACCCAAACTCAAGAGGCGCGCTTTGCCGCCGGGAGCAAAATTTGCTCTGGCGGGCAAAGCAAATGCGATTGGGCGAGCTGCCGTGAATTCGTCATAGCGCCGGATCGTCGCGGCAAAACGGCGCGCGCTAATAACGCCGATTTGTAACGGAATCGCCACCAGCCCGAGTAAATTTCTCGGCCGGGCCCATACCTGATAAACTACCCGACTCCCACCCCCGGACTTCGGACCAACCGACTTCGGACTTATCTCAACCAACACGCGCATCGTCGCGATTGGCCCGCTGAGGTAGCGCCGCACGACGCCGAAGCGCTGTGGACGAATCCATTCAAACGGCTCTTCTTCCCAATCGACAGCCAGTCCCAAACGCCGCAAGTGCAAACGCCGGCGCAAATTTGTCAGCTTCGCTCCGCCATTGCTGCGCCGTTCGACGGCCGGCACCCCCGTATCGCGATTGAAACGATTGGTGTCGGCCAACAGCGGCCACAGTGCCTCCGGGCTGGATTGCAGTTCCCATTCCCAGCGATAATGAAATTCGTAAAGTTTCATGCGCAGTCCGACTTGGCAGTTGAATTTTGTGAAATTTGCTGTATCATCGCGAGCCGGACTTCGTTTATTGATGGCGAAATTTTAACAACAGCTCGGATAAAATCCCCGCGATATTCCACGCATCGTCGCCGGCGCGATGGTGCACGCCTGCGAGCGGGCGTTGCGTGAGTTCCAGCGCTTTCGCCATCCCGACCTCATCGGCCAATCCGTGGGCAAGGGCAAAAAG
>JAJVHT010000063.1:0-10883 GCA_022072515.1 bacterium
CGGCTACATTGCCATCGCGCCGGATTTGCTCTCCGGCATGGCGCCGAACGGCGGCAAGACGAGTGATTTTCCGAGCGGCGATGCCGCACGCGAGGCGATCGCCAAAGTGACGCCGGAACAGGCAAATGCCGATTTAAACGCCGTGGCCGACTACGTGGCGAAACTGCCGGCCTGCAATGGCAAGGTAGCCGTAGCGGGATTTTGTTGGGGCGGCGCGCGTTCATTTCGCTTTGCGGCGAGCCGCGCGAATTTGGCGGCGGCCTTTGTGTTTTACGGCAACAGTCCCGACAGCAGTGACATTGCAAAAATCAAATGCCCGGTCTACGGTTTTTACGGTGGCAACGATGCCCGCATCAACGCTGCCATTCCTAAAACCGCGGTGTTGATGAAGCAAGCGGGAAAAAGCTTCGAGCCGGTGATTTACGAAGACGCGGGCCACGGTTTCATGCGCGCCGGTGAAGAGCCGGAGGCGATGGCAGCAAACAAGAAGGCGCGTGACGAAGGGTGGATACGATGGAAGGCGTTGCTGAAGAAAATATAAAACGCTCGTAGTTACGCCTTTAGGCACCGTGTTCTCATTCGGAAATAAATGTCTGAAGGCGACGCCGGTCGGGCATCACTACAAACATTTTTTACATGTTCGATTTTCTATTCAAATACAGCCCCGTTGTTTATCAGGAAGGCCAGTGGATTTTCCGCGCGATGCCGGCGCTAATCACGTTGGTCATACTGGCGGCCATCGCGTTGGGCGCGACGGTGTGGCTTTATCGTCGAACGACGACGCCGGTGCGACCGCTATGGCATACCGTGTTGATCTTGCTGCGGCTGTTGGCGATTGCCGTAGTGGTTTTTTGCTTGTTGGAGCCGGTGTTGTCGGTGTCGACTGTCGTACCGCGAAAAAGCAGCGTGCTGGTTTTAGTTGATGACTCCGAAAGCATGTCTATTGCAGACGGCGCTTCGGGCAATGCGCGAATGACGCGTCTGCAACAGGTCGCGGGCTGGCTCGGTGACGCGACGAATGAGAATGGCGCATTGTCACGTTTGCAAAAAAATTTCCGGGTCGAGACGTTTCGTTTCGGTTCCGCGGTTGAGCCGCTTCCCGGCGCCAAAGACTTGCGTGGAAAAGGACAAAGCACGAACCTCGCCGCCGCGTTGGAGTTTGCCGGCAAACAGGCGCGACAAGATGCGCTTGCCGGTGTGATTTTGGTTACGGATGGGGTGGCCTCGGCGGGCGCTGATCCCTTGCAAGTCAGCCGCGATCTTATCGGTTTGCAGGTGCCGATTTTCACGATTGGCGCCGGTGCGAAAATCGCCAACGATTTGCAGGTGGCGAAAGTGGAAGCGACACGGTCGGTTTTGGAAAAGGCGCGCGTGGAAGTAACGGCGATGCTGCAAGCGCGCGGCCATGCCGGTGAAACCGTGGCGGTGGAATTGCGTGAAGGCGAGAAGGTCATCCAACGCCAGTCGATTCTGTTAGGCGAGCGGGGAGCGCGGGTGGCTTTTCAATTCGCGCCGGATCGTAAAGGCTTTGTCAAGTATACGATCGCGGTGCCTGCCGTGCGCAACGAAGCGGTGACGGCGAACAATGAAATGAGCTTTTTAATCGACAGCCGCGACCGCACGGCGCGAATTCTTTATGTTGAAGAGCTGCATCCGTGGGAATTCAAATTTTTGTCACGCGCACTCGAAGGCGATCCGGCGCTGCAATTGACCGCGCTGCTTAAAACCGGTCCGGAAAAATTTCTGCGTCTGGGTTTGCGGAATGCGAGTGAGTTGCGGGAGGGTTTTCCAGCCAAGCGCGAGGAGCTGTTCGGCTATCAGGCCATTGTGATTGGCAGCATGCCCGCCGCATTTTTTTCCCAAGCCCAATTGGCTTTGATTCGTGAATTTGTGGCCGAGCGCGGCGGCGGTTTCATGATGCTCGGCGGCATGCGGGCGCTCTCGCAGGGCGGCTACAGCAACACTGTGATCGATGAGCTTTTACCGGTGCAATTGCTGCCGCCTCCTGATGCGGATGGTCGCGCTTTTCCGCCGCAATTGCAGGAAGAATTCCGGTTCACGCCGACACCGGAAGGATTGGCGTCGCCCTTGTTGCGATTGGAACCCGAGCCGCTTGCCAACCGGCAGCGTTGGGAAAATTTGCCGCTCTTGCAAGGCTACAATCCGTTGGGTCCGGCGAAACCCGGCGCGAGCATTCTCGCGGTTCATCCCATGCACCAACCCGGCGCGCCGCGCATTTTGCTGGCGACGCAACGTTTTGGCCACGGCCGCACGGGCGTGTTGGCGACGAGCACGACTTGGCGCTGGCAAATGCACCTCGAGCATCGCGACATGACGCATGAGCGCTTTTGGCGACAACTGGTGCGCTGGCTGAGCTTGCAATCTCCCGATCCGGTGCGCATCAGTTTGGAGCGTGAGAGTTTTCCGCCGAATGAATCCATGACAATGCAGGTTAACGTGCAGGACAGTAGTTTTACCGCACCAGAGAATGCCAATGTCGAGTTGCGCGTGATCGCGCCAAATGGCGAACCGCTCGCACTGACGGCAAGTCCCGATTTGCGGCAGATGGGAAATTATTTGGCATCCTTCGAACCGACGCAGGAGGGATTGTATACCGTCGAAGTTTTGGCGCACGATCAAGCCGGCCATTTTCTCGGCAAAGCGGAAAATGCGTTTTTTGTGGAGCCGTCACACGCCGAGTTGATGCACGCGGATTTGCAGGCGCCCTTGCTGCAACGTCTCGCTGAAATCAGCGGCGGGCGCTATTTTCATCTGAGCGAAGCGGAAAATCTGCCGGATGCCATCACCGTTTCCAAAAGCTCATATTCCAAAGTGACCGAACAAGAAATTTGGGACGCCCCGATTTTTTTTCTTGCCATTGCCTTGCTGCTCGCGGCGGAGTGGTTTATTCGCCGGTCGAAAGGGTTGGCGTAGCCTCAGCAAAGCAAAAGTTTGAATCTCCAGTCATATCTTCTCCATTTCCTGCAAGACTTCCTTTCCATCAACAAAGCGCGCATCGGGTTTTTTCCGGAGCATTCGCAGGATGAGAGCCTCGAGTGATTTCGGCAGCGCCGGCTGCAGCTCGCATGGCGGCGCCGGATTTTCATTGACGATGGCGTAGGCGAGAGCCAATTCATTATCACCGAGAAAAGGCCGCGCACCGGTGAAAAGCTCATAGAGCACGACGCCGAATGAGAAAATATCGCTGCGCACATCCACGTCGAGATTGCTCACTTGTTCGGGTGACATGTAGGCCGGCGTACCCGGGGTTTGCCCGGTGTTGGTGATACGGCTCGCCGAAGTGAGCCGGCGGGCAATCCCGAAATCAACGAGTTTGCAAACGTCGTCGCGGCGAACGAGAATATTACTCGGCTTCAAATCGCGATGCACGATGCCGATGCCATGCGCGGCGGCCAAAGCCGAAGCAATCTGGCGGCTCAGGTCTAAACGTTGTGCCATGCTTTTCGGCGGATGGAGCGACCAGTCGTCCAAGCGCTTTCCATCAATATATTCCATACAAAGACAGGGTGCTTCGCCTAAAAATTCAACGGCGTAGATCATGGCCACGTTCGGATGCTGCAATTGTGAAAGGGCGCGCGCCTCCGCCAGTAGTCGCGCGCGATGCGTCTCATCATGAACCAATTCGGGATTGAGCAGTTTGATGGCGGCCAGCCGCTGCAAGTGAATATCGCGACCGCAATAAACCACGCCCATGCCGCCGCGCGCGATCTCGTGTAAAATTTCGTATGATCCGATGCGTTCACCGCGGCGCAGTTGCCGCAGACCAGTGGTGGCGCTGGTTACAATAGCAGGCTCACCCTCATCTTTCGCCATCTCCAACCAGACCTTGGTCAACGGCGACCGCAGTTGCAATAGTTCTTCATGTTCGACGAGCAGGCCGAGGGCCAGCAGTGTTTGTTTCGCCATGCTTTCCATCGTGCTGGTGGTTACGGCCGGCACTTTGCTTGCGGCGCAGCGGCGCAACAGCGCTTTTTCCGTGGGTTGCAAAGTATTGTAATCCACAATGAAAAAGTTTTGCAAAGTCTCGTCATGTTTCATGCTCTCGAAAGCTTGATCGACGGCACCGAGTTCGAGCGTGCGCTTGGCCAGGACTTGCAGCAGAAAGGGATGGCCACCCGCCAACTGATACAAAATTTTTTGCATCTCCGGTGCGAAGCCGGCCTTCGCCAATAGCGGTTGGATTTCAGCTTCGTTCATGGGCGGAAGATAGAGCGGCGGCACAAAGCCGTGCAGAAATGGCGAGGTTTCCGTGGTCTCCAATGTTTCCAACCGCGCCAACCGGCGCGTCGCGGTGAGGATGCATCGTACGCTGTCGCTCGTTTGCATGACGCGCCGCAGCCGCGCGAGCAAATGCGGATTATCTTTTGCCACTGCCAACAACGCTTCGACTTCGTCACAAAGTAGGAGAAGAATTTTTCCTTGCTGCCGCGCCGCTTTTTGAATTTTGCGAATCACCTCCGGCGGCGATAATTCTTCCCATTCCGCTTCCGCCTCCAGGCCACTGGGGATTTCATCCAATGCCGCGAGCAAACTCTCACGCAGGGTGACGTCGTCGAGCGCGCCTTCGAGATCCCAATACAGCGGCAAATAGGCCGTCGCCACCTCTTTGGCGACACGGCGCTCGATTTCCCGCAGCAGCGAGGTTTTGCCCATGCGCCGCAGCCCTGCCACCCAGATGGCACTGCGCGGCCCCTCGAGTAACTCGGTGATGAGCGCGTCGCGGCCAAAAAATTTTTCGCCGCGCACCCATTGCCCGATGACGAAAGGATTTGGGCCGGAGGAAGAAGTCATACTGAAAACTGCTTTCGACTTGGGCGTCGATAAAAACTTTTTAAAACACGGAGAAACGGCGCTCACAGAGAGTCACAGAGAAAAAACTTTAAACAGCATTTATTGCCCTCCATGCTGTCTCTGTTTGCTCCGTGGTTCGTGTTAAATGGATTTTGAATCAAGAAACTTTCAAAATTCGTCGCGCTTTTGGCGTTGAACGCTTAAACACTGATTGTTATTCGCTCGGCCGTCGGTGCCGTGTCCTGCATCACTTCGTGGCGAATAGCTTCGACGTCGTCGGCGGTAATCTGGCGGCGCCTTTTTTCAATCGCGAGGTTGACGAGGCGCACGCAAAATTTTTGAATGACGAACGGCCGGCCTTGCGAAATTTCCCAAATCCTGCTGGCGGCTACCGGCGCAAATTTGAAAAAGCCCTTGACCGGCGCGTGGATCAGTTGCATGGTCTCCTCCCGGCTCAGCCCCGGCATCGGCACTTGCTCAAAAAAATTGTACCACGGACTCGACTCGCTCTCCCACTCCTTGCGAATGTTGCTGCCGGTCAGCACCGCCACAAGATTCTCACTAAAGCTTTTCATGAAAATCGCGCGCAGCCATTGATTGGTACGCTCGCTGTAGCGGTTCAGCTCGTCTACCTCATCAATGAGAAAAACCAACCGCACTTTTTTATGAACGGCGCTCCGGCTTTGCAAAATGGTGATCACCCGGCGAAGGTCATTGGCAAATTCGCGATGGCTGTATTTCTGCCGATCCGCTGGTGCCGTAACCGCGGCGGCGATTTCCTCGCCAAGTTGTTCGCGCACTTCCTCGATAAGATGGGCAAAGAAAATTTCTTCGGGAACGCCCTGCAAGTCGATAAAAACCGGCACAAAATGGTAATCCGGATCTTCACGTTCTTTCAACAAACGCTGCAATTGATATTGCACCGAGGTTTTGCCGATACGGCGCGGACCGTAAACCATCAAGCTGTTGTTGGGCAGCGTGCGCATGATCCGCTCGAGCAATTGCTGACGTCCGAAAAACATTTTCTCATGGCGAATCGGCGCACCGGCAATATAAGGATTGTAACGATTGATAAACGTGATGCGATACTTGATGAGGTGATTGCCTACGATCCCACCGGCGGCGACGAGAAGCGCCGCACCCAACACCATCCAAAAAGCTGTTGTTTGATGTAGAGGCGGCTGGCGAATAATGCGCCGGTGCAAGACGCTGGCATGTCGCGTCGAATCCAGATCGTAAGCAATGACGGAAATTTGATTTTCCTCCAGGCGGAGCGGCAGCTCAACCTGAAAGGGAAAAGTGCCATCAACGTTTGGCGTGGGGTGCAATTGGCGGGTGCCATCGGCGAACTGCCACGGCTCGCCATTAACCACAAATTCGATGGCGGCGATCCCGACGTCATCGTTCGCCAGGCCATTAAAATGAGCTTCCGCGCTGCGGACACGGCTCACTTCGGCTTCCGGGTCACGGAGAATAATCACCGGCTTCGCCGATTGCACGTACTTGACCGTGTCGGTCCTGGCCGCCGGTTCGGCAGGTTGTTCGAGGCGAGCCAATTCAAAATGAATGCGCTGCTGCCAATCGGCCAGTTCTGGCTCGTTCGGTGACATTGCCGCGAGCCGGTTGAAAAGCTCCAACGCCTCGCGATAACGCCCTTGCAGATACGCTGTGATCGCTGAGCTTTTAAACCGGTTCACGGAGTCACTCACCGCCGGTTGGGGGAGTGGCTCTCGCAAGGAACGCGGCGCGCTGCGCGGCAGTTGTGTGAACCAACGCGCAATCTGCTCGCGCGCTGCAGCAGGCATTTCTATTTGCGACAGTAGCGAATCGATCTCGCTGCTTTTTTTCAACTGCCCTTGATCGTGCTGATGGCTGGCGCGCAACAAACCAATCCAGGCTTCGGTTTCTTGTGCAGATTTATTTTTACCCGGCGGCGCTCGTTCGAGCATGGCCTTGGCGATGTCACGCAGTCGCAAAAGCGTTTGGTGATGCGTTGAATTTGTAATCGCCCCATCGGCAAGCTCGCGCTCAAAATTTTCGATGGCCGCGGGATAGTCGCCCAGAAAAAAAAGCGCGCGGCCGAGATTGTAGTGGGGCAGATATTCGATATAATTCAAAGCGTAGGTGTTGGCATTCAATTCGGCTTTGGGCTTTTGTCGTAGCGCTTCCTGAAAGAAATGAACGGCTTTGCTCCATTCGCCATTTTCCAGCTCCTGTTCGCCGCGCTGATAATGCATGTACCATTGCGGCATAGCCGGAATGGGCATGAGCGGCAGGATGACGAAGCAAGCCCAAATTGTAGTGGTTCTTTTCATTTCAAAAGCTCACGACGGCAGAGCCGATGGCCTCGACCAGAGTTGAAGAAAGATCAACGCTGGTCTCGAAGCGGACGTTTTTTAAGACCAAGCCGATGCCCCCGGTAAAATGAAAATACGCCAATTCCTCGGGATATTCTCTTTTTAGAGTCACATCGCCGGAAACTGCCTGTAAGCCAAAGTTAGGCTCGGTATAAAAACCGCAGCGGATGGGAAAGTTGAATTTCCATTTGAACAGCGTATATTCGAGGCCGCCACGCCACGCCACTAGATTTTTTACCCGAACGTCTTGCGGTCCATCCGGATCGATGTAGCTGCCGTTGCCGGCCGGTTTGTCATCCTGCGGCAAATCTTGATTCAAATGGCGCAATAAGGTGTGATTGCGACAGAGTGCAATGTCTGCCGCCAACAACGTTCTAGCGTTGGGTTTCCAGGCCAACCCGACACCGAAATGATCGGGCAAATCGAGTTGGAAAGGAACGGACATTTCTTGCGGCGGGAAACGGATTTCATCATCCTGTCCGTCAGCCGGCGTGCGGTCCGGCAGGCGATAAGCCGGCAGCGTAATTCGATTTTCGACGTTGAAGGTCGGCAAATATTGATAAACGATGCCGGCGGTGAGATGCGAGTGCAATTCGGCCACCACACCCAAACTCCAGCTTGGCGCAAAGCCATTTTTATGTAGATGGTAAGTCCGATACAAGCCTTCAGCGCGGTTGGTACCGATTCGAATATTTTCCCCGTTAAAACTTGATCGCAGCCAGAGATCGGGATCAAAATAGTGTTGTTCGTGAAGCTGGAGATGTAATTCCGTGGCACGTACGGTGAGGCCCAGGCGAAAACGCCGGTGCAAGGCTTTGGCAATGGCCACGGCATTGTGAATCACTTCAGCAAAAAACTCACTGCCGATGCCGGGAAAATTGCCGGAAGCGCCGAGCTGTTCTTCGAGCGTTAATGGCCGCGCCGTCGCCAAGGTCAAGAATTGCTGCCGGGAAAAATCAAACGCGGAACGAAAAGCCACTTGGCGATAAAGGGCAAAAGTGAATCCCCGATAAGGATAGGCAATGTTGACAAAAGTCTGATCGAAAACGAAATGAAGCTGGCGGCGCGTGCCATCTTCCTCTTCAGTGCGGCCAACCGGAAAATCGCGCGCCCGCCATCCGAGGGCGTGGCTCAAGCTGATTTCGGGGCGCAGGAGGAAGCTCAATCCGGCCGGGTTGATGGCTGCCGCCGTCGCATCATCAGCGACGCCAGTAAAAGCGCCGCCCAAGCTGGTCGGTCGGCCGGCCGGGTTGACCGGCACCAAACGCAATTGCATGAACGAGAACTGCGGCACTGGCGGGCGTTGCACCTGGCCTAAAGCAAACTGACGCTGCAAAAAAAACAGAGAAAAAAGAAAAATCCAAGATTTGAATTTAGGTCCCGGCTGCGCTCGTCGACATTGCGAAGACGACATGGCGACGTGCCTTTTTGAAATGATTTGGTTTTGGTTATCTACGCACGAATTGAAAACCACGATCAGTTTAACACCGAGGCTTGATAAATGCAAGAAAAATTTTTAGCGAGAAATCAATGTTTGTGTAGAAAAATCAATGTTTGCGGCTTGACTTTTAGAGGAAAGCGGCTTATCTTTTGTTGGCGTTCACGCCTCAACTTGCCTCAGGAATGAAGCCATGCACTCGAAACGGTAAAGATGTTTTTCATGTCGACTCATCAAGAAATAACCGCTTCTCCCGCTGCCGACGAGATCGAAACGCTGCAAAAAACGATCGGTGATCTGCAAGCGCTCAACCGCCTCGCGCTGAAAATCATCGAGGCGCCGAATGTCGACGCCGCGTTGCAAGAAGTGGTCGCGGAAACTTCGCGGCTGATGAATGCCGACGGCGCCTCGCTTTTGCTGGTTAACCCGACTCACGGCAACGCTGAAATTTCAAGCTCCAATTTGTTTGCAACACTCGCCCGTTCCGCCAATGAAAAAAACAAGGAGCGTTTCAGCCAACTGAGCCGCAATGTCGCCGGCTGGATTTTGAAAAATCAAGCGGCTTTGCTCTCGGAGAACCTGGCGCAGGATGAACGTTTTGCCGGATTGGCGCTGTTGCACGATGCCAATTTTGGCGCCGTCGGCGTGCCGATTTTGGTGGCGGAGAAAATCGCCGGCACGCTCATGGTGTTCAAAGCCGGTGAATGGGCGGGCACGGCGGCAATCGCCGATTGGCTGCAACAAATTGCTGCACAGGTCGCACCGGCGTTAGAAAAATTGCGGCGGCTGCAGGAGCTGGCCGAGGAAAATCTTTACTTTCAGCAATCCCTGATCGCGCAGCACGGCTTTGCCGGCGTCATCGCCAAAAGTGAAGCGATGAAAAATATTTTTGCGCTCTTGCAAAGAGTGACGCCGGGCGACGCGCGGGTATTGATTGAAGGGGATAGCGGCACCGGCAAAGAGCTGATCGCGCGCACGCTGCACTTCAACGGTCCGCGCCAGGACAAAAAATTCATCGCGGTGGACTGTGGCGCCATTCCGGAAAATTTGCTCGAAAGCGAGTTGTTTGGCTACGTGAAAGGCGCTTTCACCGGCGCGATGCAAAATCGCAAAGGGCTTTTTCAGGAAGCGGAGGGCGGCACACTTTTTCTCGACGAGATCAACAACATGCCGATGCCGTTGCAGGCCAAGCTCATGCGGGTGTTGCAAGAAGGCGAGGTGCGCCCGCTCGGCAGCAACGTGCCACAAAAAGTCGACGTGCGCGTCGTCGCCGCCAGTAGCCGTTCACTCGCGGAGCTGGTCAAAGAAGGGAAGTTTCGCGAAGAACTGTATTTTCGCCTGAAAGTGGTGACGCTGCGCTTGCCGCCGCTGCGCGAGCGCACCGGCGATATTCCATTGCTTGCTAATCATTTTCTAAAAAAATATGCCAAGCAATACAAGAAACCGCTCGCCGCACTGGATCCGCCGGCGATGTCCATCTTGCAGAATTATGTGTGGCCGGGCAACATTCGCGAGCTGGAGCACACCATCGAGCAGGCGGTGGTTTTGGCCGCGCCGGATGCCACTATTCTTACCGGCAATGATCTGCCAGAAGAAATCAAACAACGTGAAAGCGATTCTATGCAATCATTGGAACAAATGACTGATCTGACCGCCGCCGTCGAGGCGCTGGAAGTGCGGATGATCAAAAACGCGTTGGCGGCGACACGCGGCAATAAATCCCAGGCCGCGGAAAAATTGGGCTTGAGCCGCCGCGGCTTGCTGAATAAGCTGGAACGGTATAAGATTGTGTTCGAGGAAAAATCGCCTTTTTGAAAATCTAAAGATTGTAGTTGCTTTTTTCCCGCAAAGTGTTTATTTGTGTAAACGATTTTTAATAAATTGAAAAAATTTGTAACTATTCAGTGCCGCCCGGGCGCTCAAATCTGCGTGCAAAAATAAATTGGCGCGATATAACAAATTTCAAAAATAAGCGCCTGGGCGGTAAAATAGCTGAATAGCTACAAAAATTTGACACAAATATATCTTCCAACTTTGTACGACGCAATTGTTATTGGCAGCGGTTTTGGCGGCGCGATGACGGCGCACGCGTTGGTCAACGCGAAAAAGAAAGTGTTGCTGTTGGAGCGCGGTGATTGGGTGCCGCGCGGGCCGCATAATTGGGCCTCCGATGCTTCGGTTGACTTGACGCCGTTTTATTCGATGGAATCGCCGTACCGCATTCTCGCCGGCGGTAATAAAGCTGAGATGGGCGCTTACAGTTGCGTCGGCGGGCC
>JAJVHT010000063.1:10983-14251 GCA_022072515.1 bacterium
GCTTTGGGATCGCCGCATTTGCTGCTCGCTTCCGATTTGCAAAATCTGAATCCGGCCGGCGATACGGTGGGGCGTTATTTGATGCGCCATTGCAACGCTATTGTTTTTGGATTCTTTCCGCGCCGGCCCAACCCGGACAAGCAATTTCACAAACAACTCGGCATTCATGATTTTTATTTTGGCCATCCGAGCATCAAACATCCGGCCGGCAAGCTCGGCAGCATGCAGCAATTGCAGACGCCGCCGGTCGGCCTTGTCCAGGCGCATTTGCCGAAACCGCTGGGACAATGGTTGAGTCCCGCCGTCGAGCATCTCACCGGTTTGCTCGTGATGGCGGAAGATCAGCCGCAATACGACAATCATGTTGCCATTGACCACAGCCGGACGGATCGTTACGGTTTGCCGCAGCTCACGGTGACGCATCATTACACGGCGCGTGATGTCGCCGCTTGCCAGGCGCTCATCAAGAAAGCGCGGCAAATTCTGCGCAAGGCCGGCGCCGTGTTTTGTTATGTGCATCAGATCAAAACCTTTTCACATGCGGTCGGCACCGTGCGCATGGGAAAGGATGCCACCACTTCGCCGCTCGACGAATTTTGCCGATTTCGCGGCGTGGAGAATTTGTACGTTGTCGATGCCAGCTTCATGCCGACTTCAGCCGGTTTGAATCCCAGTTTGACCATTGCGGCCAATGCGTTGCGAGTTGGAGAATATCTTGTTGCAGGTCCCCAGCATGCCACTTAATCTTGCCTTTTTAGGTTGCGGTTTCGCCACCCGTTTGCATAGTAAAACGCTCAAGCATTTTAAACCGGAGGTCAACTGTTTTTACGCCAGCCGTGACCGGCAAAAAGCGCAGGCTTTCAATCAGGAGTTTATTGGCCACGGTTATTTTGATTCTTATGAAGCGGCCATTACTGATGCGAAAATTGATGTCATTCTGGTCGCGACGCCGCCGGTTTCGCATCTGGAATTGACTTTGCAAGCCTTGCAGGCCGGAAAGCACGTCATTGTCGAGAAGCCGCCTTTCCTGCAATCCACCGACTTCGAGGTTATTCGTCAGGCCGAAAATGCCTCCGGTCGCCGTGTTTTTGTGGCGGAGAATTATTTTTATAAGCCGCTGGCTTATAAGCTGCGCGAGTTGATTCGGGCGGAGGTGATCGGTGAAATACTTTTTGTTCACGTCAACGCGCTGAAGAAGCAAACGACCGGCAATTGGCGTGACGACACGGCGCTAGCCGGCGGCGGCGCCCTGTTTGAAGGCGGCATTCACTGGATTAACTTCATCGCCAATCTGGGATTGCCTGTTAAATCCGTTTGCGGTTCGCGGCCGGGCCAACCGGGCGGCGTGGAAAAAAGCATGCTTGTCACGATTGCTTATGAAAATGGCGCCGTGGGAACATTGTCGTATTCGTGGGAAGTGCCGGTGTTGTTAAAAGGCGTTCATCTTTCCCAAATTTACGGCCGCCAGGGCGTTATCACGTTTGAGTCGAATGGAATTTTTATTCTGGTGAACGGGCGCAGAAAAAAAATAATTTTTCCCGGACTTCGCGATATCGCAGGTTATCAGGGTATGTTTCGTGATTTTTTTCAGGCGCTGCGCACAAATGCCCAGGCGCAAATGAGTTTGGCGGTCGCACAAAAAGATCTTCAACTTATCGAAGCGATTTATCAATCCACACCTTTAAATTGCCATTAATTTAATTAAACCGGAGGAAAACGAACTGAACATGAATTCGCTGATTGCTCTCATCGTCGGCCTCGCCGCCGGCGCGCACACCTCGACCTGGGGCATGTACAAAGATGCCATTTACGAAGGATTTACTTACAAAAAATATTTTCGCAGTATTATTTTGAGCGGAATCATCGCGGTGGTGGCGCAGGCCGTTACCCAGCTTGACGTCATGCGCGCCTCCAGCCTGGTTGTGCTGTACGGTCTGACTTACGTCATCGAACGCGCCATGCTGGAGTTTTACAAAACGTTTTTGCGCGAAGAAGATCAATCCAAATACTTCATACCGATGCAGTTTCACGTGCAGGGCAAAATTGTGCAGAGCCGCATGCAGCGGTGGCTCGTCGGCACGGCCTATGCGATTGGCGTGACACTCGTCGTCGCCGGCTTGCATTATTTGCAGTGCGCCAATTTGCAAATTCCCGGCATTGTTGTCGTTTGTATCATTGGCAGTTTTGGCGGTTGGATTTCGGCATTTGGCGGCGCCTGGAAAGACGCCCCCATCGAGGGCTTTGAGCTGTTCAAATTTTTTCGCAGCCCGTTGATTGCGCTGACGTATGCGCTGCTCGTCGCCTGCTTTACGACGAATTATATTTTCGTTGCGATGTGCGCTTTGGGTTATACCATCGGCACGATTGAAACCTACAAAACATTTTTTTTCCCGAACAAACCGCGCGGCAAATTTGCCGGCAAGACGATTCAATTTCCGGAGATGCTCGAAAAACGCAAAAAGTTTGTGCCGCTGTATGTGGCGATTTGGCTGGCGGTGATTATTACTTTTGTTGTTGCGTTCACCCAACCCCGGGAAGGATTGATCTAATCCCAATTTTGAATTATGGTGAAATCGGGGTTTTGACTTGTATGTGCAGAATTAAGGAGCCATATGGCGGAAACCCAGATTATTCGCGTTGTTTATCCCCTAGCCAGCGGCAGAATCGTTTTGCGCGTCGACGATGACTGGAATCGCGATGTCGAAGCCGTGTCGGTTGAGGCGAGTCGGACAGTTTTTGAATTTCATTACGACACGACAAAGCCGTATGTGTATTTTAAACCGTGTATCATTGACCCTAACGGCTTTCATTGGTCGGTAGGTAATAATTATTTGGCGATCATCAATCGGCGCGAGAGCAAGGATGTCTATCCGTATTTTTTCAGCGATTCCCGCGGCACGATTTCCGGGCCGATTGATTTTTACTCGCAACGTTTGACGGTGTCACACCGTTTGCGCATTTATTTCCCGCCGGGCTATCATGAAAATACGCTGAAGCGCTATCCGGTTTTGTACATGCACGACGGGAATAATTTGTTTATTCCAGACGAAGCATTTTTCAATAATGAATGGCGGATTGATGAAACGATGGATCGCCTCGATGCGATGAATATCATCGACAAAGTCATTGTGGTCGGTATTTATCCGCACGATCGCATGTACGAATACACCTTGCCGGGCTATGAGGGCTATGGCCGATTTGTGACGGAAGAATTAAAAAAGGAAGTTGATGCGGGTTTGCGCACCCTCGCCGCGCCCGCCACCACCGC
>JAJVHT010000176.1 GCA_022072515.1 bacterium
TGCCATCTTCAAAAGCCACGTCCACCACGGGACCGATGATTTGGACGATTTTGCCGACGTTCATTGGGGAATAACCTCTTTCCAAATTTAATTATGCCTTCTGATACTCTTACTCATACTCTTTCTCTTACTCATGCGATACTTCACTTCAAAGCGAGTAAGAGTAAAAGTAGGAGATACGTTACTTCTTCAGTGCTTCGGCGCCGCCGACGATATCCATCAGCTCGCGGGTGATGCTGGCTTGCCGGACTTTGTTGTAGTACAACGTCAGTTGAAAAATCAGATCTTTCGCGTTGTCGCTGGCGGTGCTCATCGCGGCCATGCGCGCGCCCATTTCGGCGGCAAACGACTCCAACAGCGCGTGCCAGATCTGGATATTCAAATACCGTGGGCAAAGATTGTCGAGAATCTGGACCGGCGACGGCTCGAAAAGAAAATCCGCCGCATACTTTTCATCCTTGGGCGGGCGCGGCACAATCGGCAACAATTGCTGCACGATGATATTTTGCTGGATGGCGGATTTGAATTCGTTGTAAACCAGATAAATGCGATCCAGCTTGCCGTGCACATATTGCTCTTGAATCAGCGCCGCGATGTCTTGCGCATGCGAATAATCCAGCTTGTCGAGAAAATTGATGTATTTTTCCAAAATTGGAAAACGGCGCCGATTGAAATGCTCAAAGCCCTTTTTGCCGATCGTGATCAGCTCGAATTCGAGGCCGTTCTGGCGCGCGGCGTTCATCTCGTTGGCGGCGCGGCGGATGAGGTTCGCATTGAAGCTGCCGCACAGGCCGCGATCCCCGGTGACCACCACGAAGCCGACACGTTTCGGCTGGCGCTCGTGCAGCAACGGATGCAACGTATGATCGACTTTGGCGGCCACATGACCCAGCGTATCGTCGAGGCTTTTGGAATAGGGACGCGCCTTAAGCATGCGATCTTGCGCCTTGCGCAAACGCGCCGCCGCCACCATTTTCATGGCTTTGGTAATTTGCTGCGTGCTTTTTATGCTCGCGATGCGGCGACGAATGGTGCGAAGTGTTGCCAATGTTTCTTTCCTAAACTATGACCTGCGGTTTTGCCTAACATTGAGGCCGTGGCTTAGCATGAGCGCGCTACGCGCTTTGCAGCTTCGCCTTGAAACCGGTGATGAACTCGCTGGCGGCCGTGGTGATGGTCGCCCGCAACGCATCATCAATTTGCTTCTTCGTGATGAGATCTTGCAAAATTTGCGGATAGCTCGATTCCAGATAACCCAAATATTCTTGCTGCAAGCGGCCGATTTGGCTCGTGGGAATTTCATCGAGATAGCCATTCACGCCGAGGAAAATCATCGCAATTTGTTTTTCCACCGGCAACGGCTGATATTGATCTTGCTTCAATAACTCCACCATGCGCTCGCCGCGCGTGAGCTGCGCGAGGGTCGCTTTATCCAAATCGGAGCCGAATTTGGCAAACGCCGCCAGCTCGCGATATTGCGCCAGGTCGAGGCGCAAACGGCCGGCAACTTGCTTCGTCGCTTTGATCTGCGCGCTGCCGCCGACACGGCTGACGGAAATACCGACGTTGATTGCCGGTCGCACGCCGGCATAAAACAAATCGCCCTCGAGAAAAATCTGGCCGTCGGTAATCGAGATCACATTGGTGGGAATGTAAGCCGAAACGTCGCCGGCCTGAGTTTCGATAATCGGCAACGCCGTGAGTGAGCCGCCGCCTTTCGGGACGCCGTCTTTTTTCAGCGCATTCAAGTCATCCGTCAATTTAGCGGCGCGTTCGAGCAAACGGGAGTGGAGATAAAAGACATCGCCGGGATACGCTTCGCGACCGGGGGGACGGCGCAACAGCAGCGAGACCTGGCGATAGGCCCACGCGTGTTTGGAAAGATCGTCATAAACGACGAGGGCGTGCATGCCGTTGTCGCGAAAATATTCGCCCATGGCGGCGCCGGCATACGGGGCAATGTACTGCATGGCGGAGGGATCACTGGCATTCGCCGCGACGACGATGGTGTAATCCATCGCGCCGCTGTCTTCCAGCGTTTTCACGACTTTCGCGACCGATGAACCTTTTTGGCCGATGGCGACATAAATACATTTCACATCGCCGCCTTTTTGGTTGATGATCGTGTCAATCGCCACCGCGGTTTTGCCGGTGCCGCGATCGCCGATGATCAACTCGCGCTGGCCGCGGCCGATCGGAATCATGGCGTCGATGGCTTTGAGGCCGGTTTGCAGCGGCTCTTTCACCGGCTGGCGCTGAATGACGCCGAGCGCTTTGCGTTCGAGCATACCGCGCTGCTTGGCGTTGACCGGGCCTTTGCCGTCGATGGGTTCACCGAGCGGGTTGACGACGCGTCCGAGCAGCTCCGGGCCGACGGGCACATCCATAACCCGGCCGGTGCGCTTGGCGATGTCGCCTTCTTTGATGGCGATATCACTGCCGAAGAGCACGACGCCGACGTTGTCAGCTTCCAGGTTTAAGGCCATGCCCATGACGCCGCCGGGGAATTCCACCAACTCACTGGCTTGTACGTTGTGTAAACCGTAAACCCGGGCAATGCCGTCACCCACTTGAATGACTTCGCCAACCTCCGAAACGTCGACTTTCTTTTCAAAACCTTCGATTTGTTTTTTCAAAATCGCGGTAATTTCATCCGGCCGAATATCCATGCGCTCGGCGCCTCCTCAGAATATGTCAACTGATTTGTAGTGGCGCCGACCGGCGCCAATTCTACAAACGACTAAACTTATCATGAATTAAAATCCAGTGCCGGCAAGCACCGCAACGATGAACGTTAATTCCGGCTTGCCAAAAACTGCGCCCGCAGGCGTTCCAATTGTTGCTTGACGGAACTGTCGAGAACCTTGCCTTCGATGTTCAAAACGATGCCGCCAAGAATCGTTGGATCGACCTTATTTTCGAGATCGACATGCTTGTTCAAACTCTGCGAGAGCCTGGCCTGCAAATCAGCGGCAAGCTTGGTATCCAGCGGCACCGCGGTGATGGCCAGCGCGCGCGTCCGGCGGGCAAACTGATCATAAAGCTCATCAAACGCCCGCACGATCGCGGGGACGGCGTTGTGCCGGCCCTTTTGCACGAGGATGACCAAAAAATTAAAAAAGATGGGCGAATAACGCTCTTTAAAAATTTTTGTAATCGCCGCGTGCTTGTCGGCGCGACTATGCTCGGGGGAGCGAAAGAAATCGGCAAAGCTTTCATTCTCCTCCAGGGTGGCCAAAAAGCTGTGCAGCTCTTGGCGAACTTTTTCGAGCCGTTTGCGCTCATGGGCCAGCTCAAAGAGCGCCTTGGCGTAACGCCGCGCGAGTATCTCTTCTCTCATAAGTTGATCAATTTTAAATTGAAAATTTCCAATTTAAAATTTCCAATTGGTTCAAACCTCTTCGTCTGCGAAAACTTAATTCGGTTCGCCGCTCAGGTTGTGCATTTCACTCAACGCCTGGCGGATCAAATCCTGATGATCCTTGGCTGCCAGCGATTTCCCGATAATCCGGCCGGCGATATTGATCGACAGCTCCGCCGCGGTTTGCTTGATTTCGTCCAGCGCTTTTTGGCTCGCCAAATCGATTTCACGCTTGGTGCGCTGCAAGAGCTGATCGGCATTCGTTTGCGCTTCGGCGACGATTTTGTCGCGCACCGCCTCCGCATCTTTGCGGCTGCGGGCGATCAATTCCTGCGCTTCCTTGCTGGCTTTCGCCATCATGGCTTCGTATTCGCTGCGCGCACTTTCCGCCGCCCGTTGCGCGGCTTCAGCTTTTTCCAAGGAGTCTTTAACCTTCTTGGTTCGCTCTTCCAGCCCGCCGACGATCGGCTTCCACGCCACTTTGCGCAGAATAAAGAGCAGCAACACAAAAATAATGATGGTCCAGACAATCAGACCGGTATGCAGTTGCAGCATGGTTTCTCTTCTAATTTAAACAAAAAAATCTGGTGCCTCGCGAACTGGACAGCTATGCTGCCGGCTTTACTTAATCGCCAACAGCACGCAAACGACTTCACCGAAAAGCGCGACGCCTTCGATCAGCGCCGCCGCGATGATCATCGTGCCACGCACATCGGCGGCAGCTTCCGGTTGGCGGCCGATGGCTTCCATTGCCGCGCTTGCAATTTTGCCGATACCAAAACCGGCGCCCAAAGCCACGATGCCCGCGCCAAAACCGGCTGCCAAGTGGGCCAAGCTCAAACCTTCCATTTGTGGGTTCCTCCTTCAGAGATGAATAACGACAAGGATACAGTAATTTTCTAAAGCGGCAGTGGCGCCGGCGGACGCACGCGCGTTAGTCCGGCATGCAATCCGTTGTCGCGACTGCTACTTTGCACAATTAGTGAGACGCGCCATGTTCGGCTTCACCGTGGTCAGCATGAGCCGCCGCCGCGCCAATAAACAACGAAGACAACAACGTAAAAATATACGCTTGCAGAAAAGCGACCAACAGTTCCAGCATATTCACAAACAGCGAGAAGGCAACGGACACCGGCGCAATGCCATAACCGGCAATCGGGCTGGCGCCGCCCTTGCCAAAAATAAAAATCAAGCTGATCAACGAGAGAATAACCACGTGACCGGCCGTCATGTTCGCATACAAACGGATGCACAACGCAAACGGCTTCGTGAACAAGCCGAGAAATTCCACCGGCACCATAATGATCCACATCGCCGGATGCACGCCGCCGGTCAGATGTTTGAGATAGCCGCCGAGGCCGTTGGCTTTGATGCCCATGGCCTGCGTCATAATGAAAGTCAACGAGGCCAACGCCGCGGTGACACTCACATTGCCTGTGGCGGTTGAGCCATAGGGAATCAAGCCGAGCAAGTTACAGGTCAAAATAAAGAAGAATGCGGTGCACAGGTAGGGAGTAAATTTGCTGCCAAGGGCCTCGCCCATATTCGGGATGGCAATCTGATTGCGAATAAACTCGACGACGATTTCAATCGCGCCGGCAAAACCGGTGGGCACCTCCGTGGGGCTGCGCCGGCGGGCGGCAATACCAAGCAAAACAATCAACAATACTGCCGCCACCATCATCATGACGACGTGCTTGGTGATGGAGAGGTCGATGCCGAATAATTCAATATGGGGTAAATGAACTTCGCCGGCGAAGGGCAACTCGATTTTATTGTCGTCGCTGATGTGATGGATAATGACCGCACCGATGTCTTCACTATGGCCGGCTTCGCCATGGCTGGCGGCGCCGTGTCCGCCGGTGGTCGCGACGTGGGAAGTATCGGCATGGGGCGCGGTGGAGTGCTGCGACTCGCCCTGAAGATCAACCGTAGCGGTTTTGCAAAACAGCGTTAAAAAGGTGATTGTAGAACAAATGAACGCGCCAGTCATGCTCTATGAGGTCAATTTCTTCTGTTTGAAATATCTTTGAAAAATGAACGTTTCAATGAATTGAAAAATCAAATACGAAATCAACAACGTCCAGGTAAAAACCTTGCCATCAAGAGTTGAAAATTTCAACACCCAAACCAATGCAATTCCAAAGACCGCCAAACGGATGAGAAAACCACCAACCAACACCGCCATAAATTGCTGCAACGAGCGGGTTTTGGCCCAGCGCAGGGCCAGAAAATTGCCGATCGCCAACGCCGCACTCAACGCCAACGCATAAAAAAATCCCCACTGAATTGGCAAGGCAGCCGCCGCGACGATGAAATTCAGGGAGATTTTTTTAGAAGCCACAATCCCGCCCCACAGAGCGGGATTAAAAAAAATTTGCATCAATTTTTCTGTGATGACTCTTCCTGGCCCTGAGGGGATTGAGCTGCTTTATGCTTTGCTTCGGTCCTCATCACCGTGCGATACAGGCTGATAAAACCTGCCGTCGCTCCGAGCATAATTCCTCCAATCAAGCCGATTGGAGAGAGCGACAGCTTGTTGTCGAGCCAGTAGCCGCCGTAACCGCCAATCACCATAGCGAGTGCAAAACGCAACCCGACATCGCTATACGCCGCGATTAGCTGCGGCCAATTTGTTGGAGCGGTTTTTCGCACCGCCATTGCCTCACTGGCGTAGCCTATCGGTTGACTTGCACTTCCGGCCGGCCGAGACGCTCCGTTGGGCGCCCCCGCTCGGAAAGGGAAGCGCCTTCCGGCAACGCCAACATCTTGCCGTCATCCGTCATCGAGCAGACGCCTTCAAAGATCGCGCCTTCATCAATCACCAGCTTGGAAGTTTTTAACTCACCGTAAAACGACGACTTGGCTTCCAAAACGACTTTGCCACTGGCAAAAATTTTTCCCTTGATTTTCCCGCCAACAATCGCATTTTTTACGCGCACTTCGCCTTCGATCTCGCCTTCTTTGCCAATGACCAAGGAGTCGGTTGTGCTCACCTGCCCTTTGATTCTTCCATCCACACGCAGACTGCTTTGCACCTTAACGGTGCCTTCGACTGCCGACCCCTTGCCAATAATCGTATTTAAGTCTCCACTTTTCTCGAAGTCGTCCATGTCCTTTTTCCCCAGCATTTTCACCTCTGCTGTTAGTTAAGTGACTATCTTCCTATTTCGAGTTAGAGCGAAACGCCAGGAGAATCTGGCGGGGGTCGATGGCCACACCATCCTTCCAAACTTCAAAGTGCAGATGCGGGCCTGAACTTAAACCAGAATTTCCTAACAACGCTATCGGCTCACCTTTTTTTACAAAAGTCCGATCATGGGCCAAGAGCCGGTCATTGTGCCCATAATATGAAAACGTATTATCACCATGGTGGATGATGATAAGATTGCCCCACACATACGTCCAATTCGCAAACACCACATGCCCATCACCAGCCGCCAAAACCACCGAGCCCCGCTTTCCCGCAATGTCGATTCCCGGGTGCGAACGAAACGGAAACTCTTTGCTCCGTGAAAATTCCGTCGTGATCACGCCTTCCACCGGCAGCAACGTCGGCAGATTGGCCACATAACGGGCGTCACTTTCACGCCGCCGCACGGTAAAACCGCCGGCGGGGATAACGGTCTCTTTCACGGGCGCGTTGGCAATTTCCGCAACCGGCGCCGGCGGTTCAACCTTCGTCGCGGCCAGCGTTTGATTATTCGCCAACAACGAACCGAGGCTCACGCCGCCTTTGGCATGCGGGTCAACGCCCAACAAACTTAAAATTTTCGCCTGCTCTTTGCTCATCCGATCCAATTCCGCCGACAACTGATAAACCCGCTTGTTGTCTTCCAGAAGCTGCGTATTGGACCGCTCCAGCTCATTGTTCTCGCTGGCGACCCGAAAGTATTTCCAGTAAAAAATTCCGCCCGCCACGATATGGAGCGCGAGCACAACCGCGACGCCGATCAACACCCGGGCAACTTGCCAACTCAAACGAAAATTATACGGCTCGGCATTGTCATCCGGAATGAGCAGAACCGATATTCTTCGGGAGCGTTTTTTTTTCATCACTTCATCCTACGTCTGGTTCCCGGTCGTAACGTGCTCATCCCTCAAACAAATAAGCGCAAACCATGTACCGAACATCACCCGGCCTTGCGGACGATTATTTCAGAGAACTTACGACCGCTGACGCTTTTGCTTTTCCCGTTTTCCTTTGCAAGTGTTTTGCAACGCGAAAACCGAGTTTTTACAAGAAGTTTTAAAATAAATATTTCGCGTTAAAAAGTCAACCTTTTTTTGACTAAATCTTCTGCATCAATTCCAACAACCGCTCGAGATCGTTATCCGAATAAAACTCCAGTTCGATTTTGCCGCCCTTGCCTTGCAGGTGAATGTGAACCTGCGTCCCAAAGATGCGCCGCAACTTGTCTTCAGCTTCCCGCACGGCATAGGGCGCGGTCGGCGAGACTTTCTTTTTGGCGGCGCTCTTGGGTTTGGCCGCGCGCTGCACGAGTTTTTCCACTTGCCGAACGCTCAAGCCGTTCTTGAGAATCGTCTTCCACAGCTCGACCTGTTGCGCCCGCTCCGGCAAACCGAGCAACGCCCGCGCATGTCCGGCCGACAACTCGCTTTTGCGCAGGCTTTCCTGCACCTTCTCCGGCAGTTTCAGCAGGCGCAAGGAATTGGCAATGGTCACGCGGTCTTTGCCGACTTTTTGCGCCACCACTTCCTGCGTGAGGCTGCACTCATCGATCAACCGTTGGTAACCGACTGCTTCTTCAATCGGATTGAGGTTCTCCCGCTGCACGTTTTCGATGAGCGCCATCTCCATCATTTGGCGGTCGTCGTGCACTTCCAAAACATAGGCGGGAATGCGCTCGTAGCCCAACTCTTGCACCGCGCGAAACCGCCGCTCGCCGGCAATCAACTGATAGCCATTGTTGTGGGGCCGCACCGTGA
Source organism: bacterium (assembly GCA_022072515.1). Lineage (GTDB taxonomy): Bacteria > Zhuqueibacterota > Zhuqueibacteria > Zhuqueibacterales > Zhuqueibacteraceae > Zhuqueibacter. The sequence continues at coordinate 8,312 of JAJVHT010000176.1, forward strand.
CCGGCGTCACCAGACCGTTCTCGGAGATTGATTGCTTCAATTCGGCGAGGGCTTGGGGAGCGAAATCCGTACGGGGTTGAAAAGGATTGGCGACAATGCGGGAAACTTCTATCTCATGGATAGAGCCGGCTTTGGCATTATTGTTACTATCGCGTTCCGTGCTCAAATCAGGAATGAGCGCGGACAGCCCTCTTCCCAGCCGTTTCGTGGTGACCATTCTTTAAGATTTCTGTTGCCAAACTCATATAATTTTCCGCACCGCTGCTGACGGCATCATACAAAATAATCGGCTTGCCGTGGCTCGGCGCTTCACTTAAGCGCACGTTGCGCAAAATGACGGATTTAAACACCTTGTCGCCGAAATATTTTTTTACATCTTCGGCGACCTGCCGGCTCAAATTCAACCGGCCATCGAACATCGTCAACAGCACGCCTTCGATCTCGAGGTGTGTATTCAAATGTTTCTGCACGAGCCGGACGGTGTTCAGCAGCTGGCTTAAGCCTTCCAGCGCGTAATATTCGCATTGAATCGGAATCAACACGGCGTCGGCGGCGGTAAGAGCGTTCAGTGTGAGCAAGCCGAGCGAAGGCGGGCAATCGATAAAAATATAATCATAGTGTTTTTTTAAATTTGCCAGCGCGCTTTGCAAAATTTTCTCGCGCGAAAGCGCGCCGACCATCTCCAGCTCCGCACCGACAAGGCGCACGTGCGACGGCAGCAAATCCAAATAGTCCAACTGCGTTCTCACGACGGCCTGATTAACATCCAGATCGTTGATCAGCACTTCGTAAACGCTGTTGCGCACGTCGTGGGGATTGATCCCGAAGCCGCTGGTGGTGTTGGCCTGTGGATCAATGTCCACCACCAGCACGTTGTGCTCGGCCACTGCAATGCACGACGACAAATTCACCGCCGTCGTGGTTTTACCGACACCGCCTTTTTGATTCGATATGGAAATAGTCCTGGCCATTCCTTCTCCGTTTGAACTCTTCCTTTGTCACTCGTCCAGTCGAGGCGTTAGCCTGCCAGCCGGTTGGCCGGTTAACTGGCTAACCGGCCAACATAACAACTGTTAAGAAGTTAGCGCATAATCGGGTTAAAATCAAGTTGAATTTTATACGCTTAGTATTGATTAAAATACGACGACCCGCCGAACACGCTCGTCCGGCCGCCGCGTTTTTCAATTTTAATATCCTTTAACATCGGCGCTTTAATGCCGAGGCGAAAATAAAAGCCCTTGCTGAAGCCCGTCGGCGTCCAGAAGAATTGCATTTCCCAACAGTGCAAATCGCGCGTAATCGTATACCGCTGATCGACGATGCTTTTTTGCCGCAAATCAAATTGCCCATAAAACGCGACATTCCAGTTTTTCGTCAGCGTCAGGCTGGCATTATTCAGCGTCAGTTGTGCCGTCGTGCTCGGCCGGCGCGGATCAAAGCGGTTATAATTCAACCGCAGCGAAAAGCTCGCCTGCCACGGCACGCTGGTATCGATAAAATATCCTTCCGGCGCGAGACGATCGCGCCCGATATCCGGCAGCGTTTCGGCGAAATCTTCTTCACGCGCGGCCGCGGGTGGGGGCGTATTGGCCGCGCCGCCCTTGCCCTGCAAGCTCAAACTGGCATCGGCGTTGAAATTGGTCAGCCGCAGATATTGTCCGCCCCACAAGCCTTTCTTTTTGTACAGCAGGCGGTTGACGGTTTTACCGGCCGCATTATCGAACGCATAAAAACTATGCGTCGCGCCGAAATTGAAAGAAAAATTCCGCGTCGGATAGGCGAAAAGTGAGGAGGTCAAATCCGCTTGCTTGAATTCCTTCGCGGCAAAATTATGAAACGTGGAAAACGTCAACGTAAACAAATCAATTTTCTTGAGCTTGTCATCCGGTCCAGTTTTCATCTGAAACAGATTGCGCACCGAGATATTCATACTCGCCTGTTTGCCACGGCCACCGGCGGCGCCATTGAACCGATCAAAACGTTCCTTGCGGCCGTTCACTTCCAACTCTTGAAAATAGCCCCAAGCCGGATCGGAAAAATCCGGGCGAAAAGAAAAGCCGACGCTCGGTTCGATCACGTGCCGCAATGCCCGCACCGGCCCGAGACGGGGTTGGAAGGTGCCGTAAATTTTCGTGTTCGCCGAGGCGGAGTAACTAAACAAATGCAATGCCGCAAATCCCTTATCAACCCGGCTACCGACCGTGCTGTCCGGCTTTAGGAAATACTCCGTTCGGCGGTCGTACCAATTTTCGGTAATTTGCATGCTTTGATTGAGATTCAGCCAGCGGACCAGCGCCTTGGTGCCGTTCAACGACAGGTTTAGATTATTATTGGCCGAACTCAGGCGATCCACTTTCGCAGTGTCCGAGGCGCGCGAATACCGGTTTTGCGATGCGCTGGACAGGCTGACGTAAAAATTTTCATACCAGTGCCGTTCTTCCGGTTTAGCTGTCGTCGGGGTTCTCTTGGCGGGATCCCGTTTGCCAAAAATCTGGCGCTGGCCGAAGTTGAGGCTAAAACTCGGCAACAAACGCTCGAATGAGCCGTTATCGAGATTTTTATAATCGCTCGCTGTCGCGCTGAAACTCGTGCTGTTGCCAAAACTTTTGCTGAACGTCGCTTGCGAGAGCACCGTGCGCCGGAGCTGCTCCTGCCGATTGCTGCTGAAAAATTTATAATAATTGCTGCTGGCAAAAGTGCCCGAGGCATTCAAGCGGGCGGTTTGCCCAAAACTTTGATTGTGGCCGAACGTCAAATCCCAACGGCGCTCTTTTTCCTCGCTGATCACAAAATTCTTTCGCGTGAAAGAGCCGCTGAGGCTGCCGGTAAAAGCATAGCGTTTGGCGTAATTGAAATTGCCGCGCGCCAGCCAGCCGGAGCGCTCGTAATAATCCACCGTCGTGCGCGCGTCGAAATAATCGCTGATCGCCCAATAATAACCCAGCTCCCGCAGATAACGCCCTTCGGTCTGGCTGGCGCCGAAGCGCGGAATGATCAAGCCGGAGTGGCGGCCGCTGCGCGTCGGGAAAAAAGCAAACGGCAGAATCGCCACGGGAATTTTGCCGATGTAAAAAACGATGGGTTTGGCCACCACGTTTTTTTGCATGACGATTTTCATTTTGCGGCCTTGAAAATGAAAATGCGGATTTTCCTCGCGATCACAGGTGCTGTAAACGCCGTTGGAAACAAAAAACGTCTGGCTGTCCACCCGCTTGATTTGCGAACCGAAATATTTGCCGTCTTGAAACTCCGTGCGCCCGCGCAGCACGCGGCCCTTCGCCGTGGCAAAATTATATTCCATCTTTTCGCCGGTCATGCGATCGCCGCCGTCGGAAAAAAGCGGGTAACCGCGCTCCGCTTTGGCGAGACTGTCTGCGCGCGGGTTTTTCGCCGTGCCATTCTCCGCCGCCAGCAACGAATCCGGCAGCGGTTCGGCAATGAGCAAACGCTTGTCCCAATCCACCGTGATTTTGCCCGCTTCGAGCGTCATGGTTTTGTATTTGACTTTGGCCTTGCCGTACAAATACGTGATTTTATGCTCGAGATCATGGTCTTCCTGTTGCGCTTCAAAATCAACCGGCGCATCCAAATCGGAAGACGCGCGCGAGGTGTCGGTGCGCGCGGAGTCAGATAAGGCCGATGCCAAGGAATCCGATTTTATCGTTGCGATCGAATCGCGTTGGGCGGGAACTTGTGCCGAGGTAAAATAAGGCGTTAAGAAAAAACCGGCGAATATAAAAATTTTTAATAAATATTTATTCACAATTGTGATCTTATTCTCTTTTCCGATACTTCTCCCACCACTTCCGCAATCTTTCCGCCATGCTAACCTCCGCGCCATTCGCTGTCGGCTGATAATACAACGCCTCTTTTAAATTCTCCGGCAAATAATTTTGCTCGACAAAATTTTCCGGATAATCATGCGGATATTTATATTCCACCCCATAGCCCTGTTGCGCCAGCAACGGCGTCGGCGCGTTGCGAAGATGCAACGGTATGGCGCCGAGCGGTTTTTCTTGCACATCTTTCATGGCAGCAGACAACGCTTTGTAGGAAGCGTTGCTCTTCGGCGCTGCGGCCAGATACGTCGTCGCTTGCGCCAGCACCAATCCGCCTTCCGGCATGCCGATGTAAGTCACCGCCGTGAACGCCGACGTTGCCACCACGAGCGCGAGCGGATCGGCATTGCCAATATCTTCGCTCGCGAGAATGATCAAACGCCGCGCGATAAATTTCGGATCCTCGCCGGATTCGATCATGCGGCTGAGATAATGCAGCGCCGCGTTGGGATCGCTACCGCGCACGCTTTTGATAAACGCCGAAATCGTGTCGTAATGCTGCTCCCCGGCGCGATCGTAGAGAATCGGCTTTTTCTGCACCGCTTCGCGGATATGCTCAACCGTAAGCCGGCGTTGCCCGGCTTTATCCACCGGCGCGAGCTTGATCGCCAACTCCAACGCCGTCAACGCAGCGCGCGCATCGCCGGCGGCAAGCTGAATCAACGCGCGGCGGGCATCTTCTTCCAGGCCGGCATGGGCTTTGAGAAGCTGGGCGTCTGTTTTGAGCGCTCGTTCGATGACGCGCGTCAAAACTTCTTCACCCAAAGGCTTGAGCAGATAAACCTGGCAGCGCGAGAGCAGCGGCGCGATGACTTCAAAGGAGGGATTCTCCGTCGTCGCGCCGATCAAGGTAATCGTGCCGTCTTCGACGCTGTGCAACAACGCATCCTGCTGCGCTTTATTGAAGCGATGAATTTCATCAATAAACAAAACCGTGCGCTTGCCAAGCTGGCGGTTGGCCGCCGCCTTTTCCAAAATTTTCCGCACTTCGGCCACGCCGCTCGAAACGGCGCTCAACGTATAAAAATCCGCTTGCACCGCTTTCGCCAGCAAATGCGCCAGCGTCGTTTTGCCACAACCCGGCGGACCCCATAAAATGATCGAGCTTAAATCCTTCTTCTGAATCGTTTCATACAGCGCTTTCCCCGGCGCGAGCAGATGTTCCTGCCCGACAAAATCTTCCAGTCGGTGCGGCCGCATGCGATCGGCCAACGGCTTCGTCTGCTCAATCATGTCGCGCGAGGATTGCTCAAATAGATCCATAAAAAGTCCAAAACGCTAAAAAGAAAAAGCCCCGTTATCGCGGGGCCGCGCTAATCCGTGCGATTAGTCAATACGATGCGGATCATTCCAGTGAAAAGCAGTGAGGCCGCTGGGCGTGCCGAACCAAATCCAGTCGTCTTGCACGGCAATCGCCGTGACGCGATTATCAATGAGCCCGTCTTCTGTGGTGAATTGCCGCCAATCGTTGCGCTGGCGATTGTATTTGTAAACGCCGGCATCCGTGCCCACCCAAACCGCCTCCGGCTGCGCCAACACAAAATTGATATTGGCAAATTGCTGGCGCGCCGGCGGATCGAGCCAGGTTTTAGTTTGCATATCAAAGGCTTCGACACCGTACGTCGTCCCAAACCAGACCACGGAATCGCTTGCCGAGATTGTTCGGGTTCGTTCGGTATGCGGCCCCTGTGTGCCCGACAAAAAACCGCCGGTGTCTTTCGCCATGTCATAAACAAAAGCGCCGTACCGCGTGCCCATCCACAGCAGGTTTTCCGTGCGTTCCAAATCATAAATCGTCTCGCTGAGCAACTGCTTCGGCTGCACGGGGGTGATGCCGACCGAATCTTTGCCGATGGTACTGAGCGTCACCCGGTATAAACCGAAATCCGTTGCGGCCCACAGAAAGCCGTCATAGACGGCGACGTCATTCACGCGTCGGGAGAGAATGCGACTCTTCGAAGCCAGCCGCTGCCAGCGATCTTTTT
>JAJVHT010000059.1 GCA_022072515.1 bacterium
TCGCCGAAGAAATTATGAAACTGATCATTCGGCATGCTGAATGGGCCCCGCTCTTCCACCGTCTGCTCGCTGAAGATTGGCACAACGGCCGCATTCACTTTGGCGGCCGCTTCTTCAAAAGCGGCGCTGAACTGCTGCAAGATCAAGCGGCCTTGTGCCGCATTGGGATTGGCCGGCAGTGGCTTCGATTTATCTTGCGCATAAGTCGGCGGCGCCATTTCCAGATGCGAAGCAACGATCAAGCCCCCGGCAAATCCGGCAAGCAGTATCGCGGTGATGAACAACCAGCGTTTATTCTTTTTAAACATTTCTACTCCTCGTCTACTGAGTTAAATTTGAAAACAAAACCTAACATTCAACAAGACAGCTTTAATATTTTAGACGAAAGCAACCGGTCAAAAGTTTGATGCAAAAAAACGGGGTGGCTTTGCCCCGCCGGTTTGACGATAACTTGCTGCTGCCCTTATCCCTCACCCGCCCGAAATCAGGCGAAAATCCCCATCACCATTGAAATCTTGAAAAATAAACTGGCGGCCGATTCCGGCGTACGTCCAGGTTTCGTAAGTCGCATTGCTGCGCGTGGTGTGTTGGCGCTGGACGCTGTCGGGTTCACCGTAAACAATAAAAATCCGGCCGCGGTCAGAGCGCCAGCCTTCAACGCCGCCCCAGCGGAAACGAAAATTGGCCTCTTGCACACGGACAAAAAATTCCGCCAGTAACGGGTTCTCATCTTGCTTGGTTGTCGTGGGTTGGCGGGCCGCCCAAAACGCATTGAATATTTGGGTGCGTTCTTCCGCTTTCGCATCTTTCAAAGCGTGCCAATCCCGGCCTTCCATAATATACTGCATCGGTTCGATAATCGCGCTGAGGTTTTGCCCCGGTTGCGGGCTCACGCCGACATTGGCATAAATTGATAGCGCCACATCGGTTTTCACACCGTTTTGTTCGGCTTGAATTTTCAGCGTGGTCACCCCCATCGCCAGTTTATCGAATGGTATCGGCAACGACGAGTAGACGATCATTTCCGGCGCCGCAAAGTTGCTTTGCCGGTCAAACAACAATTTTCCCTCGCCGTCTTTCAGCTCATACTTCAACGCCACCGGCTGGCCGGCTTGCAAGCCGCCGATGGCAAAGACGGTATAAAAATTTTTCTTAAACCGGCTTTGCCGAAAAGGGATGAGCAGGTCGGGTTGAAACCGCGCCAAGGAATCGGTGGTCAGCAGCGGCTCGCTCAGATACAAACTCGACAGAAAATCATTCACTTTTCCGCTTTCCGCGACGAAACCCTGAGCACGTGCGTAACGGTCGGTCACCACAACATTGGCGACATACTCGCCGACGGCTACATTCATTTCCTCCACAACGCGGATGAGCTTTTCGCGGTCAACCGTTTCTTTAAAATTTTTTAAATTAATTTGACGCCGGCGGTCGACGAGGCGAACTTGTTCCGGATGTCCCTTGGGTTGCAACGAGAAGGTCAGCTCGATTTCAGCAGCATAGCCATCCGCCGTTTTGATAAATTGCATATCGGCATAACGGACTTCGGCGATAAAAACCACCAAGCCCTTGCCTTTTACAGCGGCGGGCAGATTGATGATACGCGCGGCCATGATGAGGCCGGAACCGAAGCGGTTTTGGCGATTGCCATTGCGGGCGGGCGCGCCGCAACCCAGGATTAAGCTGAGCAAAAGCATCATGCTTATTCTGACAACTTTATTCATACCTACATCTCCAGAATTGCACCACCTAAAAATCACAAAGAAAAAAACTCCTGCCGGTAAGGAAACAGCAACGAAAAGCATCCTATTATTCTGCTAATCTGCCTTGTCATGACTTTGCATTTCACGCCTTTACGTTTTGCAACTTTCCATCAAAAATCCGTGCCGAAAGAGAACAAATAGCGCGGTTTGCTGCTGCCGGCCAAATCCGTGCGCCAGACGGTATCCATGCGCAGCAGAAAAATGCCCAGGTTGGCGCGAAAGCCCCAACCATAGCCGGCAATGAGGTCACGCAACACGGTTTCACCGTTGGCGTTCTTCTCGGTGGCGCGAAAATGCTTGTCGGAATTCCAGGCGGAGCCGACGTCGAGAAAGCCGGCGCCGCGAATGCCAGCGACACCAATCGGTAACGGAAAGCGTGCGATAAAATAATCCACCAGCGGTATGCGTAATTCCAGATTCACCAGCGCATAACGCGTGCCGATCATCTCGTAATAGTCGGCGCCGCGCAACGGCGTGACGAATTGGCTGAAATAAAAATCCGTGATATTGAATGCGTCCAAATCTTGCGCAAATTTGTAATTGAGCCAGTTGTCGACGCCGCCGAGAAAAAAGCGCGTTGGATTCGGGCCGCCGCTGACGCCGCCGCTGACCCGCCAGGCCACGCCGAAATCGCGCGACAGGCCGAAATAGTTGCGAAAATCCGCAAAGCCGGTGCGGAACGAAATTACGTTGCCGCCGATATCCGGCGCGGCCGTGAGGCCGAAACGATAACGCGTGCCGGTAAACGGCCCGAAGAAGCGAAAATGCGTGTTGTCGGAAACATAAGCCACGGTGAACGGGAACGCGTGAGTCACCCGGGTCGGCAGAACGTCGAAATAAAAGCCCAGATTATTTTCCCGGAGATGCGTGTAATTCAAACCGAGTTCCACCCGTTTGAAGCGGGAAAGGGGATAAGCCATACCGATCTCAACGCCGAGATTGCGCACGCGCGTAATGTCCAGCTCGGTTTGAAAAAAATTCGCCAGGTGGAAAAGCTGCACGCCGACGCTGGCGCGATGGGTGACATTCACCCAACTCAAAATCAGATCGCTGTTGGAAATGTCGCGAATGAGATTGAGGCCCAAGCCGATTTGCTGATTGCCGGCCAAATCGCTGATGTATAATTGCGTGTACCCTTGCAAACCGAAAAACGGATCGTAGCCGCCTGCGCCGCCGGCATAATCGACGCTGAACTTGCGCCGGTATTTTTGAATTTTGTATGAGCCGTCGGCTTCCAAACGCTTTTCCGGCGCCAGCGTGACCACCGCCCCGTTGGCGGCCATGCCGATTTTGCCGGAGCGAAAATCCGCGTCGAAAAGAAAATTTTTATATGGCCGCACGTCGCGATCAAGGCTCGGCGGCCCGCCCTCACTGTCGGCGAGGGTCAATGGCGGAAACGCCGTTCCTTGCTTTTGCTCACGCTCGCGAAACGGCGTCGGCAACAGCGTGCGCATCGTATCGGCGTAATCAAACGGACTCTTCCACAAAAAAATATCATAGCCGCCGCGCGAAAACGCAGTGAAGGCAACGCGGTCGCCGCCGGCAGCAGCCGCAAGTTGATTGGCGCCCACCAACAAATTCGTCAATGGCTGATCGCGGTGCAACGTGCGATCATACAAATAAATGTTGTCGATGCCGTTGCGATCCGAAACGAACAGCAGCGAATCCGCATGGTGAAAAAACGTCGGCGACTTTTCAGCATAAGGACTCGTCGTGATTTGCTGCAACCCCGTGCCGTCGGGATGAATAAGAAAAATATCGGTGTTGGAAAAATCCGCCAGCGGCAAGGCTTCACCAACCTGGCCGGTAACCGCCTGCCCGGAAAAAGCGCCGCGGTCGGAAACGAAGGCGATCCATTTGCCGTCGGGCGACCACGCCGGATCCAAATCACTGAAGGCGTCATTGGTGACGGAAGTGATCTCATCATTGTCCAGATTCAACAACATGATGTCGCTGCGGCCGTCTTTCATGCCCATGAACGCGATGTATTTGCCGTCCGGCGACCATGCCGGCGACCACAAGCCCTCCAGCCGGGGTTGGTAGGTGCGAATAATTTTGCCTTTGGCAACGTCAACGAGGTGAATCGCATCATGCGCGCCGGCTTTTGCGGCAAAGGCGATCTGCTTGCTGTCCGGCGACCAACTGATGCCCGGCCGCAGCCAATGCAACTCTTCCAGGCCGCTTTGTTTTTGCCCGCTCACCAAGCGCCGCGGCTTGCTCATGTCGAGCGTCGAAGTGATATAAATGTCGAACTTCCCGGATTTATCGCTGAGATAAACAAGACGGTCGCCGTTGGGACTCAGCGCCGGACTGTTATTGATGAAGGCGTCGTTTTTGACGTGATTGGTCACCTGCGTCGCAAGATCCGCGGGCAACGTCCGGCGCGCAATTTCCGGCCAATACTCTTCGCGCATACCGTGATGCCAGGCATCGCTGAAATCTTCCATCGTCATGCCGAACTCTTCGCGAATCGCGCGCTCGACATTTTTCACGCGGCGGACGGTTTGGTTGAACTTTGTCACTTTCTCCACGCCATAGCGATTCTCGATCCAATACAGCAGCGCCTGCCCGCCTTTGTAAGCAAGAAAAGCATCAAGCTGTGGAATCGGCGGCAAATAGCCGGAAACCACGGCATCGCGAATGAAATTGTCAGTTTCGGCATCCCAGTGCAACGAAAAATATTCTGCGTGGCCTTCGCCATACCACAGCGGCCAGGCGAACCCGGAGATGCCGCGAATCGCCGCGCCCGTTCCCGTCCCGTAAAAAAATTGCAGGTGCATGGCGTGCACCAGCTCGTGATGAATCACGTGGCGCAATTGCTCGAGCGAGCCTTCATACGGCAGCACAACGCGATTCTTGAAAAACTCGGTGAAGCCGCCGACGGATTCTTCCACAATTTCCGGGCTGATGTTGGTCTCTTCAAAATCATTGTGCGAGTTATAAACGAGAATCGGCGTGCGCGCCTGCATTTTAAAATTGAGCAGGCGGCTGATTTGCTGATATGACGATTCGGCCACCGCGGCGGTAAATTTCGCCGCCGGCAGGCCGCCGTCATAAAAATAAATATCGTAATGCTCGGATTGAATATATTGCCAATGGCGGGTTTGATATTGAACTTTGTTCTGACCGAAGCCTTGCGAAAAAAGCGCCGCCGGCAACAGCATTACACTCAAACCGGCGGCAACCAGAACAGGAAAGATTTTGGGCTTCATGTTGGAATGGGCCTCATGAAAAATTGATTGGAAAAGGAAGAGCTTTATGACTTTTTAGCGCCAGGCTGGCTTCACTCACGGGTTGATTTGAGAAAATAGTAAAACGACACCGCAAAACTCGCTTCAAAAACTGCCGTGGCGATGCCGGCGCAGCGGTCATAATCTTCAGTGCGGTGATAAAACCTTTCGCGTTGCTCGGGCACGCTGGCGGTGAGATACTGGTCGTACCAATGGTCGGCTTTGTCTTTCAAAAGGATCGCGGTGATGCCCGATGCCAAACTCAAGCCGGCGGCAGCCAAAGAAAGGCGGCGCTGGCGATGCACCTGAAAACTTCGTTGTGCCTTTTCAAATTCCCGGGTCGCCACCAAGTTTTGTTCCGGTTTCAAAGTGACGGCATAAAGGCGAGTTTCCGCCCGGCCTGCATTCGTCTTCCCAATTTGCAAGAACTCGGATTGATAACCGCTTTTGCGAATTTCCACCGGCGCAATTTCGTCTTCCGGCAAACGCAACACCAGCGGCGTCGTGCCTTGCAAAACACCAGCGACATAAACCTCGGCGTCGAATGGCGTCGAGTTCAGTGAATAACCCCGCTGAAATTTCGCCACAAAATTCACCGTATCGCCGGCGGCTAACGAGCAGATTTCCACCCAATCAAAATCGAGCCAGCTTTCCGGTTGGGAGCGCTTGACGGCAATCTCATGTTTGCCGGGAGGCAGAGAAAAATTTTGCAGGGGCGTAAAACCAAACTCGTTGCCATCGATAAGAATGGGAAGACCGGGCTGTGGTGATTCAACGGAAATGACCGCTTGGCGGCTCATGGGCGCGGTTTGGGGCTGGGCCGGGGTTGCGCGCGCCAACATAACAAGACTATAAACGCAGACCAAATAAGTTTTCATTTCTCACGCAATTTCTGAACGGCTGCTTCCAATTGCTGGCGGATGGTAATATTCGCCCTGACAAACCGGAAGTCCAATATTTAACTCAGAAAAATGGCGTCGACTAAATTCAGCATGGTGGGAATGGCGGGCAGCTTGAAGAATTTGACAACTGCCACAGTTACCTCGCGAATCAAGTCTGATTGCTATCTTTTAAAATATAGGTGATTCGGCCATCGCAGTCAAGATTATAATTTGCGCGCAGGGTTTTCTTGCGTTTCGCCAGCAATATTGCCGGTTCGCGTGGATTTACCGCCCGGCACTTTTGCTGCGTTGTTGCCAATAGCGGCGCCCCGACAGAGAATGAGTTGCTGAGTCAATTCATCGCGACGGCTAATTCTCTCCTTGACATTTCTCCACCTTTTAGGTAACATATAAAAGCCGCTTAAATCATCTGCCTTTATCTCCATAGGCCCGCATGTTCATATTCTGTAAGTAGATTGCCATGCAACTTTTTCCCCGATTCGACCCACAACGTATTCGTCGTTTACATATTGTGTTCATCAAGCCCTCGAAGTATGACGACGACGGTTATGTCATACGCCACTTTCGCGGCGTGCTGCCGAGCAATACGTTGGCCTGTCTTTACGGCCTAACTGAAGCCGTCAAGCGTCGCCGTATGCTCGGCGAGATCCAGATCAAGACCACCTTGCTCGACGAAGCCATTAACAAAATTCCAGTAGCGCAAATCGTCAAATACAACCGCCGCAAAGGCACGAAAGTTCTCGTTTGTTTGGCCGGCGTGCAGAGCAACCAATATCCGCGCGCCACCGATTTGGCCCTGCAATTTCGCGCCGCCGGGGTCACGGTGCTGCTCGGCGGTTTTCACGTCAGCGGCATGCTCGCGATGTTCCCCACGATTCCCATGGACATGCAACATGTGTTGGAGGCCGGCGTGACCATCGTCGCCGGTGAAGTGGAAGACCACTGGCATGAAATTCTTTTGGACGCTTGCCATAACCGGCTGCAGCCGTTGTATAATTTCATGCACGATCTGCCGGATCTGCGGCAGCCGGCCTTGCCCATGGTCCATAAAAAATATCTGCGCCAATTTGCCTTCCCTAATTTCGGCACGATTGATTGCAGCCGCGGTTGTCCGTTCAATTGCAGCTTTTGCACCATCATCAATGTGCAGGGCCGCAAGATGCGCTTCCGCGAGGCGGCGCAGATTGCGGACACGCTGCGGCGCAACGCGCAAGCCGGGATCAATTTTTATTTTTTTACCGACGACAATTTTTCCCGCAACAAAAACTGGGAGCCGATTTTTGATGCCATCATCCGGCTGCGCCAGGAAGAGGGCATCGGCATCACTTTCATGATGCAGGTGGACGTGCTCTCGTACAAGATCAAAAATTTTATCGCCAAGGCCAAAGCCGCCGGCTGCTCGCAAGTTTTTATCGGCATGGAAAGCACCAATCCGAAAAATTTGCAGGCCGCCGGCAAAACGCAAAACCACGCTGAAGATTTTGTCCATCTCATTGCGGCCTGGCGCCACGCCGGCGTCGCTACCCATGTCGGTTTCATCATCGGTTTCCCATTCGATACTGAGGCCTCCGTGCGCGACGATATGCACCGGCTCATGCATGAAATCAAAGTCGATCAGGCCTCTTTTTTTATGTTGACGCCATTGCCGGGTTCGCTGGATCACAAAAAAATGGTGGAGGCCGGCGCCGCGTTGGATCCCGACTACAACACCTACGATTCGTTTCACGAAAGCATGCCGCACCCTCACCTCAAAAATGGCGCGTGGACGAATCTCTACCGCGAATGCTGGCGGCGCTTCTACAGTTTTGACAACATGAAAGCCATTCTCCGGCGCGCGGTGCCGGAGACATACTGGAACATTTTCAAAAATTTTCTGTGGTACAAAAACGCCGCGCTGGTGGAAGGCAACCATCCGATGGTGGCGGGCTTTTTCCGCCTGAAAGATCGCGCGATTCGCCGGCCGGGTTACGCCATTGCCGGGCGCTGGGCCCATCTAAAAATGCGCGCGCCGGAAATCTGGCGCTATACGAAAGGCGTCGTGAACCTGCTTTTTGAGATGCAGGAACTTTGGCTGCAAACGCGCCGCCGGCCGGCTTTCGAGACCAAAGTGGTGCAGGAACTCGATCAGCTCAAAGCGAGCTGGCAGGAACGCTTGACAATTTTGGAATGGAAACGCGCCGCGGCATGGAACCGTTTGCTCGCGCGCTGCAGCCGTCTGAACGTGTTGGCGCTGGGCCGCCGCCAATCACGCCGGGAAATAACCCGCTTCTGGCAACGCGCCTACATTTTTCTCAAAACCGGCCGCTGGTATCGGGTCTCGCCGCCGCGCCTGCTGCTGAATTGCTTGCGCGAAGCGAAACTCGCCGTTTACTTCCTGCATTCACTGGTGGCGCAAATCAAAGTCAAAGAGGCCTGGCGGCAGCGCCGATTACTCGCCGCGCCCCAAACCGCTGCCCACGAGCCGGTGGCGATTTCGCTGGGATTGCCCAACAAAGTGGGTGAGCTCAAAACCGCGCTTGAAACTTTTTTCACGGAATTGGGCGTGAAAATCATTCCCACCGGACAAAGCCTGGAAAGCCTGCTCGGAGAAGGCCAAGGATTTATTCAACGCCAAAGCCAACAAATCGAAAAGGCCGTCGCGACTTACTTGAATGGATTGAAAGGCCGCGCGGATTTCGTGCTTTTGCCATTGGCCAAAGGCTTGGAATCATATCACCAGCGCTTTTTGGCCGGCGCCGCACAAATGGCGCAAGACGTATCCGCGAAACTGAAACCATTGCCGAAAATCATCAACGTGCCGCTGCCGCGAGCCAATACGGACATGTTGCGTGACAATCTGCTCCAACTCGGTTTGTTGTTCACCGATGACGTGACGAAGATTCAGTTGGCGTATGAACGCGCTGCGAGTTCTGTAAGAAGCCGCGACCCGCTGCCGTTATGGTGAGATATTGGATTTTGCCGGTTGCCGCATATTGCTGATTGGCATATTCCAGTGCCTCTATGACTCGCTCGATATGCCCGAACCTCTTGCCGAAACGCGGATCTCCGCCGGATTCGAGATGGAAGCCCAGACTGACATACAAATCGGATGATTGTTGTGAAGCAATGGCCACGGTGCGATCGATTTGCTCTTTCATGTAATCGGCCGTGACATAGTCCGCCAAAATCGCGGTATCAGGAAGCTCGAGCAGCTTTTGAATTTTTTGTGGCTGCGCGGCTGAAACGTCGTTGCCATTGTCCCGAATATGAATGCCATTGGGGTAAGCCGATAAAAAAAGGCTGTTCGCTAAATAAGAATTTCCAATCTGCCTTTGCGATCCCCAAAGCTGCGCCAGCCAACGATTTAAGTCTCCACTGCCAGTGGCAAAAAAAGAGGCATCCACCGCCGAAGCGTCGTATTGAAACGGCGGATCAACCATTTGAATCGCGGCTAAAACCGCATCGTTGGCCATCCAGCCGCCGCAGCGAAAACTGACACAGTCACCACTCGATTTGATGATTTTGTTTTTGATCAACAGCGCCCTGCCTCTTTCCACGAGCTGACAGATTTCGTCTTGACTGTACACACCCAGAGGCACGCCATGCCCATAGTCGATTTTCTCATCGCCATGATCATTTTGGTAAGGCACACTCAGACCCAAACGGCTATTTTCCTGTGCTCCCCAATCGGGAAGTGCGTGATCTTGCACCGCGTCTCGCGGAGTGATGCCGCAGGCTTGCACCAAACTTATCCAACCGTGGAGGTGCAAGCCAATTTCGCAGCAGCTATTTTTTATGCGTTGTGAAATTTCGCGGGCATAATATTCTGCCAACGCTTGACTGCGGGTAAAATAGACCGGACAAATGAAATGCGTGATCGGAATGCGATGATCAAACATCTTATTGAAGTGGGCAATCGCCTGCATGCCGCGATCAAAGCGGAAATGGGGATTACCTGCCGGGTTGTGCTGTCCATTTAAAGGATAGTCCAGGCCGTCCCAATCGCAGGTAACGGTGATGATGACTTTTCGCCCGGCGTTCGCGGATTTTACCATATTGATATTGTAAAAAACTCATTGACGCTTCGCAAGAACTTTATTATCTTATCCCTTATCAATATGGCCAACTTAATCCAACAGGTACGTGACGCCGGCGTCATCGGCGCGGGTGGGGCCGGTTTTCCCACCTACAAAAAAATCGAGGCGCGCGTCGACACCGTCATCGCCAACGGTGCGGAATGCGAGCCTTTGCTCTTCAAAGACAAAATGCTGATGGAGCACTACGCCGCCGAGATGATCGACGGGATCCAGCTTGTCATGCACCACACCGGCGCGAGCAAAGGCATTGTTGCGATCAAGCACAAAAACCGCAAAGCCATCGACGCGGTGAAAGCGCATTTGCCGCCGAGTATTTCTCTCTTCGAAATGGAAGATGTTTACCCGGCCGGCGATGAGTACGAAGTCGTTTATCACAGCACCGGCCGGCGCATTCCCAGCGGCGGCATTCCGCTGCACATCGGCGTGGTGGTGCAGAATGTCGAAACCTTGTATCACATTCATCGCGCCAGCCAAGGCCAGCCGGTGACGCATTCGCTGATGACTGTACACGGGCAGGTCAAAAATCCATTGACCGCGTGGTTTCCGGTGGGCATGAGTTACGGCGAAGCCCTGCAAGTGGCTGGCGGCGCCACGATCGACGATTTTGTTTTGCTCGACGGCGGCCCGATGATGGGCAAAGTCGTCACGGAGCTAAATACGCCGGTGACGCGCGTTTCCAGCGGCATTATTGTGCTCGGTCGCGCCACGCATTTGGCCGAACGCAAAATGCAATCTGAGCTGGCTTTCAAGCGCATCGGCAAATCGGCGTGCGACCAATGCAGCCTGTGCACGGAAATGTGCCCGCGTTATTTGCTCGGTTATCCGATTCAGCCGCATCTCGTCATGCGTTCGCTGCTCACCACCGGCCCGATGAGTGACACGCTCACGCATTGGGCGCAGGCCTGTTGTGAGTGCAACATCTGCTCGCTGTGGGCCTGTCCGGAAGAGTTAGATCCGCGCAATGTTTGTGTCGTGACCAAAAGAGATTTGAAGCAGCAGGGCAAATGGCTTTCCGCCGAACAATTACAAAAGCTGACCAAAGACGTGCATCCCATGAAATCGTATCGTGGCGTGCCGACCGCGCGACTCATGCGCCGCTTGGGCTTGCACAAATTCACCGCCGAAGCGCCGCTTTACACTGGCAAGATCGCGCCGAACAGTGTTGGTATTTCCCTAAAAGCATCGGTTGGTGTACCACCCACGCCGGTGGTGCGAGTTGGTGATCACGTGCGTGAAGGTGAAATGATCGCCACGGCTTCCGAGTCTGCGCTAAGCGTACCGGCGCATGCGAGCATTGCGGGCCAAGTCAAGTCGGTTGGGCAAAGCATTGTCATCACAAAGGCATAGTTCGTAGTGATGCCTTTAGGCATAAACAGTTTCGACTTAAAAAATTCGTAACTATTCAGCTATTTTACCACCCAGGCGCTTATTTTTGAGACTTGTTATATCGCGCCAATTTATTTTTGCACGCAGATTTGAGCGCCCGGGCGGTACTGAATAGTTACAAAAATTCTTTAATTTCTCTAAACAATTTCTAAAATCATAAGCTCGACGCCTAAAGGCGTAACAAACGTTTCTTTGATAGGGATATTTAAACATGCAAAACGCCATCGGCTTGATTGAACTCACCTCCATTGCCAAAGGCTACGAAGTCGCCGACGCGCTGTTGAAAACCGCCGCCGTGCAAATGGTGTTCAACCGCACGATTTGTCCGGGCAAGTTTATGGTTATGGTGGCGGGCGAAACTGCCGCTGTCACGTCCAGCATAGAAGTGGGTTTGGAAATTGGTGGCGACACGGTGGTGGATAACCTACTCATTCCTAATGTGCATCCGGAAGTGTTTCCCGCCATCAGCGGCACGCGCGTGATTACTGAGACCGGGGCGTTGGGCATTATTGAAACGTTTTCCGTCGCGTCGATTATCGAAGCCGCCGATGCAGCAGTGAAAGCCGCGAATGTGCAGTTGCTGCAAATTCATCTCGCCATGGCAATTGGCGGCAAAGGTTATGTGACGATGACCGGTGAAGTCGCCGCCGTCACTGCTGCCGTGGAAGCCGGCGCGGAGTTCATTCGAAAAAAAGGGTTGTTAGTCAACAAAGTGGTGATTCCTCAGCCGCGGCCGGAGGTGTTGGAAGATAAAATCTGAAATTTTTACTGCCCGGGCGCTGCGAGCGCCCGGGCAGTGACACTGAAGGGAGGGCACTGATGCCAAGCAAGTTAGACGCCGTAAAGTTTGTGGTTGACGCCAAAACCTCACCTGAACAACTTCGCCGTGCTTGCGAAATTTTGGGTCTGCCGGCAGCGGGTGAACCGGAAGTATTGCGAGCACGCCTGCTCGAACATCTCAATCCGCTGGAGGCCGCGGCTCCGGTGGTGTGCCTCAATCCACGTCTCAACGCCGGCATCGAACCGAAATCAGCCCAATTTGCAAATAATAAATGAGGAGAGCAAGCCATGTTTGTTTGTGAATGGCATATCGACATCCCGTTTGGCCGGCAGTCCGAGGTGGTGGAAATTTTAAAGGCGTGGAATCTGACAAAATTTGAGCACACCGAATTCCGTCGCGTCCGTTCGCATCGGCTCCTAACCGGGCACGTCGGCGCCTCGCCCTCGCATATCATCGATTCTTATGTCTTCGAGACATTATCCGATTTCGATGCCGCACTCAAGAGCCTGTCCCACCCGCTGCTCAAGCGACATTCCGACGCCATCGCGCCGTTGATCGTGCCCGGGTCACAGCATTGGCGGGTTTACCGCATTGTGGAGGAGCAGAGGTAACAAAAGTTGAGTATTGGCAATTGCTAATTCAAAATCTGACGTGAACGTCGGTGCGGATTCCCATTGGGACAAAGGCCTTGTTGGTCAACAAAGTGGTGATTACACAACCGCGGCCGGGGAAAATAAATCTGATTGATTGTCAAAACTTCTCTGATGACATTTATACTGTAACAAACCATAGCACAACATACCTTAATCTTTAAACTGAATTTTTAGGCGACAGCTATAATTTTGATTTTGGAACTTTTCCTCTTGCTTCGTTATCGGCCCGTAATGCTTTAACAACTCGTTCCAACTCTGCGTCAAATTTTGCACTGTCTTTTTCCCATCCCGTAAAATCAGCAGCAAGCCGTGACCGAATTTCATCTTTCTTTCCGCTTTGCCAAGCATCACTAAACAGATAGCTGTCAAGATTAAGTGGAATCAACGCCAATACTTTTTTCCCACGATCTTTAAAGAGCTGCCGTTCTTTCTCGAAGGCCTTATTGATTTCATTGTCAACCCACCAGCTTGAAAGTGAATCTTTAGAACAACACAACAAAACCTTATCCCACATTCGAATGCCGTGATCGATTTGTTCATAAATATCGTCACCGGGCAACATTTGCCTTTCATCAAGCCAGCAGCGAATGCCTCGCCCTTGCAGCGTGTCGTGAACACGTCGAGCAAAGGATTTGTCGGAATGACTATAACTGATGAAGCAGGAGTAAAATTCTATCGCTTTCGGCGCCCAAAACAATGAAGGGATGTAATTTATAAAATCTTCTGGTAAACCACACCCACGAAGAAATAGCTCAGACAATCTACCTGAGTTAATGATGGTTTCATGATTTAGTAAACTTGGGCCTTTATGCTCACATAGATCCAAATTTTTAACATTTTTTAAGTTGACACTTCCAAAAATAGTTTTGTTTAATAAAGCACCCCCAAAATCAGCATTCTCCAAATTGGCACTGGAAAAATTTGTATAAAATAACTTTGCATAAGTTAAATTTACATCTAAAAGATCAGCCCCGACAAAATTAGTACGTGTCAAATCAGCATTGGAAAGATTGGCATTTGCAAGATTAGTGTTTACTAAATTAGCAAGTAAAAGGTTAGCGAATGAAAAATCCGTGTTTGATAAATCCGCACTCTGCAAATTGGCACTATAAAGTTTGGTATGTGAAAAATTTGCCCCCACTAAATTAGCGCCAAGAATATCAGCAAAGGAAAGATTAGTACTACAACGTTAAGTCGATAAAGTTGTTTTCTGCCGTCGTTTGCGATGGGAACGATAGGCGGCATAGTTCTGTTGTTGTGTTCTTTGAATCTCTTCCTTCATCGCCTCGGCATCGAACTCGCGTTTCGGCAGACTGACGTTCAGTAATTGGCGGGCTTG
>JAJVHT010000212.1:0-2387 GCA_022072515.1 bacterium
ACCGCGCCGCCCCAACCGGCATCGAAGGCGCGCGCGACTTGATACGCGCTGTTGGTCGGCGGTGCGGAGGCGAGCCAAAACGGGTTCGGCGATTTGATTCCACAGAAGTCAATACTGAGATCGGGCATAGAATTACCTCACGTGTTGATGCACAAGATTGCCAACGATTAAAAACCAATTGCTATTAATTTGGTGTCTTTCTCTGAAAAACTTGAATCAACCAGATGGTGGTGGTCTTTTCATAAACCTTCGCGAAGCCGTTTTCAACAATCCAACGCTGAATTTGCTGCGGTTCATGATAATAAGGGTGGAAAGTTTCGCGAAGCAATTTCAGCAGAACTTTGAGGCTGCGAAATCCCCAGCGCACGAACACGCTGGGACGCGGATAGCTCACCGCATAAAGACGGCGCGTTTTTGCCGTCGAGCGCGAAATCAACTCCAGCGCATCAGGATAGCAACAAATCACTTTGTCGAGAACCGTCACCTCAACGTTCGGCGCTTTCTCGTGTAGCGCCACAAAATCACCGTGCCAATATTGCGTGCGTTCTTGCAGGCCCATGGCAGTGGCAAGCGCCTGCGCCGTGGCGATCATCTGCTCGGAAATATCGAATCCCGTCGCTTTCGCCGCACCAGCTTTTAACAAACTCAAATGCAAACCGCCGACGCCGCAACCGATTTCGAGAATTTCGGCGTCTTGCATCCCGCTGCGCCGGATGCCGTCCACCAACAATTTCTGCTCTTTATGCAGGCCCTTTTTCTGAAAATATTTTTTGTACCGGCGGGCTTGCGTGTTGAAAAATTCATTCGTGCCGGCGGCAGCCGCGCCAGTGGGAACACAACAACAACTCATCACTTCCTCAATATTTCAATTCACACTTTCCGGAGCATACTGCGCCGAGTTAACCGCGAAACGGAATTGTCCAACGATCACAAACGCCAGCAGACTCGCCAGGAATCCCCACAAAATGTATCCCAAGCCCGTCGCGGCGAGCCACGCCGGCTCAAATGCCTTCAAATAGCCGCGATTCTCCAAGAAATAGAAAAACAACGTGCCGGCAAAGCCGGTGATGATGGCGGCCTGCACTTGTTGCGGTTTGGCGTTAGGAAGAAAAATTGCAATCATCGGCAAAAAAATCGTCGTCGTCAAAATACCGGAGGAGAGATAAAAAATATCCCACAAGGATTCAATGCAAAGCGAATAACCAAAAGCGACGATCAACGCGAGTACCGACATGCGCCGGGCCAATTGCAAAGTTTGCTCCGGCGATTTTTGGCGTAAAGACGGCGTGACGAGATCGTAGCAAGTCGAGAGCGCGGCGACGTTGCCACACGTGTCAATCGTTGACATGGCGACCGCGGCCAACCCGACTCCCAGAAAAACGTTCAACCCCAACGGCGAATAATCTTGCATGAGCTTGACAAAGATTGTGGAGCCGTCCTTGATTTCCGGCGGAATCACGCCATTGACCGGCGGATAAAGATAGAGCGCGCTGAGTCCGATGATCATCGGCAACACCCCGACGAAGATGAACGAGTTGGTCGCGGCGATGGCGACACCCTGCCGGGCCTTGATATCCGACCGGGCGGCTTGCAGGCGAATCCAAACATCGGTTTCGACGAGCCAGCCGGGCAGGTACGAAACAATGGTCATCACGATGAGGGCCGGTCCCGCGGCGAAAAATGAAATTGCCGAGGCCGTGGTTTTGGGCGGCGTGGGAAGATTCGCCCACAAACTTGTGAATGCGCCGTGTTGCAGCGCCGCTTGTCCGCCAAAGATTGCCATCGTGGCAATAAAAAACGCCGCTAAAAAATATTGAAATTTGTCCGTTGAAACCACGGCGGCAAAGCCGCCAAGATACGAGTAGGTTGAAACCACCGTGGCAATCAGCGCGAGCATGAAAAATTTTGTGGTGCCGAGCAGCGGGGCCAAAATGATTGCCGCCGCGTACATTTCCGCGCCACACCAAATCAGAAACACGATCGCCAGCGGAACGGCGAGAAACTGGCGCGCCCGGGTGCCGAAACGTTGGCCGACCATTTCCGGCTGCGAAAAGGCGCGGAGGCGGCGGAAACGTGGCGCGAGCAGATAAAAACCCGCCATCGCCATGAGCCACGGAATCACCAGCAGCCATGCGGCGCCGAGGCCGTACCAATAACATAACTGCACGCCGTAGACACACGACCAACTGATGGACATCATGCTGGCCGAAATTGACAAGCCCACCGAGCTGGCGGATAAAGATTTTTTGGCATCCCAAAATTCATTGCTGCTCAGTTGTTTTCCGGCGCGGGCTTCGCGGAGATAGATGCGCAGGCCGATGCCAATAACAATACAACAGAAAGTGCCGAAGCCGATCCAGTATGCGATATGGGTGGTCATTAAAAAA
>JAJVHT010000212.1:2487-7898 GCA_022072515.1 bacterium
TAATTCACATGCAGCAACACCGCCTGCAAATACCGCCCTTCCGGATGATAAATATTAATCGGATGATCAGGGGCGTGGCTGCTTTGGCCGAGCAGGCGAACCGCGCGTTTGGCATCAGCGGCGGCGGCGAAAAGAATTTTTTGGAACAAGTCCGGCGCCAGCGGCTGCGAGCACGAACAGCTCAACAACAGGCCGTCCGGTTCTATGATTTTCATGGCTTGCAGATTGATGTCTTTGTAAGCGCGGGCGGCGTTATCAACGTCTTTCTGGCGATGCGCAAACGCCGGCGGATCGAGAATGATGAAATCGAATTGCTGCGTGGTGTGGCGCAAATACTGAAAAAGATCGGCTGCAACAAAATCTTCCTGCATCATCGCAAAATTATTGAGTGTGAAATTTTTTTTCGCCATTCCCATGGCAGCCGTGGAAGAATCCACCGTTACGACACGAGACGCGCCGCCCTGTTGGGCATAAACCGAAAACGCGCCGGTATAGCCAAAGCCATTCAACAATTTCCGCCCCGCGCTCATTCTCGCGACCCACGCGCGGTTCTCACGCTGATCGAGAAAAAAGCCGGTCTTCTGGCCTTCGTGAATGTTGACTTCAAAAAGCAGATTGTTCTCACGAATCTGCAGCGCCGCCGGCGGCTCATTGCCGGCGAGAACTTGCGTTATTGGCTGCAAGCCGTCTTCATTCAACGCCGCTCCGGTGCTGCGTTCATAGATGCCCTGCGGCTGAACGATATTTTGCAGCGCGGCGACAATCTCACTTCGAAAATACGACATGCCGAGCGTGCTGATTTGCACGACCAGATAGTCGGCATATTGGTCAACGATCAATCCGGGCAAGCCATCGCCTTCGGCATTGATGACGCGAAAAGCGTTGGTGGTTTTTAGCTCAAACAGGCGACGGCGAATTTGATATGCCGTCGCAATTTGACGTTGAAAAAATCCTGCGTCAATGGCCTCATCCTGCCAGGTCAACATACGGCAGCTAATTTGCGAATTCGGATTGTAGAAACCACGGCCGAGAAAATTGCCGTCCGCCGCAATCACCTCGACGATGCCGGGTTCGCCCGCGGTTTCAAGGCGATCGACAGCGCCGGAAAAAATCCACGGGTGGAACCGCCGCACCGCGCGGTCCCGGTTCGGTTTGAGATAGAGCTTGGACATATTAAAATGGTTTGGAAAACTCAAGACGCGTTCATGATAATGCAGCCATAAGGTACAAAATTTCCAGCGAAAAGCAAGATGAAAAATTACCCCCCAAAATACTACCTCTGGCTTAGCCTGGCGCTTAAGCGAATTGGGTTGAATGAGATGGATCGCCAGAGTAACATGCCTCCCGCAGCCACACCAGCATCTCACCCGGCGCGCGATTGGCCCATGCAAAGTAGGGGATGGCCTTGAAAAATATATTTTCGGTTGCAGCAAGATCGGCGCGATACAATTGCTCCTGCCAGGGCGCAAGCTGCCGGCGTTTTGCCGCGCCAGTGATGACGCTCACCCCGCCGAGGAAATCCGACTCAAAATTGACCGCGAGTTCTTTATCGCGACACAACACGAGATCATTCAGATTTTTGCCGTTGTCAATTTCTTCGAGACAATAAACCAGCGGGCCGCGTTGTAAAGCGATTCGTCCGCAATTCGCGCGCACCTGGGGATGCGCCTGCACGCGCTCGATGGGCATGAACAAATTTAATTCAACTTGATCGCCGGATTGCCAGCGCCGATGAATTTTCGCATAGCCCTTTTCAAGGCGTGGCGGAATGGCAACTTCCTCCCCATTCACTTTAATTTCGGCGGCGCGACACCAGCCGGGAAGGCGCAACGCGAGCGTCAAATCAACTTCGCGTTCGCTCGCGATTCGAAAAGTGATTTTTCCATCCCAGGGATAATTGGATTGCTGGGTCAGTCGCACAGTTTCTCCGTTACACGCGATAGTGACATTCCCGCCAATATAAAGATGAACAAAAAACGCATGTGCATTTTGTGAATAAATATACTGTCCGAGCGTCGCGAGCAAACGGGCGATATTCGGCGGACAGCACGAGCATTCATGCCATTCCCAGCGCTGATGATTGCCGCGGCTCTCCAGCGGGTTCTCATAAAAAAAACGCGCACCGGTTAACGACACACCGCTGAGACAAACATTATACAGCGCGCGCTCTATGACGTCGGCATAAGCCGTGTCCGGCTCGATTTGCAGCAGGCGATGCGTGAACAAAACCAGGCCAATCGCGGCACAGGTTTCTGCGTACGCCGTTTCGTTGGGCAAATCATAATCAGCCGTGTGTCCTTCATTCGCGCGCGACGAGCCGATGCCGCCAGTGACGTACATACGTTTGTGCACGAGATGCTGCCAAAGGCGTTTGCCGGCCGCGAGCAACTCGTGATCTTGACATTCAACCGCGAGATCAACCATTGCCGAATAGAGATACATCCCGCGCACGGCGTGTCCCACCGGAATTTTTTGTTCGCGCACGGGAAGATGTGATTGCGTGTACTCGTGCGTCTTCGCCCAATAACTTGCAGGGTCTTCCCCTCTTTCTCTCGCTTCAACATCGAAATAGTGCGGCTGCTGTCCGCGTTCATCGATGAAATATTTTGCGAGCTGCAAATAACGCCTCTCCCCCGTCGCTTGATAAAGCTTGACCAGCGCGAGCTCGATTTCTTCGTGCCCGGGGTAACCGCGTTTTTGGCCGGGCGACGTTCCGAACACCCTATCGATGTGATCGGCGCAGCGGCAAACGGTGTCGAGAAATTTCTTTTTACCGGTGGCGTGAAAATATGCGACGGCGGCTTCGATCAAATGGCCGGCGCAATACAATTCGTGCCAGTCACGCAAATTTTTCCACCGCATGTCGGGACGCACGGCGGTGAAATGCGTGTTGAGATAACCATCCGGCTGCTGCGCTTTAGCAATCGTGTCGATAAGATCGTCGAGCGTTGTTTCCAATTTCGGATCAGGATGTGTCGCCAAACTGTGCGCTGCCGCTTCGATCCATTTGGCAACGTCCGAATCCCAAAACACATGTGGCGTCTGCGGCTGGCCGGGCTTCCAGTCCAATTTCCAAGCGTCAATACGCCCTGTTTCCCGGCAGCGCTGATAAACCGTCGGAATGGTGACTTCACGATTGGTTTTCAGTTTCGGCGCCCAGAAGCCGTCGTTGATTTCGACTTGGCGCGGCGGAACGGGTGAGAGTTTTTGCAGATGGGCTGGCGTCACTTTGATTGTCCTTTCTGTTGCGCGATAGTTTGAAAGCCTTGGGTAAAATACGAAAGCTTTCACAAAAATAAAACATTGAGGTGGCGGGTGCAACAAAAATGACCATGTAACAAAAATGACAAGAAATTGCTTGACAATATGGGCAAGATTTTAGTAAATTAAGCCGCTTTGGAAGCCCTTCCATTGGCTCCCTGGCTGTGTTTAAGCTCATATTAAAATAAGCTAAAAACATTTTAGTTTTTTTATTCTCCATCGGCGCCTGACATGCAGGAGTTGACCGCGGCACAAAAAAAACAGGTCGAGGCTTTGGCCAAATCAGCCTCCGAGCAAAAAATTGCCAAAAAGCTCGGGCTGGAGCGCCGGTTGGTGCAGGCGCATCTTCGTGCCCTGCAGCACGACCGCCGTCATCGGCTTGAACGAATTTTCCGTTTGGTATTGGCGGCGCTGCCGCTCTTGTTTTTTGTCATTTTTGAGCTGATCTTGCGCCTCGTAAATTATGGCGGTAATCTGGCGCTCTTCACACCGCATGAGGCGCTGCCCGGTTTCCTGCAAGTCAACAGCAACGTCGGGCGGCGCTATTTTGCCGCGGCCGGGGTCACGCCGGAAACTTCGCATGATATCTTCCGCCAGCACAAAGCGGCGAATGCCTATCGCCTTTTCGTCTTGGGTGAATCCACAACCGCCGGGTATCCTTACATGTACAACGGCAGCATGTCGAAAATGCTGCAACAGCGCCTTTTAGATTATTTTCCGGAGCGCGAAATCGAAGTCGTCAATTTGGCCATGCCCGCGATCAATAGCTTTTCGCTGCTTGACATCACGGCGGAAGCGCTGGCGCAGCAGCCGGAGGCGCTGATGATTTATTGCGGCCACAATGAATTTTATGGTGCGCTCGGGGTCGGCTCAACGGAATCGCTCGGGCGCTGGCGCGGCGTGATCAAGTTTTATCTAAAACTGCAACGGCTCAAGATCATGCTGTTTCTGCGTGATCAAATCGAAAAGGCCAAAAAATGGCTGCGGCCGGGTGAACAAGAAAAAAACGGCGCGAACCCGACGCTGATGGAACAGATGGTCGCCGATCAGGAAATTCATTATGCGGGGGAAGCCTATCAACGGGCGCGACAATTTTTTAAAGCCAATCTCACGGACATCATTAACGCGGCGCAAGCGCGCGGCGTGCGCGTCCTTCTCTCCACTCTCGTCAGCAACGTGCGCGATCTGCCGCCGTTTGTGTCGCTGTATTCAGCGCAGACGAATCGTACCGTTTATGAACGAAAATTGGATCGTGGCCGGCAGTTGCTGGCTGCCGGAAATTTTGCCGGGGCGTTGGCGCTTTATGACTCTTTGCAGCATGTTGACCCGTCGCCAGCCAGGCTTTATTACGAAAAAGGGAAAACGCTGGAAGCGCTGGGAAATTTCAACGGCGCGCAAGCCGCATACGAAAAAGCCCGCGATCTGGATGGTTTGCGTTTTCGCGCCAGCGGTGATTTTAATTTGGCGCTCCAAGAAGTGGCGCAAGAAACCGGCGCGCTGCTGGTCGATATGGAAAATGCTTTCGAGCAAGCTTCGCCGCACGGTTTAATCGGCAAAAATCTAATGCTAGAACACGTGCATCCGAATCTGGAAGGCTATTTCCTCATGGGCCGCGAGCTTTGCCGCACGATGCGTGAAAATGCTTTCATCACGAACAGTTGGGACCAGACCAAAGCGCGGCCGGATTCGGTGTATTGGCAGGAACGCGGGGTAACGGCGCTGGATGACGAAGTTGCCAAAATTCGCATTGCCGTGCTGACGCGGAACTGGCCGTTTGTGCCGAGAGAGCAAGCGGCGCCTTTGGTTTATCAACCGCGGAATTATCTGGAGCAATTGGCGTATGCCGCCTGGCGGCGCGAAGAGAGTTGGGAAAAAGTGCATGTGCTGCTCGCGGAAGATTATGAAAAGCGCGGCAAGCTGGCGCTGGCCGCCAAAGAATATGAAGCGTTGATTCTGCAAACGCCGTACAACGTTTCGCCTTACATTCGCGCCGGGTTGATTTACACACAACTGCAAGATTACGACCGCGCGCAGGCCCGGCTGGTCAAATCGCTGGCGCTGGAGCCGACGGCGGATGCCTGCAAAATCCTCGGTGCGATTTGGCTCAATCGTGGGCAGCCGGGTCAAGGCGTGCCGTACTTGCAGCGCGC
>JAJVHT010000212.1:7998-14092 GCA_022072515.1 bacterium
ATACTCGAAGCCTACCGCGATCACCTCGTCGATACGGTGCGCGTGCAAGAAAATGAAATCAAAGCCGCATTTCTGCTGGCGCACGAACAGGCGGCGGCGCGGCATTTGTATGCGCCGACGCTGGCGGCAGCCAATGCCCTTTACGAAAAGTTGCAAAACGGCGCGACGTTTGAAGAACTCGCGCCCACGATTTTCAAGGATTATCGCCTGGCAAGTAGCGGCGGCTATCTGGGTTATTTCAAATGGGAGGACATGGATCCCACTTTTGCGGCCGTGGCGCAAAAACTAAAAAAAGGTGAAATATCCAAGCCCGTACGCACAAAATTCGGTTACAGCATTATCAAGCTCGAAGATCGCGTCCGCCCGCCGATTCTCACGGAAACCGATTATGCGAAGGAGAGAAAAAGGCTGCGCTGGGTTACCGAGCATCGGAAGCGCGCGCAGACGATCCAAAAGCTGGATGCGCAGACGTTGGCCGGGCTGAGGATACAATTCAACGAAGCGACGCTGGCGCAGATGTGGGAAAAAATGCAAACGGCCAAAGTCGATACCGCGCGTGAGATGGGCAACGGCGTTGATTTGGTGGCACTCTCCCCCACCGCGGAAGTGGCCAAGATCGGCGGCCAAACGTGGACCCTCAAGGATTTTCAAGCGCGGGCGATTCAAACTTCGGCGCGGCAACGGAGCCGCGTGCAAAGCCTCGAGGATTTGAAAGATTTCATCGGCGGGCTGGCGTTGCGAGAAGAGTATCTGCGCCGCGCGCGGCAGGCCGGCTTCGAGAATGATCTGAATGTGAAACAACGCATACGTGAAAAAGAAAACAGTTTTCTCGTTGAGCGCATGAAGAGCCTGTTGACGGATTCCGTAACGGAGCCGCTGGATTCGCTGCGGCAAGCTTATGCCGCGCAGCCGCAAAATTATGTTTATCCCGCCTTGGTGAAGCTGCGCGAAATAACCGTTGCAAGTCAGCAGCAAATTGAACATATTTTAGCCCGCGCCAAACGCGGCGAAGATTTTGGCGCCCTGGCGAAACGTTATTCAATTCGCCCCTGGTCGGCCGTGCGCGGCGGCGAGGTTGGCTATGTCACCAAAGGCGATTTGGGCCAATTCGCGGAACCAATTTTCAAGTTGCACCGGGGTGAAATTGGCGGCCCCTATCAACGCGACCAGTATTTTTCCATCGTCCAAGTTTTGGACATCAAGCCCGCGCAGCCCAAGTCTTTTGACGACGCCAAAACCGAAATTGCTGAGAGTCTGCTTCCGGAGTATAAACAGCGTGAATTACAAAAACAGCTTCAGTTGCTGCGCCGCCCATTGACGATTTCCATTGATTCGCAAACATTGCAGCAGGTCAAATCACCATTGGAAAAAGAGTAAAAACCCCAATAACTATTTTTATCCTACTCTTTCTCATACTCGTACTCGTTTTTGAAAAATATACTTACCAGCGAGTATGAGTTTGAGTCGGAGAATGAGTAAGAGCAAATCAAACGGAGGAGAGAGTATGAAACGTGGCTTCAGATTCAGTCTTTGGTTTCTCGTGCTTCTCTCAGTCACAGCCTGCCCCCTGTTCGCCGGCACCACCGGAAAAATTGCCGGCAAGGTCACGGACAAAAACACCACCGATGGCCTGCCGGGCGCGAATGTCATCCTGCTGGCGCAGATCAAGGATGGGAAAGAAGTGTCATTAAATCCGCCGCTCGGTGCGGCAACCGACATGGAGGGCAACTACGTCATCATTAATATTGCGCCGGGAAAATATGTGCTGCAAACTTCTTTTGTCGGCTACAGCACGATCAAGACGCGCGACGTGGTGGTGTCAATCGACCTAACCACGAAATTGGATTTTGCCATGGCCGAAGAAGTCGTGCAAGGCGCGGAGATCGTAGTTGTTGCCGAACGCGAGATCGTCAACAAGTCGATCACTTCTTCGCAGGCCAGCGTCGCCGCGGAACAGATTCAGGCGTTGCCGGTACAGGAAGTCAATGAAGTTTTGAGCCTGCAAGCCGGTGTTTCGGTCGATCGCGGCGGCGGCATTCACATTCGCGGCGGCCGCTCGAGCGAAGTGGCGTATTTCGTCGACGGCGTGTCGGTGACGGACGTGTACAACGGCGGCTCGGCGGTGCGCGTTGAAAATGAATCGGTGCAGGAACTGCAAGTCATCAGCGGCACGTTCAATGCGGAGTTTGGTAATGTGATGTCCGGCGTCATCAATCTGGTGACCAAGGACGGCAGCCAGGAATATCACGGTAATATCAATTTGTACTCCGGTGATTATGTTAGTCCCGACAAGGATCTTTATCTCGGCATCGATGAGATCGATCCGGCTGCAACGCACAATGTGCAAGGCAGCTTGAGCGGGCCAGTGCCGTTGTTCGGCAAGAATTTGACCTTTTTTGCGACGGGCCGTTATTATTCCACCGACGGCTGGCTGAACGGCCGGCGGATGTTCAACCTCAATGGCGATACGCTGGGCACTTTTAAAGGCAAGGAAGCCGTCGGCGGTGAAATTGTGCCGATGAACACGCAATTGAATCGCTCAGCGCAATTGAAACTTTCTTATCGTCCATCATCAAACATCACGCTCAAGCTGGGATTGTTAGGCAATACGGATGAAAGCGCGAACTACAACGGTTTCTTCCGTTGGCTGCCGGAGGCGCGGCGCACCAATCACGACAAGGGCTACAATGCCAACCTGCAATTGACCCACGCTTTAAGCGCTCGCTCCTTTTATACTGTTAACCTTTCGCAGTTTTATAAAAACTATCAGAACTATCTTTTTGAGAATCCCCTCGATTCCCGTTATTTGCATCCAGATTCCCTGCGCGAAACTTCCACTTACGATCTGGCGAATTCCGGCACGGAAAATGGCTTTTTTCAACGTTCAACGACTTCACAGATCGTCAAATTGGACTACACGAACCAGATTAATTTGGTTCATCAGCTCAAGATTGGCTTTGAAGGCAAACGGCACAAGCTGTTTGAAGAGAACATCACCACCATTCCCAAGCTCGATGCCAGCGGCGGCGAGATTGTGCCGTTCCAGCCGGAGATTCCACCTATCTCTTCGCCGAACCACGGCCGCTACACGTTTAAGCCGATCGAGTTTTCCGCTTATGCCCAGGATAAAATCGAATTCGAAAGCGTGGTAATCAACGCCGGCTTGCGTTTCGATTATTTCGATTCCAAAGGCCTGGTGTTGGCCGATCCGAGCGATCCCAACGTTTATCAGCCGCTCAACGATCGTTATCAAGTGCTGACGTTGGAACAGCGCCTGGCGGCATGGTATAAAAAGCCTTCCGCGAAGTATCAGGTCAGCCCGCGGTTCGGCATTGCCTATCCGATTACCGACAAAGGTGCGATTCATTTTTCCTATGGCCATTTCTTGCAGATTCCTTCCTTTGAATTGCTCTATCAAAATCCAGGCTTCAAAGTGCCGGTGGGCAGCGGCAATTATGGCATCTATGGCAATGCCGATTTGAAGCCGCAGAAGACGGTGATGTATGAGCTTGGCCTCAAGCAACAGCTTGGCGAAAATATCGGCATCGACGTCACCGGCTTCTATCGTGACGTGCGCGACTGGGTCGGCACCAGCCCGCCGATTGAAACCGTTGGCGCTGGCGGCCAAGTGTTGGCTGGCCGCTCTTACTTTATTTATCGCAACCAGGATTATGCCAACGTGCGCGGCATTACGTTAACGCTGTCGCAAGTGCGCTCCCGGATTTTCACGTATTCTTTTGACTACACATTTCAGGTCGCCGAGGGCAGCAACTCGGATCCCGGCGAAGAATTTGGCCGGCGCAACAGCAACGATGAGCCGGCAAAATTCATTGTGCCGCTCAGTTGGGATCAGAAACACACTTTGAACGGCACTATCAGTTTCTTCAATAAAGGTTGGGCCGCCAGCTTGTTGGGCCGCTATCATTCCGGTTATCCCTACACCCCGAGCGCGCCAAGAGCAAGCCGCGTCGGCCAAAACGTCAACTTTGCCTTTTCGCGCAACAGCCGTAATATTCCTTATTTTCTGGTTTTTGATTTGCGTCTTTCCAAAACTTTGCGGCTGGCCGGCATGGAGATGGTGCTGTTAGGCAATGTGTACAATTTGTTCGATCGCCGCAATGAAATCAATGTTTATACCGATACCGGCCGCGCCACCAATTCGACGACGTACACCGAAGTGCGCACCGCCACAATCAACAACAACACGGCGGAAGAATATTTGCGGCAGCCGGATCGTTTTAGCGAGCCGCGCGAAGTGCAACTGGGATTGAAGGTTAGTTTTTGATTTAGATTGTAGTCCTGCCCCCTTGTGGGGCATTGTTGCAACCACGAATTTCGTGGTATCTACAGCCGCTCCCAGGTTATGCCTGCTGGGGCGGGGACTACAATAATGGCTGACAACCACGAGGAGTTCTTTCATGAGACTTTTGAGAATTCTATTATCAGTTATCGTGCTCTTGCCGGTGTTGGCGCTGGCACAAAATAACAAATACGTTCCTTCCAAAGAGCGCAGCAACTTCAATGAACGGCGTAAGACTTACACCAACGCCAATCTGGTGGGTACGACCATTTTCAACTACGGCATTACCGGGCGCTCGTCCGCCCGGCCGGATGAGATTCCTTACGAGTGGCCGAAGAACACCAGAAAAATCTACATGGCGTTGACCTCGCCGATGTACGGCGCCGAAGTGAGAACGCCGAGCAATACTTTTCAACGTATCATGACTGCGGGACTCGGGAAGCCCGACCTTAACAATGGTTCGAGCTGGGAATTGCAGCCGATCACCGGCTACATCAACACGACCCAAGGCACTGCCGCCAATGTGGCGAACCTGCTGGACAAAAGCTCGTGGCCGCCGATTTGGCCGGACAAACTTGAGGATAAAGGTGATCCAGGCTGGGCCGGAAGCTGGAACGGCTTGTTCGGCAAAGTGCCGCCCGATCTTTCGGTTAAAACCGCGGATCAAGAGTTCTTCTTCAAAACCGGTGATGATCATTTCGACAAATGGATTGGCGTCTTTCGTCCGGATCAGACCGATTCCAGCCGTTACGGCCTGGGCATCATCATGGAGACGCGCGTGCTGCAATGGGCGCAGGTTTTAGTGCAGGATGTGGTTTTCATTTTGCATTATTTCAAGAACGATGGCAGCAAGCTGTTGGAGCGTTTCGGCGTGAATATTTTGCTTGCGGATCTGGTCGGCGGCGACGGCGGCGACGACATTGCCTTCTTTTCACTCGCGAATGATGTGGCGTGGTCAACGGATGCGGACGGCATTGGCGATCAGTTTTTCGGCAGCGATCCGGTCGGCGTGGTGGCGACTTCCTTTTTGGAGACCCCGGGGAATTTCACCGACGGTATCGATAATGATTTGGATGGCGAAGAGAACAGCCCGAAAATAACCGCCGAGATTATCGCGGGTGAGCAGCCGGATAATTTGCTCGACGACAACGGCAACGGCTTAATCGACGAGGGTGAAATTCATTTGCCGCGCACGTTGCCGGTTTTTAACCCCGGCAACGGTTTTGCGGATCGGATTGATAATGACAATGATGGGGAAATCGGCAGCCCGGTGATTACCGCACCGATGCTGATCGGCGAAATCGCCGGGAACGGCAAGGATGACAACGGCAACGGCCTGCGCGATGAAGGCGCGGAGGATATCGGTTTGAAATATGCCGATGGCATTGACAACGACAACAACGGCCGCATCGACGAAGGCATTGATGAGTTGATCGATGAGTCGCGCGAAGACGGCATTGACAATGATGGGGATTGGAATCCGTTTACGGATGACGTCGGGCTGGACGGCCTGGCCGGCACCGGTGATCTTGGCGAAAATGACGGCAAACCCACCTCCGGCGCGGGCACCAATTTCCCCGGCGAACCGAGCGTTGACAAAACCGACATTTCGGAATCCGATCAAATTGGTTTCACGAATGTGCAATATGAAGGCTCCGGCCAGCTCAACGGCAGCCTGGCCGATGATCGGGCGGCGTATCGCAAATTTTGTGTGCCGGGCATCGGCAATATCGGCGGCGTGACCGGCGATTATAACTTGTTCGTCGGCGCCGGGCTTTTCCCCATGCAACCCGG
>JAJVHT010000024.1 GCA_022072515.1 bacterium
ACAATCAGAGTGGCGCTGGACAACATACGCTGGATTGACCAAAAGAACGCCGTTTTATTCACTTGCGGAACCAGGCCAAGGGTGTCGTCGGGAAGGTCCACACCGGCAATTTCACCGGTGTCCGGCGCCTCACAATTTTCCCCTTGGCAGAAAGACAAAGTGATCACGCTAAATAATGGCCGCACCGCCACAATCAGGCTCACCAGCAGCAGCGTCGCGGCGATAACACCCAGAATTTTTTTGAACACTTTTCTCATTGCTGCAAACCCGATAACTCGCAAGCTGATATTTTTGCGCTCGCCATGCAAAGATTTTTTTGTATTCGTAAAATAAAAATAGCAGGCCAGCATTGGCGTAAAAAATACGAAACTGGCGTCGCAAAAGCAAACAATTTATTTTGTAAAATTTTCGGCGCTGCCGTCCGCAAATGCCGGCTTTGCCGCTATTTTTCATCTTTATTGCTATTCTTCATCAATGACTTTGACCGGACACGGCGCTTGCCGCAGCAAATCCGCCACGGCCGAGCCAAAGAGCAAACGCGACAACCCGGAACGCTTGCGTCGCGTCACGATGACGAGATCGATCTTTTCCCGCTCCAGCAGCGCCAGGGCTTCCTGCACCAAGCTTCCCTGCCGTAAAAACGAGCGCACCGTAATTCCTTTCGCGTGCGCGGCTTCTTCCACTTCCTGAATCTTGTGTTGCGCCTGCTCGTGATATTCCCGGCGCCAGGCTTCGACAAATTGTTCGGACGGCTTGCCGCCGATCCAGCCGTCTTCGGTCAGTTTCTTGGTGACGGCTTTGATGACTTCCTCATCCAGCACGAATAAAACCACCAGCTCGGACTGGCGTTCAGTGGCAATTTGCAGCGCCAGCTCGATGCACTGCGGCGAGCGGCGCAAGAACGAGAGCAACAATAAAATTTTTGACATATTTACGAGGGTAATTTAAAGCCGAGCCACGGCCAAATAAAATGAATGGACAAATTAAAAATCACCCACCCGCCGAGAAACAAAATCCAGCCGGTGCGCACCGTGTCCCGCATGCCCAAGTATCCCGAGGAAAAGGCGATTGCGGTTGCCGGCGTGCCCATCGGAAACATAAATCCCAAGCCGCTGGGAATGGTCACCACCATGGTCATAATCCGCGGATCAATTCCTAAATCCCGCCCCATCGTCAACGCCACCGGCATCAGCAGCGCCACCACGGCGGAATTGCTGAGCAATTCCGTGAGGGCGATGGACAGAAACGAAACGGCGGCAATCAGCAGCAGCGGCGACTGCACGAAAGCGCCGAGCGTATGATGTGCCAGCCATGCCGCGCCGCCGGTTTTCTCCATCGCATAGCCCAGGCAAATCGCGCCGCCATACATGAGAAAAATACCCCAATTCACGTCGGCTTCCACTTCCTGCCAATTCGTCAGTTTGAACACGAACGCAATGATTACGGCAATGATGGCAATTTGCGCCAACCCAAAGGCTTCGCCCAAAATCATCCAGCACAAGATCGTGCCCAACGTTAAAACACTCACGCCAATTTCGCGGGAACTCATAGGGCCCAATTCGCGCCGGCGGCGGGCCAGCAAGGCACGAACGCCTTCAATGTCAAGCGCTTCCGGAGGATAAAAAAACAAATACAACAAGTAGGCAAATCCCAACATCGGCAAAGTCGTCGGCAAGGCGGCCAGCGCCCACGGCGTGAAACCGATGGTTTGGCCGGTTGCCTCATGCAAGATGCCGACCGCCAACGGAGCGCGGGCCCCGCCTAAAAATGTGGTGATGCCGCCGATGATGCATCCGGCTGCCAGGGCCAAAAAAATCACCTTGCCGTACCGGCTGGTTTGCGGCGATAATCCGAGGCTGTCGGTAATTTCCAGCACGATCGGAAATATCATTGCCGCCACGGCATGTTCCGACATCCAACAGGAAAAAAAAGCCGCGATGATTAAAACACCGAACAACAAGGCCCGCGGGGAATCGCCAAAATGCTGCAGCGCCGCCAGCGCGATGCGCCGGGACAGCCCGCAGCGCATAAAGGGTGACGCCAAAATGAACGCGCCCAGAATAAAAAAAACCGCCTCGTTACCAAACAGCGCGAAAGTCGTTTTGGCATCCAGCACGCCCGCCAGCGGAAACAGAACCACCGCCAGCAAGCTGGTGATCATCAGCGGAATGACGTTGGTCACATAAAATAAAATGCACACCACAAAAATGGCTACCGCTTTCATGGCTTGGGGCTGCAAGTCGGGCGGCGCGGGTTGGCGGGAAATCAGCCAATATGCCAAGCCGGCAATGGCAAGAACTA
This sequence comes from bacterium, assembly GCA_022072515.1. Taxonomy (GTDB): domain Bacteria; phylum Zhuqueibacterota; class Zhuqueibacteria; order Zhuqueibacterales; family Zhuqueibacteraceae; genus Zhuqueibacter. The sequence goes on from JAJVHT010000024.1 coordinate 2,302, forward strand.
CAAATCGCCGCGATTGCCGCCAAAGCTGCTTTGCCGTCGAGGGGTCAGGCCAATGGATCATGCGGTGCCTTCATCGAGCTTACGCCAGTCGATAAACTGCGCTCGCGTTAGCGGCTGACAGGCGGGACAAAAGAAAGTATCGAAGCCGCGCACGCCAGCACGGCGGATTTTCGTGCCGCATTGCGGACACGGCTGGTCTTTGCGGTTGCGCACGCGCAGGTGAGCGCGCGCTTTCATATTGAGCGGCGGATTGGCTTTTTCAACCTCGGCAATGCCCCAGCGCATCACGCCGACAATGCTTTGCTGCAGCCGGGCGATCGCTGCGTCCGGGAGTTGATAACAGAACGTTTTCGGATGAATGCCGGCGTCAAATAAAATTTCATCCGCATACGCGTTGCCGATGCAGCTCACCACGGCTTGATCCATAATCAGCACGCGCACCTGCTGGCGGGATTTTTTTATCTTTTGGTGAAAGTATGCCGGTGTAAACGCCGCGCTCAACAAATCCGGCCCCTGGGTATTGAACTTGGGAATGGGCTGATATTCGCCCCGGCGCGTGAGATAAACTTTCCCCATTTTCTTGTCGTCCAGATAATGGAGCAGATGGCGGGTCTTATCCGGCGCTTCGCATTCCAACGACAACGCGCAGCCGGCAGCCGTCTTTTCATTGGGGTTCGTCCATTGAAAGCGGCCGGCAAGCATGGGATGAATCACCAGTTCGCGTTCCTCGGAGAGCGCCAAAACGAGAAAGGGGCCGTGCCGCCGCACCGCGAGAAATTCCGCCCCGCGTAACGCCGCCGCAAAATCACCCGGCAACAACATGCGCAGCACGATCGGCTCTTTGATCTCCACGTCAATGAGGCGCTGCCCGGCCAGCAAGGGCGGCAATTTTTTTTCGAGATAAATCAGGTCGGGGAGTTCGGGCATGGCTCACTGCATCATCGGATTGCATTCAAAGACGATGACGGTATAGTTTTGTTTTAATTGCGCGATTTCCTCCCGCTCGCGCTGCCGAATCTCATCATAATTATAAGGCGGGTTGCCGAAACAGGCGACGCGGTAAAAACGGATTTCCCTTTTATTGGCGTCCACCAGCTTGCCGTTGTCACACTCGGCGTGCAGCGCGACCAGTTTTTCCCGAACGGAGGTTTCCTGGTTACCATATGTGACGATCTGTTCCAACCGGATGTCGGTGGGAAGGCAAGCCAATTCCTGGGCGCTGACGGCTTGCAGGGTTGGTGAGGGTTGATGATTCTTTTGAGTAACGGAACGGCAACACGCGGCACAAAAAGCCACCGCCGCCGTGAGCGCGATCGTCACAACCGCTTGCATCATGAGGCTCCGGGCCTTTCCATAAGTTCAATTCCGAATATAATAGAAATTTCGAGGATTGCAACTAAAGTTTGCTTGCATGTTAAAAATTCTCGCCGTAGATTCCCTAATGAAATCCTGCGTTTGCATGATCAGGCGAAGGCCGCCACCGATCAACATCAACAGCGCATGAAAATTTTAGATCTGACTTTTTAGGTGTGAAATCAAGGTGAAACAAAAAAGCCGGCTGTTATTCATCACGTCGTGGCTGATTCTGCGTTTGCAGTGGTCGCTGGTTTTTCTGCAAAGGTCTTTAACAAACAGCGGGGAACAACGTTGGTGGGACAAACCGGGAATCATTCTTTTTACGCGCCAGCACGGCCAATTTCCGCTGGCGCAATGGAGCTTTGCCGGGTCGCGGGGAACCTACATTTATGCCCACCGGCAAGAAGAATCATTCAACGTTTGTATCTTGCCGGAAATTTCGCACAATTAGCCGTCCCTCCTGCCGTCACTTACTTCCTCTCACCCGCAGCGTGTCGGTCACGGTTTGCTGAATATAAATCACATCATAAACCGGTTTTTCCACGAAAATCGTATCGGAGCGGGTGTAGAACATCATGTCGTGGGCGAATTGATCGCCAGATTTGGGCGGCTTGAGCAACTCGTTTTCCTGAAAGCCCCAAATTTGCAATGAGGCCGCGCCTTTTTCGGAGCCGTCAAAATCGAATTGTAGCGTCAGATGGCGGCCGTCGTAATTCTTTTCGACAAGATAAACCAAGCCATTGAACAACGCTGCGGCGGCCGGAAACGTCGAGCGCGTGACATATTCGCCACGCTTGTTTTTTTCCGCCACGACTTCGATGAAGCTGCTGCGCTTCCAATTGCGCATCACCGCCAGCGCGGTGTCTGACTCGCTGAGACTGAAGAGCTGCTTGGAGGGATAAACTTCCAATACATCTTTTTCATTAAAGCCATCGCCGAGAATATCCACCACTTCGATACTGTCGATTTTTTGCTCGGGAATGAAATACTGCTCGACAAAAAAATTGATCGTGGCGCGCTCTTTGATCGTCGCCACCGGGACGGTTTTGCGCGTCACGTAAACTTGATTGGATAATTGCGCATAAGCCGGCGACAGCAACGCTGCCGGCAACAACACATTGAGGAGGAACGTCCTGATTTTCATGGTCATTTAAAAATTCATCGCAAAAGGTGCGAGGCTAGACTTTATAAAGCAATGGCGCAACAACGAACCGCAACCAGAATTAACCCCAAGACAAAAAACCACGCGCTGCTTGGTATCTTTGTGCCGTGGGGGTACAAAGCTTTGTGTTAGAAACTTTATTAAGAGTTTTAATTTGCGCTTGGGCGCCGCAAGCCTATTGCATCGCGCGCAATCTATCGAAATAATTTTTCGCTTTATCAACCTGGCCGGAGCGGCGGTAACCTTCCACCAGCAGCTTGTAAAGATTCTGCAATTCCTCCGGCGCCAGTTGCGAGGCCAAGGCCACCGCCTTTTCGCCGTTCGCAATCACGAGTTGCGGATTGGCGCGGGACAAATCCGCCATAAACATATAGCTTTTGCCGCGCCCGCTCCAGTCGATCTCCGCCGCTTGCGCAAAATAAGAATAAGCCAGCCGGCGGTCGCTGCGCACGGTGTCGATGCCCATATTATAACACATCGTGCCGTACGCTTCAAAGTACTCTTTATAACCGGCATCGAGCGGCGTGCCGGCAGGATTTTTGGGAATCGTTTGAATGACTTCATACAGCCGCGACACGGCGCTGGCTTTGCGGTTGAGGTTTTTATACTCAATCGCCGCGAACGTCCAGCTCATTTCATCTTTGGCGCGCTTGGTTTTCAGCGTGCGATGAATCAAATCTTCGTAAATTTTTCCGGCGTCGCCAAATTGGCCGCGGCTGGCCAGCGTATTCGCCGAGTCTTTCATCACCGAGCCGTAAATATTGCCGTCGTCCCAATTGATCCATTTGACATTGGATTCGATGATCGCCAGATATTCCGGATTGTGCGTGAGCGTTTTGGCGTGATGCAATTTCTGCAAAGCCAGCGGCGCCTCCAACAATTTGATCGCCGCTTGCGCCTGGAAATATACCGTCAAAAACCGGTAGGTTGTGTCCAACGTGGCTTCCACCGGCAACGCCGGATTTTGCAGCCGGCGCGGATTGACTTCGGCGGAGGCCAGCAGCACTTCCTCACATTTTTTGAAATTCTCCAGGGCGTCGGCCCAATGCTGCTCGGCAAAATAGGTCGAGCCGAGATTATAATAATGCACGTATTCGCCGGGCTCCAAGCGCGCCAGCGTGCCCCAAATATGCAGGGCCTTGTCGAACGACATTTCCTTGGGAAAACGCTGCGCCAACAATTTGTAAGTGAGCGCCAAGTAATTCTGCACCGAAGCATTAAACGGATTTAATTGTACTGACCGTTCCAAATACTTCTGCGCCTCTTTCAAATTATAGCTCGCCTGAATCATCAACCGCTGTTCCTGGGTGCGATCGAACGCCTGCAAATTTTGCGCGGCTTCCTGCAATTTCAGCGTGCCGGGAATCGTTTGTTTCATGGCCGCGAGCGAATCATCGACATGCACGGTTTTGACCGTCGCCTTCTTGGCATTATCCAGCACGACCCACAGGGAATCGCTGGCGTTATAATGCCGCCGGCCTTTTTCAAACAAAGATTGCGCCTCGCGCTCGTTCTTCATGGTTACAAACAAGCCGGCGGAAATGGAATCCGCGCGCGCCGCCACCAACGGCGAAATTCCGGGCGGCACTTTGAGCGCGCGATAGTCACGCAACGCGCCGCTGCCACCGCAACCCGCCAGCAGCAACGCGGCAAAACCCAAGCTGAAGAGCTGAACGCAGCGTGCTTTCATGACTTCTTCACACCTCCGGCATTCGTTTTGTCCCACCATGACAAAAAGATTTTATAGAATTTCGAGGTTTCTTGGAAGGTCGGCCGGGCTTCGAGCATGCTCACGGAGCCGACGGCGGCGCTTTCATTGCGGCCGGCAATGCCTTTGCTCAAATAAAAACTTTGCTGGCGAAAACCGGTGTCGCGCAAACAGATTGCCTGCGCGCTGTCGCCGGCGGACACCAGCAACAAACCAAAATCTTCTGATGACTCGTTGCACAACATGAACAATTCGTACTCGGCCTCGGTGGTCGCAATCGCCACGCGCGAGGTGACATCACCGGCTCTGAACCGCATATATTGCCGCAGCGCCGGCGGAAAATCGTAGGGATTTTTGCGCATCCACTCTAACAGTTCATGAAACAGCTTGCGCAGATCACGGCTTTTCCAATCCGTCTCGCCGGCGCCTTTGACCACAACCTTCTGCGGGCCGGTATCTTCCGCCTTCCGATCATTCACAATCGGCACCACGCGACCGGTGGAATAGCCGGCTTTAGGCTCGAGCGTAATCGGGTTCGCGCGACCGGCGGAGTAGCCCTCATGGCTCAATTTGCCGCCGTAACCGTCTTTCGGCGCCTGCAGCTTCGGATTGAACACGTTGCTGGGCGCGCCCAAAACCGCCAAGCCGCCGGGACGGCTTTGTACGATCGGCGCATCAAGGCCGGGCAACAGCGCCGTGCCGACCTGAACTGCCGAGATTTTCACCGCCGAGGGCAGAGCGGCGGTGCGTTGCACCAGGGCTAAATCTTGCGGTGCAGGGTCAACCACTTGCGTCAGCGCTTCCAAAGTTTGCAAATCAATTTGCGGCAATTCATTGGGCGCCATATTGGCAGGCATCGTGTTATTTTCCACCGCGGTATTTTCCAGGCGCGTTTTCGGCCGCTCCGTGCGACCGCCCGCCACCGGTTTCGGCGGCTGAAATTTAGTAAAATCGATTTCCGCAAATTTCTCGACATCAAAGCGCGGCGCCGAAAAATGCAATTGCAGCGCCGCGGCATAGAAAATCAAAACCACGATGGTCGTCAGAATGTACGTCCACAGCTTCTCCGGCTCGACACGGCGCAAGCGGCTGTACAAACTATACACCAGACTCGACATAATTGATATTCTTCACAAAATGGTTGCGTTCACAAACATCCAATACATTCACCGTCAATTGAATCGGCGCATTCGGATCGGGCTGAATGAGAAAAATCACCTCCTCGCGCCGATCCGCATAGTTTTGGCGCACGGCCTGCATAACCTGCTCGATTTTGCGCAAATCCGTATCGCTGGCGATTTCCCGCGCGCCTTCCATCACCGTATAGCGCGGCCCTTCCAACACGAGAATCGAGACGGTGTTCAGCGGCGAGGGCGAACTGATCGCCGTGACCTGGCGCGGCAAATTCACCTGCGTTTTGCGCTCGATATCGCTGATCGCAATAAAACCGAACAGCATCGTCAAGGCGATATCGATGTAGCGAATGATCATTCCAGCTTTGGCCATGGATCTGTTTGCCAGTTGGCCCGTTTGCCGGTTGGCCCGTTTTGAACAGGCAAACCGCTAAACCGGCTAACCAGCCAACCTCCTTCACATTTTCACTTTTTTGCCCAGCCGCACGTCGACGCTGCGGGCGACGTCGAGTTTGTCACAAATATCGACGGCGTGCATCACGAACCGCGTCGGCGTGTCGTAATTGGCGCGGACGCGAACGCGCATTTTGTAGCGGCCCTGCGTCAGCTCGTTTTTTCTCTTCACTAAAAATTGCTCGACCACATTCGCATCCGGCGTGCGGATCTTTTCGCCGTCAAGCAGATAAACGCCATTGCTTTGCACGCCGACAAAAACCACGATTTCCGCATCGGGATGGGAAGCCTTCAATTCCACAGTCGTCGGCAATTCGATTTTGTCGTGTTGGCTCAATTCCGAAAAACAAATAAAGCCGAACAACAAATTCAAACAAATATCGATATACCGAATGACGGTTGCGCCGTTGCCCATACGCTTCTTTACTCCCGTCCCATGGACTCAAACGAAGTTTCCAATTTGCGCCCGCCTTTGGGCTTGACAATGGCTTTGACGATATTGACGCCCGGGGTGTCGCCGAGCCGAAAACCGATCGCCGCCACGCCTTCGTCATTCGTCTTCACATCGACGCGGGCTTTGTCGCGATCGAGCCGGCCTGTGTTGTAAGTCACTTCGAAGAGAACGGCTTGATCGGGCACCGGATTGCCGCAGGTGTCTTCCAATTTCAACCGCAACGGCTCCGGCAACGGTGCGCCTGGCTGCGCCGTTTGCAAATGGCCGGCAAGAACATACATTTTATCCGGCGCGCCGACCTTGCTCTCGATTTCAAAAGTTTCGCTTAAATTCGTTTCACCATTCACCCGCGCGACGATGCGGTGTTTGCCCAACAACTTGCCCAACCGCACTTGCACTTTGGCGCGGCCGATCACGTCGGTATCGATCTGCCGCAGGTTTTCACCGTTATCAAACGTGATCATGCTGCCATTGGCTTCAAAGGTCACTGTCACATTTTTCATCGGCTTGCCGTTTTGATCTTCGACGGCGACTTCCAAGGCTTTCGGCAACGAGGCGCCGGCATCAGCGATTTGATGATTGCCGGAAATAATGCGCAGCCGCGCCGGAATGCGGCTCGGCGGCGGCGGCGCAATTTTGCCGTTAGCCACAGGAGTCACATTCAGCGCCGGTTCAAAAGGGCGGCTGTCAACCTCCTTCAGCGCTGGAATCGCAACCGGCTGATTTTTACCAAAACGATTGCGGAACAAATCGGCATGCTCGGCCACCAATTCCATGTGGCGGTGAAAAACCGAATGCGCCCACGAAATGCCGAAATTTAAAATAATGCTCACAATCAAGCCGCCAATCGTCGTCACGAGAGCGACGCCCATGCCGGAGATGATTTGCGAAGATTCCAGTTGCCCGGGCATGAACGTTTGATACATGCCCAAGACCGTTCCCAACAAGCCCAACGCGCCGGCCGTGTCCGAAAGCAAAACGGCAAAGTTGCGCCCCACTTCGTAGCGCTCTTTCACCGATTTCACAAAACTTTCGATTTCGATATACAACGCTTCGGCGCTGGAATCCCGATGCCACAGATCGCACAGACGATCCAACAATTGCGCAATTTTGGATTTGGGATGATCGCGTACCAATTGCCAGATTTCGGAAATTTCCGTCTCCGGGTCGGCGGCTTTTCCGGCCAGCTTTTTGTCAATCATCGTGTCAATCGGCCGGGCGTAACGGTTGTCAAAAAAAACGCGCACAAATTGGTAAATGATGATGCCAAGGCCGAGAATGAAAACGCCGTAAATGGGATACATCACCCAACCGCCCTGGTTCGTCCATTCGGAAAAATTTTTGGCGATGCCGGAGCGCGGTGTTTCAGCTTGCATGGTGAGAGGTTGCGACGTCGTGTCGAGAACGGCTGTCGAGAGGATCGGCGGTGCCGCCGTGTTGGCCGTATCCTGCACCCCGAACGCCGGCCCCAAAACGATCAGGCTGAGCAAAAGGGCTACGCTCGTCGTGCGTTTCGTGAACATATTCCAATCTCCGTTGAAATTGAGTACAAGTGAAGCCCGTTGAGGCGCGATCATTCTTCATAATGAGAAAATCGGACTCTCCTCGCCGGACTTCGCCTAATATTTTTAATTCACAATGATCGTGGCGGTGGCACGAGGTTCTGTGGTCAAATCCTTGCGGCGCATAATCTCGATGGCGATGCGGCGATTCTCGCGGCTGACGACGAGGCGCTTGCGGGGCGAGGTGTAGGTTTGGCCGTCGCTGGATTTCCACCGAATATAATAGAAGTATGCGCCGGGCTGCAGCAGTTCACCGTCGGGTGCGCGCCAATCCCACACATAGCGATGCGGAATTTGTTTTTCGCCGGCATAATTCAGCAATTCGTTGCCGTCGCCATCTTCGACAATGAAGGCCCACGTCACCGGTCCGCGGCGCAAATCCGTCAGGTTCAGCGCGAATTTAAACGTATCGACGCGGGCGCTCAACTCCCGGTGAAAAACGAATTCCGGAATTTTCCGTCCGGCCAGGCGATCCGGTTCCGCTTTCTGCGCCGAATCCCGTATCGCAATCTCCAGGCGGTTGTTCAAAGGCCCATAAAGCGACAAATATTTCAACAACAAATAGACGCGCTTTTCATCTGCCGGGGCGATCAGGCGGGTATGGAATTTCGGGTTTTTCATTTGCTTGGCCAAATCGCGAAGAAACTCCAAATAACCCGGCGTGTGATCTTTCCGCATCGCATGCACAATGCCGACGCTATCATCGGGAATTTCAAATTTTTTCGCGGCGTCTTTGATGGCGGCCTCAATATTAAACAGCAAATGCTGGGCGCCGGTTTCCGCCAACACGGGTTCGAGACTATCCGCCGAGAAAAGAATGTTCGCCGGCAAGCTCGCCAGCTCCTTCGGCGTAAAAGTCGGGTCGATTTTGCGGTAAATAAATTTATCGACCATTTTTAAGGTGTCGAACACCGAGCGGACGACAAACGCGGTGGCGGGATTGATCGCCGGCGGCTCGCGGCGCGCATACTCCGCTTTCAGCCATTCCGGCTCATAAGGCGTGCGATTCTTGCGGAAATTAAACGCGATGCCGGCTTCATGCGAGCCGCTGCTGGCAAGCCGCAAATCGTTCATCGGATGATTGTAACGATAACTCAAGCTCACGCCTTGCATCACATACACCGAGCCTTCGAGCGAAGCGGCCTCGCGGCCAAAGGCGACCTTCAGGAAACCCAGGTCGGGGCGAAAACTTTCAAAGCCGAGAGTCGGCAGCGTTTCTCCCTCATCATGCGATACGCCGATGAGGGCGCGAAAATAGCCCATGCCGACGGCGGCGCCGAGACTGAACGCGCGCGCCAAACGGACTGTCTCGGCCGTCATCGAAATATCGGGGCGCGTGAGATGCGCAACACTGAACGCGACGGTGACGTAACGATGAGGCACAGCGACGACGCCGAGGCCAAGATCGGGGAAAACCCATTTGGAGAGCCGGGCGAGCGCCGGATCGTCTTCCGCTTCGAGCATGAATTGGCCGCGATCGAAAGCGCGATTGATGAAGCCGACATTGACGCCGGCGGCAAAATTCTCGTGCAGCTTCTTGCCAAAAATGGCGTACATCGCCACGGCGTTGTACAGCGGCGTTTGCAAAACCTGGCCTTGCAAGCCGTAGCCAAAATGATCGAATTTCCCAATACTGCGATTGGACGTCGACAGATTGAAATAGCTGTTGCGCAGATCCAGCCCGCCGGCGACGACGCCATAATGCAACGCTTTGCTACCGAGCGTGAACAGCGGATCTTGCATCATGGCGACAGCCGGATTGAGCAAGCTCGCCCGGGCGTCACCGCGATCGGCAACGTTGGCGAAAATCAAATTTTGCGCCGCCACCGGACCGCAGCCCAGCAGCACCGCCAATAGAGCAATGAAATGTCGGAGCATTCTATTCATAGTCATCAGTGCGAAAGTGCATTTCATCGAATCAACACCACTTGACCGCTCCCGACTTTTTTGCCGTTGTCTTCCAACAACCACAAATACGCGCCGGGCATTTGGAGATCGCCGCGGTCATCGCGGCCATCCCAGCCGATCTCGAACTCCCCGCGCCGCTCCGGCCGCAACAACCGGATTTCGAGGCCGCGCAAATCGTAAACGCGCAACACCAACGCGGTGGGATCATAGCCGGAAAAATGAATTTTCGCCAGATCGTTTTTGCCGTCGCCGTTGGGGGTGAAGGCGTTAGGCAGAGCGAAGGCGCGATTGCCGGCGCCACTGGCAACACCGCGCAAAACAATCCTTTGCGTTTGCGGCTGGGACGGATCGCTCAACGCATAAAAAACTAACTTAAGCGTATCGACGGTTTCGCCGTTGCGCCGCGGCGTAAAGTTTACCGCAAAAAACTGCGGGTTGTTGGGAAAAATCGTCAACGTGTCCGGCAGCACTTTGAAATCGCCGCTCGCTGGTTGCAGCGCCCGCACGACAATACGGCTGTCGGCGCTGCAATTCGTCACTTCCAAATCCAAACGTTTCACCTGCCCGATGGCGACTTCACCGAACTCCAACTTCGACAACGCGGGCTGCAAACAGGGCGCCCCGTCCGTTACCCTTCCCAACAGATTCACGCTCATGCGCTTACGCTTCTGCTCCCAATCAACACAGTAAAAATGCAATGAATCTGCGAAGGCTTTAAAATCGTTCCCTTTAAAGGAGACGGTCACACTCAGGGTTTGGTCTTTTTCCAGCCTTGCCGGCAACGGCATTTCCGGCCGAATGCCGAAAACCTGCAGTTTGCGCGCCAATTCGATCTGGCTGATTTCAAGCGGGCCGCAACCCATGTTGGTAATCGCCACCCGCGCGGTTTTAGACTCATCGAGGTGTCCGTTGAATGACAGCGTTTGATGGGAAATCTCAAACTTGGCCATGTCATCGCGACCAGCGCCGGTCAATCCCACCCGAAAAAGCGGAGTCGCCGGCAGATCGGTGTGCACGAGCAGCGTGTCGCTGAAGGCACCGGGTTTTTCGGTTGCAAAAACCAACGACAAAGTGACGGCCTCTTGCGGCCGCAAACTGAGGGGCAATTGCACCGCGCCGGCGATCCTAAAAAATTCGCCGCGCGCCGTGCTAATCTGGGTGATCTTGAATTCCGAGGCGCCGTCATTCTTCAGCGTGCAGGCGCGAGTGATATTTTCATTGAAACAGGCTTTGTCGAAATCGATCAGACGCGGACCGGCCAATAGGCCGGGTTTGCCGTCACCGCTGCCCTCCAATGAAATTTCAAAGCGCGGCCGCACCGAATCGGAGCTCAAGATGATCAATTTGGCCACGCGGCGGGTAGAAGCTTTGGGGAGGAATTCCAACGTGACTCGCGTGGAGTCGTGCGCGGGAATGTCCGAAGCACCGGCATCCACAATTTTAAACTCAGCCGCATTTTCACCTTCGAAGTACGCCCTGGTTACTGTCAGTTGGCAATCGCCCAGATTGTTGAGGAGATAGGTCCCGCGGCGCGTGCTATCGACTTTCGTCACAGCAAAACGCATTTGATCGAGGCCGGAAATTTCGGGGCCACTGCCAACGCCGTGCAGACCAGCGGTAAAAATCCGTCCATTGCTTGCATCGCTGAAGATTTGTAAAGTCGCCGTATATTCCTCACGGCGCGCCGGCACGAAAAATAACGTGAGTGTTTTGCTTTGCTGCGCGAACAATGTAAAGCTGGCAGCAGCAGTCAGGAAAATTTGTCGATTGGTCTGCACGCGCACGGAATCCACTTTCAAGACGCCGTCGCCGGTATTCATAACCACCACCCGCAAGCTATCCCGGCCACCCAGGCAAAGCGCCGGAAAGCGATACTCCGCTGCGTCTGTGGCAATGAGCGCCTTTACCCATTTCGTGCCATTGCCGCGCAAAAAGATTTTCACCGTCGGTTCATCAGGGTCATTGCTGCGAATGGACAACATTCCCGTAAACGCGCCCACTGCATCCGGTGTGAAAGCCACCGTCACCGCGCTATCTTGCTTGCAGGC
>JAJVHT010000049.1 GCA_022072515.1 bacterium
GCCGCCGCAAGAATTCATCAAAGAACTGCGGCGGGTTTTAAACGAGTTTGCCGGCGGCCAAAATCGTCATGACGACGTAACGATTTTGCTCGGCAAGATGGAATATTGAGCTCATGGCCAAACGCGGAAAACATTTTCCGCGTTTGGCTTAAAAATTTGAATCAGTCCAGGTACACCCATAACAATTTCAGACTCTGTGCGTCCAAGCTTTTGGGGTTGGGGATCAGATAAAGATCATTGCTCACATCTTTGATCAGCACATCGCCATTGACGAGCTTGCGCGGATGATCGCTGCGGCGCGTCAAAAAATGGCGGGCCCCGACATTGGTGATAACCTTCCAGTGAAATAATTCAATTTCATCGGTAATCGCTTCGATGCCGGTAATGCGCGGCATGAAGTTGCGCTGGGCCAGCTCATTTTCAATTAACTCGCGCGCCGGCGCCGCAATCTGCTGCAAATTCGGAATCAGCTTTTGCTCATGCCCCTTGTCGTCGCGCAAGCTAATGAATTCAAACGGATGGCTCCACGGAAAACAGCACGCCACTTGCACTGGCGTCTCCGTGGTTTCACCTTTGCCATCTTCACACCGCAAAACCAGGCGACCATCGGCACGACGAAACAAATTCCAGTTTGATTTATCAACGCGATCTTCGGGTAAAACGGCAATGGGTTCTGCAAAAGAATTTTTTTCTATAACCGTGGTCATATTTTCCTCACAGTATTTTTATCTTGTTATGCGGAAGCGAGCCGATTGTCCATTCGAACAAACGGCCCGCTTCTACGAACACAGCCAGCCACCAGTCGAAATGCAGCGGAGATCCCGACTCGGGCGGGACACTCCGCCTCACACCGCAATTAATGCATGCAACTCCGCCTGAGTGCGATGCAGTTTCGCATACACGCCATCCGGTTTGGCGAGCAATTCCTCATGCGTGCCTTGCTCGACCAACTTGCCGTCTTCCATAACGAAAAGCCGATCGGCGATGCTCAACGTCGACAAACGGTGGGCAATGGCAAACGTCGTGCGTCCGGCCACCAGGCGTTGCAGCGCTTCCTGAATTTTCTTTTCGGTTTCCGTGTCGACGGAGCTGGTGGCTTCGTCGAGAATCAAAATGCGCGGATTGTGCAAAATGGCGCGCGCGATGCTGATCCGCTGGCGCTCGCCGCCGGAAAGCGTTTGGCCGCGTTCGCCGACAATCGTTTCATAGCCATCCGGAAAACCACAGATGAACTCATGCGCATTCGCCGCGCGCGCGGCGGCAATGATCTCTTTCAATGTGGCGTTGGCGGAACCATAGGCGATATTCTCCGCGATGGTGCCGTGAAAGAGATACGGCTCCTGCAAAACCACACCGATCTGCCGGCGCATCCCCGCGAGTTCCTGATCGCGAACGTCGACGCCGTCGATCTTTACGCCGCCGTCTTTCACATCGTAAAAGCGGCAGATGAGATTGATGAGCGTCGTTTTGCCGCCGCCGGAGGGACCCACGAGGCCAATCATTTCACCCGGCTGCACCTCGAAGGTTACGCCCTTCAACACATTGCGCACACCATCATAAGTGAAGGTGACATTTTCAAATTGCACATGTCCTTGCAACGGTTCGATGGGCTTTGCTTCCGGTTTATTCACAATATTCGGCACCGTGTCGAGCACTTCAAAGACACGCGAGGCGGACGTCGAGACGCGATTCACCGTGCGGCTCATCATGCCGAGATGCTGCACCGGCGCCCAAAACATCCACATGTAGCCGGTAAAGGCAATGAACACGCCGAGCGGCATGCCCTCGGCGCCGTTGGTGAGCGCATAACGCAAAACCCGCGGCGCGCCGACCGCCCACACGATCAAACTGCACACGTGCATGAGCATCACCACCGTCGGCCAAAAACGCGTCCACTGCCGGTGGAGAATTTCCGCTTCGGTTTCCAGCGCGTTGTTCTTCTCGCTAAACCGTTTCACTTCGTGCTGCTCTTGCGCAAAAGCTTTGACGACACGAATGCCGGGAATCACATCCGACAGCACGCCGGTCATCGCCGACCATTTGCGCCAGATGCGCAGATAAAGCACCTGCAGCTTCTGGCCGTGCCAATAGAACATTGCGGTCATAATCGGTAGCGGCACAAGTACCAAAATCGCCAGCGACCAATCCTGCAGAAACAGTGCGGCAGCGACGCCGATGATTTGCAGCACCGACACCACCATTTCGATGAGGCCGAACGTGATAAAATCCCACAACCGGTCGGTGTCCGAGCTGACGCGCGTGATGAGCGAACCCGTGGTGCGCGAGCTGAAAAACGACAGGCTGAGTTTCTGCATGTGGCGGTAGAGATCTTCGCGAAGCTGTTTCGAGATTTTCTCGCCGGTGAGCGCCATGATGCGCAAACGAATGAACGAGATGAACTCGCTGATGCTCCACACCGCCGCCAGCGAACCGATGACCACCCACAACCAGAAGGAAGCGTCGGTAATGCGGCCGCTTTCCACGGGCCGCAAAATATCGTCAACCAAAACTTTGGTGAGATAGGGCGGCAAGAGTTGCAGCGCCGTGAGCAGCACCGCGAGCGCGAGACCGATGGCGACCGGCTTTTTATGCGGCTTCAAATACGAAAGCAAGCGCAGCATCACGCCGATTTTCGGCATGGCTAACGTTGCTTTGGCTTCTTTCACCGCTTTCAGCACGGCGTCACGATACTCGGTGGCTGGATCGAAATCATCGGCCAGCTCGGGCGGGGCGGCATTTTCCAAGAGCCGCTTGCGCACTTGCTCGGCGACGAACTGCAAATTTCCGACGGCCGGCGCTTGGCGGCGTGTGTATTGCACCGACGCCACAAGCTCATTGCTGGCATTGACCACGTTCAACCGGCTACTCGAAAGGCCTTCGAGCAATTCGAACTTGCCGAGATCGCGCAGTGCCAGTGCCTGCGTTTTCCAAGCGGTATGGCCGTTCAGAAATTCACCGCTGGGCTCAACCAAAACCAGATGATTTTCACCCAAAACCAACCACCGCTCGCTAAAACGTTGATTGCCATCGAGATCGCTCAGCGCATAAACCCGGATCGTTTCATCCGGCGCCGCGCGGGCAAAGGCTTCCTGCACGGCCGGCGGCAATTCCTGCGCCTGTTTAAAATAAGTTTGTAACAAGTTTTTGGTCATTCTTTTTTCCGTTCTTTATTTTAATGGTTAATATGTTAGTGTCGTTAACATATGTAAAACTGGAATGCCGCTACACCGTTTTTTATTTACACATCAATTAGACATAGCCGGGCCGGTTGCGACAAAGCCATGCAGTGGTCAGGCGTACAGCGCAAAGCTTGGCCCCAGGCTAAAAAAGCGCCCGGTGACAGCAAACCGCACAGTTAAAAACGCAGCCAATAAGTTTTTGTAGAAGGGAAACGCTGAGAAAGAAAAGATAGCAGCAAGCTATCCTGCAATCGGCTTGAACTTATCCCGCCAGCAGGAAAAGTCGTTTTGCCCGGCGGTTTACCGCCTCCGGCCAAATACTGAGGTAGAGTTGATTAGGATCATCGTGGATAACCTCCCCCTTCCTGCGCTTGTCCCATGGTGGGAGTGCCGCTGGAAGTTTTGTTAGTTTTTCGACTATTGGGTAATAAACTTTACAATTCGTTTACAAGTATAATGAAAAATGTGAAACTTTGCAAGAGAAATATTTTTAAAAATCATTGCTGATGCCGGAAAAATTTCTTAGCTTCCTTTTATATGCAACTAAATCATACTCAAATTTCCGAACTGCTGTTGAATTTTCGGGGCCGTCTCGTTTCCAATCATCGCCTGCAAGCCGCGGCGGTGATGATGATCCTGTTCAATTCACCGCCGTCACGGCAGGCCGGCTCGCAAACCCACGTGTTGTTGATCGAAAAGGCGAAAGATCAATCGCGCCATTCCGGCCAAATCGCTTTTCCCGGCGGCAAGATCGAGCCGGCTGATCCCTCGCCCTTGGAAGCCGCGCTACGCGAGACGAAGGAAGAAGTCGGCGTCAATATCGAGCAGCTCATTTTACTTGGCAACATGGGATTTTTCCGCACGCTGACTTCCGGCTTCGATGCGGCAGTGCATCTCGGTTGGGCGCCGGCCATATTGCAGTGGATGCCGCGGCAGCAAGAAGTGGCGGCAGTCTATGAAATTCCGCTGGCAAAGCTCTACGCCCAATTCAATCCGAATCTGCGTCTGCATCGGCGCACGGATTTGATGAATTTGCATTTTCACTGGGAAGTTCCTCAGTCGGCGCGGACGATTTGCATTTGGGGCCTGACGGCGAGAGTGCTGCATCATTTTTTTCAAATGTTGCACGGGCAAAATCAAAAAATCTAATTGCCCGTTTTGTTGTTGGGAAGTTATTGGGCTAATTTGCCCGGATGAAGGAAAATGGCTCTCATCACGCGCCTGCAAAATATTTTGCTCGCGCCGCAAACCGAATGGCAGGCGATCAAACGCGAGACATTAACGATAGCGCAGTTTTATGGAAGGTATTTTTTCGTCTATGCCGCTTCGCCCGCTATCGGCAATTTGTTGAGTTTTCTCGGTACGCCCACATTATTGGGCCGTTTGCTGCTGGCAATCATGAGCTACGTGATTTGGCTGCTCACCTTCAATTTCAGCGCGATGCTCATTACCCGGCTGGCTCCCACTTTTGCTTCGGCGAGCAACTCGAATTTTGCTTTCAGACTCGTATCGTTTTCCGTGCTGCCGATGTTGGTGGCGGGCCTGCTCATGTTTATTCCCAACCTCGGCTTGATTCTCTCGGTCGTCGGGCTGGCTTATAGCGCTTATCTCTGTTACCTCGGTTTGCCGATCATCTTACAAACCCCAGACGACAAACGTATCCCCTTCACCGTGACGGTCCTGGTCACGGTGTTGGTGGTCTATTTCGTGCAAATGGCGCTGTGGGGTAGAATTCTCGGTGTGACGTTGAACTGGTTTTTCTAGTATTCGTTATATGCAATCATATTCAACAACTGCGCGCGGGTGATGCGCCGCGCGTTGAATGCATCCACTTGCTGCTTCTTGATGCGGCAAACCAAATAAGCGGGGCCTTCGCCAGAACCGGCATTATCGAGATTGGCGGTAATGACGATGTTGTCTTGGGGATTGAGCTGGCGCAACGTATGGCCGTAATCGGCAATGAGATCGCCAAGCTGCTGTTTGAATTTTTTGTATCCTACCCGCCAATCCTCCCGCCGTTGCTCCGAAGCCTTTTGCAAAGACGTCAGGCGGCGTTCCAGGCTTTCCTGCTTCGCGCGTTCGTAATATTCGGCGGCTTGCCTTTCATAAGTTTGCAGAATTTGTATGCTCATGTCGCGTGTGTAGGTCGCGTCGGTAAAAAAGAGGGCGCCGAAATCATCCAGATAAATTCCGTGCGTGTTGCTCGTGCGCAACAGCATATCGTCGTCTGCCCGCCGCCGGGTTTGAAAAGCGCGGTCGATGATGCCGGCCATGATGTCAATATCCGCGTTGGCCGCTTCCGCGTCGATGTTTTTAAACACGATGCGCCCGGTAAAATCATCCGCTTTGATTTTGCCGCTCCGCAACGCGACGATATCAGCTTTGCGCGCCACCGCCAGCATATCTTCCTGGCCGGGTTCAGCGCCGCTGCGCGCTGTCGTCGACAATTCCCCGCCGAAAGAATAAAAAACGTTGCTGCCGCTGGTGGAGTAAATCGCGATGCGCTCCGAATCTTCCAATTGCCCGATGGCGTCGGCATATTTGGAAAAGAATTCGATCAGCGGAACTTTGCGATCGCGTTGGCTGGCCGCATGATATTCATACATGCTGGCGACCCCCTCGCCGCTTTTGGCCCGCGGCGTTTTCTTGTGGACTTCGGCATCGCGCTGATACGCTTCGACTTGCCGGCGCGCATTGTCGATGGTGACACTATAAACATGCAATAAACTGGCGCGCCGCGGTGTAAAAAAAATGACGCCATAATCCGGCAGATAAATTCCTTTGGTCGCATCGCCGCCAACACGCGCCAATTGGCCGGGAACCTCGAACACCAACCGATCGAGAATGGCGTTCATGATGTTGAGATCACGTTCCATCCTGACCGTATCGAACGGCGCGCTGACTTGAGCGTGCAGGGGCAATGCCAATTCCCACCCGGCGAGGGTTATGAGAAAAATAAGGCGACGTTTCATGGGCGTTTTGCTGCTTTCTTTGTAACTATTCAGCTATTTTACCGCCCGGGCGTTTATTTTTGAGATTTGTTATATCGCGCCAATTTACTTTTGCACGCAGATTTGAGCGCCCGAGCGGTACTGAATAATTACCTTTCTTTTCACTATTTGCTCTTTGCCTTTTGCTTAACTATCGCGGCGGCGGCAACTTCACCGTCTGCAAAAATTGCTTCAACATTTCATCGTTGCGTTGAAACCGCGAATTGGTATGCTGTTGAAATTCATCGAGGCCGCGCCCGACCAGCATGAGATCGATCTGGCGCTGGCGATCAACTTCGGTGGCAAAATTCACCAGAGTCCGATTCAATTCATCCCGCTGCTGTTGCTGGCTGGCAAGCAACATCTGCTGGTATTTAACCTCAAGCTCTTGCCGAACCTGTGCCACCAATTGCGAATCAGCGGTTGCGGCTTGCCGCGGTAACAGACTCGTGCGGTAAGTGAAATTGCCGTTGGTGAACGAGATTTCCGTATTCAAGAGGGCGCTGATGAAAAGCAGGCCCATAACCATGCCGGCCGACATCCATGCCAGCTTGCCCCAGACCGGAGCGTTGGGCGCCGCGAGTTTTTCTTTCAACGCCCCGAACCAGCTTTGGCGTTCCGGCACAAAAACATGATGCAGGCGCGGGTCTTCATTTTCCCACGCTTTCAGCGTCAAGCTTGTGCGGCTCAACGCTTCGTACTCGGTGCGGCACGGCGAGCAGTTTTGTAAATGCGCCCGCACCAGTTTTTCGGATTCGGGTTCGCTCTCGTTATAGAGAAAATCCATCATTAAGATTTTAATCTCATCACATGTCATATAACATCGCCTCCTCATCAATTTGCCACTGCGCGAGGATCTTTTTTAATGCCGACAGTCCATAATACATGCGCGATTTGATCGTGTTCACCGAGACGCCGAGCGCCTCGGCAATTTCAGTGAATTTCAAGCCGTGATATTCCTTCATAATCACCACGATTCGCTGTTCCTCCGGAATTTCCTGCAGCGCCTTTTCAAGAATATCTTTCAGCTCATTGCGGCTGACCACTTTGTCCGGATGCAACGCGGCTTCCGGCAGCAAGGTGAGCTCCGCGTGCGCCGTTTCTTCCAGCGCGCCGCTTTCCCGCAAGGTTTCCAGGGAATACGATTGGCGCCGCCGCTTTTGCTTGATCAAATCACGGCAGAGATTGGCGGCGATTTGATAGATCCACGACGAAAACCGCTCGCGATCTTTCAGGCGCGCCAAATTGCGATACACTTTGATAAACACTTGTTGGGTTAAATCGCGAGCCTCATCCCGCTTGCCGAGATAGCGCAGGATAAAATTGTACATCGGCTTCTCCCAGCGCCACACCAGCGTGTTGAAAGCATTCACACCGGCGGGGCTATCCGGCCCGTCCAGAAATTTGTTAATCAAATCACCATCCGTCATAATCAATTCCGTGTCTACTCTTTGCATTAGACTTGCGCTGGCGCGGAAAAGTTTTATTCGCCATACACTTGTTCCGCTCTATATAATAATGAAAACATTTATGAAAATCTATTGCTTTCCCTGCCGAAATGTTGTTATTTTTGAGAGCGGGTTGGGAAAGTGCCGAACCGGCCAGTTTCATTTTGGGACTTTCCCAATATTTGCTTACAGGTGCACGGACCGAATTCTAAAACTGAATGCGACTATGCTGGACTCACTCTCACCGCAATATCCTTCGCGCTTGACGGTAATCATCATTATTTTTTTCCTGGCGGCGCCCTTGTATGGGTTGGCCGGTTTTTTAGGCAATTTTAGCGCCAGCAAATGGCCGGTTCTCATTGGCGAGGTGCTGCTGCCGGTGCCGGTTTATCTCTATTTGCGTTCTTATCGTTATAACCTGCGAAAAATTTTTCGGCTCCATATGATCAGCCGGCCCCTCATGTTGTTGAGCGCCGGCCTCGCCGTCGCCATCTATCTGCTTGTACAGGAAATCCATCTGTTGCTGAATGCCATGTGGGCGTGGCTGTGGCGTTTTCTCCCGCCGGAATTCGAACTTTTTTCCCCGCAACGCCTGCAGCTACAATTGGAACAGTTATTGACCGCGCAAAATGGGTACGACTGGATTCTTCTCATCCTCGCGACCGTGATTATTGCCGGCTTCTGCGAAGAGATCGTGTTCCGGGGCTTCGTACAAATCGTCTTCGAGCAGCACCACCGGATCTTGACGGCCATTTTGCTCACCGCCGCCATTTTTACGCTGATTCACGGCGTGCCCTGGTGGTTCTTGCAAATTTTCCTGCTGGGCCTGTGCTTGAGCTGGATGGCGTGGCGCAGCGATTCCATCATCCCCGGTGCGATCGTGCACGGCCTCAACAATCTCCTGGCCGTCTGCCTGATTAATTTCAAAAGCAATCTTGCCTGGCTATTTTGGCCGGGTTCGGAAGAAGGGCATGTTCATCCTCTCGTCTTGTTGGTGGCCGGCGGCGCAAGTTATTGGGGTTATAAACTGTTCAACCGCTTTTGCGAAGAAGAAACGGAAATTCCCACCTTTTTAAATACATCGTTGTAACTGGCGGGCCGTGACTCATTAAATCGGTCAACCGATTAATTTTTACTTTCCGCATTGCTAGCCTTTTGCCACTACAATTTAGCGTAGTTATATTACCTCATTGTAAGACACCTTAGCAGTTCGTCACTCGGGCTGCGCCCGCAGGGGACTGCTGTTTGATCACCTCAAATCCAGCCCGATGCATCTCGGCGCTTCCAATTACATTTTTGTTCCGTCGCACGTTGAAAAATTTTTAACTCGGTGCAGCGGCATGAGTGTGGAGGCGCAGTTGATTCAACGGGTGGAATTGTCAAACTATTTTAATATTTAGCCGCCGAGAGCGTTGCACAAAATTGTGCCAAGGAAAAATGGACTATGCCGCTAAAGCCATGTCCACAGGGTACGATGAAATCGCTGCCGAATATTGATGACCGATGGTTTTGTGCCAGGCTCTCCTCGTTTGCGGTCGTCCACATTTCATCCAATCCATCGCTGAAAATGGATTTTCATGGTCGATTGGTTCACCGAAGGGAGAACTTAGGTTGCTTTTATGAACCGAATCGTCATGCTCAACGAGGACTTGGAGTCGCAGATGCGCATTTATCTGGCGCTCTGTTCTCGCTACCGGATCGAAATTGCGGAAAACGAGCTGGCGTTGATGCGTTTGTTGCGTCGCAAAAAACCCAATTTGCTGCTGTTGGATGCGCATTATAACCGCTTCAACCACAACGGTAAGTCGGTCAGCAAGTTGGTGGAAAAAATCAAGCGCAAATACCACCATCTTCCCGTGTTAACCATTATCAACAGCGAAGATGAAAGAGTCGGGGAAGTTTTAGCACAGCGCGGCGCCGACGGCTGGGTCAACCGTCGCGTCGAAATTGACGATCTGCTGCAACGCGTCGACGACTTGCTCCAACTGCGTCGATCCTTCATGGAGACCACCTACCTACCATCTCAAGAAGCGCTGGCGTAAAGCCGCGGCGAACCTCTGGGCAAACCTCGCCGCCTTCGGGCTGGCCATACGCCGGAAAGATTTTATCTTCAACAGCCGGATTCTCACAAAAAATGAGAACCGGCTTTTTTATTGCAACATCCTCGTTCTCTTCTGCATTTTTTGCTCTTGCTTTTTCTTATTCGTTTTTCTATTTTGAATGAATACTCCCCGTAGCAAGCGGCGGGGTATTCAACCCAAAAGAGAATAAACGTCCGACAGATTTTTAAGCGTCTATAACAATGGAGAAACGATGCCTGCACAGTTCTTGCTCCCGCTGTTGGTTTTATCCACCGTTATGGCAAGTTGCGGCCGCAAAGCCGCAAAGCCGCTCACTGCTGACGAAATTAAGGTTCTGATTGAAAAAACCAAAGCCGCGCCGCTGATCGATGTCGCCGACGATGAAGTTTGCGTCATCGAAACCGACTTGGGTCGCATCGTGGTGGAGTTCTATCCGAAAACGGCGCCAATCCATTGCAAAAATTTTAAACGCCTGGCCAACACGGGTTTTTATGACGGCGTCAAATTTCACCGCGTCGTGCCGGGGTTTGTGATTCAAGGCGGCGATATTTTGTCGCGCGATGCGGATCCGAAAAATGACGGCACCGGCGATCCGGGCTACACGCTGCCGGCCGAATTCAGCAATATTCCGCATGAACGCGGCATCCTCTCGATGGCGCGCCGGGGCTATGACGTCAACACCGCCGGCAGCCAGTTTTTTATTTGCGTCGCGCCGGCGCATCAATTGGATGGCCAATATACCGTCTTTGGCCGCGTGATCGAAGGCATGGACGTTGCTGATAAAATTGTCGCCGCCGCTTCCCCGCATCAAAGTGATATGCCTGCTAATCCTATCGCCATGAACAAAGTGAGAGTGATAAAACGCAATGAACTCTAAAAAATTTTCGCTGCCAAGCATTCTAATTCTTGTTATCGTCGCCTTTATCACCATTGACCATTCCGTTGCCGCAGAGCGCCAAAAATATTGGATCTTCTTCCGCGATAAAGGCCCAGTGAGTTTGAGTAAGCGTAGTGCACTGTTGAGCGCAGCCCAACAACGTCTGTCGGCGAAAGCGTTGGAGCGCCGCGCCAAAGTGATGCCGGAAAACGCGCTGGTCGACGAAACCGATATTGCGCTTTATCAACCGTATTTAAATGAATTGGCCAACCACGGCTTTGCACCGGTGACCAATTCCCGGTGGCTGAATGCTGTCAGTATTTGGGCCACGGAGGCAGACCTCGCGGCTTTGCAAAATTTATCCTTCGTGAAAAACGTCCAGCGGGTCGCGCGGTTGTCCGTTCCGCCGGCGCCGGAAACCGAGCCTGCCCCTCCCGCCCTTTCCAAGGTAGCGGCGCATCGCTTGCAATATGGCAATTCGTTGGCGCAGATGGAACAAATCAAGGCGACGATTCTGCATGACGCCGGCATCAACGGCACCAATGTCATCGTCGGCATGATGGATTCCGGTTTTCGCTGGCAGGATCACGAGGCCTTTCGCCATTTGCAAACCCAGCTCATCGGCGAACGGGATTTCATCCAAAATGACAATATCACCCGCAATCAAACCGGCGATCGCAGCGATCAAGACGGCCATGGGACGCAAACGCTTTCGACACTCGGCGGTTTTATGCCCGGCCAGCTTGTTGGCCCCGCGTATGGCGCGCGTTTTCTTTTGGCCAAAACCGAGCATGTGCCGACTGAAACGCACGCGGAAGAGGATTTCTGGGCGGCGGCCGTCGAATGGATGGAAAGCCTGGGCGTCGACGTCACCTCGACTTCGCTGGGCTACACCGAGTTTGATGCCGGGCAATCGAGTTATACGCCGGCGAACATGGACGGCAAAACGGCGATTATTACGAAAGCGGCTGAATTGGCCGCAAGCAAAGGCGTGATTGTGGTTAACAGCGCCGGCAATGAGGGCACGGTGGCGTGGCGAATCATCGGTGCGCCGGCAGATGGTCCGAATGTGATTGCCGTGGGCGCCGTCTTCTCCAACGGCGGCCTCGTCGGTTTTTCGAGCCGCGGGCCGACGGCGGACGGCCGCATCAAGCCGGATGTGATGGCAATGGGCGCCAGTGTCCGTGTGGTTTCGGTGGGCAGCACGAATCAGTATACTTTTAGCAGCGGCACCTCATTTTCTGGCCCGTTGATTGGCGGCGTGGTGGCGCAAATTCTTTCCGCGCATCCGGAGACGACACCGCAGCAGATGATGAATGCGTTGCGCACGACGGCGAGCAATGCCAATGCACCGAACAATGATTTTGGCTACGGCATCGTCAATGCCAAAGCCGCCGTCACCTCGCTCGGGCCGGCGTTCAGCAACGAGCCGGAAGTGAGCACGACGCAGAGCGGCGTTTTCATCGTAACGATGCGCATCCTGTCACGGGATGGTATTGCCGCCAACAGTGTACGCGTGTCTTATGCGAGTCTCCGCAGCGCCTCGTTCACCACGGCAACGATGGCGCCGGTCGATTCCATTAGTTACATGGCGCAAATTCCCCGTCCCACGCAATTGGCCGATACGCTGCAGCTTTACTTTTCCGCCAATGATTTGGGTTTCGGCAACGTAACTTATCCGAAACGCGCGCCGCAAAAAACACTGATGATTCGCGGCGACGGTATTGTCTTGAACGTCGGCGAAACCGCCCCGCCGGTGCCGACCGGATTCGTTCTCCAGCAGAATTTGCCCAATCCGTTTGGCGGCAATGTGGCGCCGAGAACGCGAATCGCTTTCGAGCTGTCGAGCCACTCCGCCGTGCAGATTCGGGTCTTCAATCTTCTCGGCCAGCGCGTGCGCACACTTTTTGACGGTGATCTGCCCGCCGGCCGTTACAACAGTTTCTTCTGGGATGGCACGGATGATCTGCAGCGCCCCGTCCGCGGCGGCGTCTATTTTTATGAAGTTTCAACCGCATTGGGAATTGGCCGGAACAAAATGTTGCTGCTGCGGTGAATAAGTCTGGATTATTGGAGTCATGGATTTCTGGAGTTTGGGATGATGGGAACGAGGGTACCACCATTCCAGTCATCCAGCGATCCATCGCTCCAACAATCCACATTACGCCAGCAGTCTTTGACGACGAAACTATTTGTGTCCAAAAAATTAAAAATTGGGTTGGCCTTCGGCGGCGGCGGTGCGCGCGGGTTGGCGCATATCGGCGTGCTCAAAGTTTTGGAAGCAAACCGGATTCCCATCGATGTCATTGCCGGCACCAGCATCGGCGCGATGGCCGGCGCGGTTTATGCTTTGCATCCTCAAGCCAGCGTTCTCGAAGAGCGAACGCTGGCTTTTTTACAAGCGCCGGCCTTTAGAGAAAGCGGCCTCGATTTATTCAAGAAGAAAAAAGAAGGGGAAAATTTTTTTGGCCAAGTTTCCCAATACGTCAAAGAACGCATCGTCATCAACTTGGCGCACAGCCGGCCTTCACTCGTTGGCGGCTGGCGCATCGCCCGTACCGTGGAATTCATGCTGGAAGACAAAAACTTTGAAGATTGCCAAATTCCCTTTGTGTGCGTGGCAACAGATTTGGTATCCGGCAAAGAAATCATTTTTCGCCGCGGCAACTTGCGCCAGGCGGTGGCTGCCAGCATGTCGATTCCCGGTTTTTTGCCGCCCGTTCCGGGCAACAATCGCCTGCTGGTCGACGGTGCGGTGGTGGCGCCCATTCCGCTTCATGCCTGCAAGCGGCTCGGCGCCGACATGATCATCGCCGTGGATGTGAGCCAACCGGTGACGGACGGCGCGAGCTGCGAGAATGTTGTCGATGTCATTTTTCGCTCGAACACGATTCTTTCGCATCATTATAAAGAAATGCTGCTCGATTATGCCGACGTCGTCATTCGGCCGAATGTGGACGGCGTGCATTGGTCGGAATTTCGCAGCGCCAAGGCGCTGATTGCCGAGGGCGAGCGCGCCGCCACGGAAAAGTTGCCTGAGATCCGGCGGCTCGCCGAGAAAAAACGCTCGCTATGGCAACGCCTGTTTGGCTGAACTCAAATTATCCGCATTCAACGGCAAGGCTTGTAAATAAACTAATGGATGAAAAATTTGGGATTGACAATGACGCCGCATCTGCTTATATTATAATGCTGTAACATTTTACTTTCAGGAAGGATGGAGGCAGCGGGGAGCGCGACTTTTGGGAAGTTTGTACATAAGGATGGAATCTGACAATCGCGGTACCCGGGAGGTATTTTTATGCAGCTTTCTGATTTTATTTCGGAGAAGCTCATTGTTCTTGAACTGGACGCGCAAGACAAAGTCGACGCCTTTCGCAAGATGGTGACGCGAATGGCGCGGCATCACGCCATCACCAGCCCCGAAGTTTTTCTCGACGAGGTGAT
>JAJVHT010000170.1:0-3242 GCA_022072515.1 bacterium
GATGCTGGAGTTCGCATAGACTTCGAATTCATTAATGCGATAATTTGACTTCTCATTCTTCTTCATGTACAGGCGTACGTATTTAGCTGCCGTCTGTGGGAAAAAAATGTCCGCGGTGCCGGCGGCGCCGGCGGTTTTGCTGTAGACCGTCGCCCAACTCGTGCCGTCGTTTGAAACTTGCAATTCATACTCGCTGGCATAATAATTTTGATACCATCGGATCACAACGCGGTCGACCGGCACCGCTGCGCCGGCGCTCAACTGCACACGCAACCAAGCCAGCGGCGCACTGCCATTGACACCGCCACTGCGCCAGTAAGTCAAGGCGTTGTCATCAACCGCGTGGTTGGGGTTACTGCTGCTGTCGGTGCTCGAGGCCGCCACCGGTTGATTTAACGCCAAATTGATGTTGCTAAACGGAATCGCGTCCGCCTCGTTGGAATAGGCCGAATGGCCGCCCGCATTGTAAGCGCGCACCCGGTAAAAATATGTCGTGTTCGGTTGCAAATTGGAATCAACAAAACCCGTCTGATTGACGTCGATATTCGCAATTTGGGTGTAGGCGGCAGCGCCGCTTTTGCGCTCGATCTTGAAACCTTTCTCGTCCGTGGCGTTGTCTACCCATGTCAGCGCAATTTGGAGCTGATTGACAGGAGTGGCGTCCAAATTATTTGGCGCCGCCGGCGGGGCGGGCAGCGTCACCGCGCTCGCGACGTTGGAATAACTCGAATAACCGCCATTGTTGTAGGCGCGCACGCGATAAAAATATTCGGTATTCGCGCTCAAACCCGTGTTGGAATAGCTTTTGACGTTGGCGCCGACCGTGGCAATTTGAGTGTAGGTTTCGGCCGCCGCAGTTTTGCATTCGATTTTGAAGCCGCCTTCATTATTGGAACTGTCCGCCCAGGCCAGAACAATCTTGCTGCTATTCGCCGGGGTGGCGGTCAAGTTACCCGGCGCTTTTGGCAAAATCCGCAGCGTTTTGGCGCCCGTCGTATCGGAATAATCTGAATGTCCAGCGGCGTTGTAAGCGCGCACGCGATAAAAATATTCGGTGTTCGCGCTCAAACCCGTATTGGAGTAGCTTTTGACATTTACGCCGACTGTGGCAATTTGGGTGTACGTTTTGCCGGCAGCGGTTTTGCGCTCGATTTTGAAGCCGCCTTCGTTGCCGGAATTGTCGGTCCACGTGAGATTGATTTGATTGGCGCTCTTGGCGGTCGCAATCAAGTTGCTCGGCGCCACTGGCACATTCTGCAGCGTCTTGGTCGTGGCGACATTGGAATAATTTGAATTGCCGGCCGCGTTGTAAGCCGCCACCCGATAAGAATAGCTCGTGTTCGGACTTAATCCCGTGTTCTCATAATTCTGCACATTCGGGCCGACCGTTGCAATATGCGTAAACGTTGCGGCCGAGTTCAGTTTGCGCTCGATCTTGAAGCCGGTTTCGCCATTTGCATTATCCTCCCACGTGAGATTGATCTTGTAGTTGTTCACCGCCGTTGCCGTCAGCGCAGTGGGGGCGGCGGGAAAATCGGGCAGCGTGGTGGCGTTGACTTCGTTCGAATAGCCGGAGTTGCCACTCGCGTTGTAAGCGCGCACGCGAAAAAAATACTCGGTGTTCGGCAATAGCTCCGTACTCGAATAGTTGGCTACATTCGCGCCGACAGTCGCTATTTGCGTGAAGTCTTCGGATTCGTCGAATTTTATTTCGATTTTGAAACCGGTTTCATTATCCGAATTGTCGGTCCAGGTCAGTTCGATATGGGCACTGCTAAAAACAGTTGCGCTCAAATGGCTGGGCGCGGTGGGAGGCGGCGCGGGCGCGGTGGGGTGACCATAAAGCATCGCAGTGGAAAAAAGGATTGCCACCAAGCTAAAAAACGCCCAGCCGTAAAAAAATACTCTCCGTTCATGGCGAAATGAATCGTAAAAACTTTGCATGGCCTGCTCACAAATTAATAATCAGCGTGCTTTGACATTTTAATGAGGAGAGTCCGTTCTCGGTGAGATCGCTCCAGCAAGCTTCAGCCCTGAAGACAAGCATTCGTCGCTCCGAACAAGCACAGCCAAATGCAAAATGGCCCCTGGGTTTAAACTAAAACAATATAAACCCCATTGTTGTTGAATGTCTATATTCAATTCATAGCGGCTATCCGCAGAAATTGCAGAAAAAATAAACAAGCGTTTAGATCACTTCATTCCGGCTTTCACTTCATCAACACAATTCGCCGCACTTGTTTTACCCCGCTTTGCGGGGCTTGCAGCACCGCGAAATAATGCCCGCTCGGCAAATGTGAAGCATTGAAATTCACCGCGTGCCGGCCGGCCGGCTGCTCGCCGTCGACAAGAGTTGCCACCACCTGCCCCGTCAGATTATAGACTTTAAGTGTGACGTGCATTGCACGCGGCAACGCATAAGGAATCATGGTCGTGGGATTGAACGGATTCGGATAACCCGGCAAAAGCTCCACCTGCGTTGGTAACGCAGCAACCGTCACGGAATCTTTTTCTGCCGCAGCAAACGCTGGCGAGACCACGGCCGGCGGCTTGATTTCAACGGCGATCACGGCCCAGTCGGTGTTGCCGCTAAATACGCCATTGACCAGAACCGTATCCGCCACGGGCACCACACGATTTTCTATCGCCATCGAAGCGACCGTGCTGCTGCTTCCCTGCCGTATCTCAGCGCGTTCGATATAACTTTTTCCCGGCGTATGGGTGCGGTTCCGGTCCGCAGCCGCCACATGCACCATCGCACCATTTACCGTCGTTATCATGTTGAAAGCATACGGCCAACTGTCAACGCCAGCGGAGCACAAACCATCCAAGCCATTCGTGTTGCCGGAGATCACCGCGCCCAACGGGTTCGTCGCCGCCACACCGGAGTAACGCGAGACCGCGATGACGGCATTGGTTGCCGGCGCCGCCAACGTCGCGGTCACGATGCCGTTGCCGGTCGGCGCGCCTTGCGCCATCCATAACTCCACGCCGATGTTATTGCGTCCGGAACATTGCGCTTTCACCAATTTCCAAGTGAGGCCAAGCCCCTTCACCTCGTTGACCTTCCCTTTCGATTTTGTCGTGATCGCCGCCAGGTAGAGATGGTTGGGCGCGGCCGTGAGGCCGGATGAGGTGGCCACCGTCGCCGAGTTGCTGGAGCCGCCGGTTTTAGTGCCCCAGTGAATGATGCCAATCGGCGTGAATGTTGCGGTCACAGTTTTATTGGTGTTCATCGTGAG
>JAJVHT010000170.1:3342-14016 GCA_022072515.1 bacterium
AGAATGATCGCCTCCATTAAAGCGCCTTGCAGCGCGCCATAGACATAATTTTCCTTGGGCGGCGGCCAGGTAAACGGCCCGGATCGGCGCTGATCTTCCGGCAACACGCCATCAACCGAATGCCCCTGAATCGTCGAACCCAGCGGGTTGATGCCCACCGGCGCCATAGAATCGGGATGCCAGGTCATATCGTTATCAAAAGAAAAATCCGCATACGTCGCGCGATCACCGAGCCAGCCTTTGAACACGCGCGCCGAGCGTTCGAGTTCCGTGGCATCGCCGAGATATCTGGCAACGGCTACGCGCGTGGCGCCGCAACGCGTGCCCCAATTATTGGGCCGCTCTTCATTTGCCGAGCGCAGCGTTTGCCCTTTCAAATTTAGCGTGAGGCCATTGCGCAGCCAATTGCGAAAGGTCGTGTCTTCACTCGCTGGCAATCCCACCAAATCCGCCGCCAGCACATACGGCAACAATTCCCGGCCAAACGCCAGAGCATCGCCGTCTAATTCCGTGCCGATCGCGGCCATGCACGCGGCGATCACGGCTTGGCGATACGCCGCATTGCCGGTGCGCGCGTAGACCAACGCTTTGGCCAGTATCGCCACGCCGACGGAATCTTCGTTATCCGATAAATTCGGTAAGCCCATCGGCACATCGGCTTCGGCTTTCATATTGTCCCAACGCAAACCGGAGATTGGCAGTTGGCTGACTTCTCCCGCGCTCGTCCAAATGCCGGTCGCATAGCGCGGCGTTGGCTGCGGCGAAAATGTCGCGGTCAAATTTTTATTGGTATTCACGGTAATCGCTTCGACGTTCATCCAACCTTTAAAATCGCCGGAATAGCCGCTAAACACGAAGCCGGCGGCGGATGTCGCTGTGAGTGTGACCACCGTGCCCACGTAATAAATGCCGCCCGGCGGATTGAGCGCAACACTGCCCGACCCAACGACGTTAATCGTCACGGTGTATTGCGCAATGGCGCGAAACTTCGCCGTGATTTGTTTGTTGGTATTCATCGTGAGATTCATCGTCGCGCTGGATCCGTTCAAATCACCGCCCCAATCATAAAACTCCCAACCGGTGTCCGGAATTGCGGTCACCGTCACCACGGTATTCTCATCATACACGCCGCCGGACGGATTCACCGTCACCCTGCCGGAACCGGTATTCGCCACCGTCAACGTGCGTTGCACGATAAAGCTCGAGTCGCTCGTTCCGGTTCCAGCGGAATTGGTGATACTGAGCTTGCCGGTCGTTGCGCCCGCCGGCACGGCCGCTTGAATGAGCGTGTCAGCCACAAAAGTAAATGTCGTCGGTTTGTTGTTGAAACTCACGGCAGTCGCGCCGCTAAAACGGCTGCCTTTGATCGCGATCTGTGCACCCACCAGCGCACGAATTGGCGAGAACGCAGAAATGCTCGGCGTTGCCGTGACCATAAAAATGTTCGGACTCGTGGCGCTGCCGTCGCCGTTGGACACACGAATCTGGCCCGTCGTTGCGCCGACAGGCACATTGGCGCGAACTTGTGTATCCGAATCGACGATAAAATCCGGCGCATTTATGCCGTTAAAAGTGACGCTGGCCGTGCCCAGAAAATTATTGCCGGTGATGGTGACCGGTGTTCCCACCGGCCCATTGCTCGGCGCAAACGAAGAAACGACGGGCGGCGCGGTCACCAGATAATCGGTTGCGCTCGAACCTACACCAAAAGCATTGGTAACGGTGATTTTTCCATTCGTCGTACCTGCCGGAACGGTGGTGCTGATGAGTGTGTCCGAATTAATAGAAAAACTGGTAACCGGTATGCCGTTAAATTTCACGCCGGTTGAGCCGGTGAAGCGGCTGCCGGTAATCGTTATCGCTGTGCCAGCCGGACCATGGTCCGGCGTGAAAGAAGCGAGACTGGGAATGCTGTTGGCCGGAACACTGTAATGGTGCAAATAATAACGGCTGTCTTTGTCGGCGGCCAGAACCAACATGCCGGTCGTACTGTTTACGCTCTGTTTGGTGGAAGTGGGGTTAGTCATATTTAAATCCGTTGCGCTCGCCATGATCGGCGTGCCGAGGCCGGCCGGAAAAACGAGATCGCTCAGGCTGGCGCTTTTCATGTAGATGGCGCCCGGGCCGGTGTCGGTGCTGCGCGCAAAAACGAACAGGCGCTGGCTCTCATGATCGACGAGAAGTTGCGGGCGGCTGTGATTCATATTGACCGTCGCAAAGACGTGGCGCGTCCATCCCGCTGAAGGGCTGCGCTTTAAAACAAAGATGCCGGTCGATGACGCACCGGAGAGATTCGTCAACACTGCGGCGTAAAGATCGCCGCTGCCGTCAGTCGCGGCCTTCACGTTGAGATGATCTTCGGCAACGCGACCGAGGCCGAGACCGGGCAATGCCGTTTCGCGCATTTGCCACACCGTATCCACGTCGCCGTCTTGATGCACTGCGAAGTAGTCGCTTGAATCCTTTTGATTCGACCACAGCACGCCGATCTTATTGCCGCCAAACGCCACGAGCGTGGAAATATCATCCAAATCGGTGTCATTGCCTTGCACCGGCAAATCGAATGGCGTGCCCCAGATCAAGTCGTTGCCGATGGTGCGGTTGATTTTGATTTTGCCGTTTTCCGCCCACGTCACCCACAGCTTGCCGGTGGAATCTTTGTCAATCACCAGGGCCTCGGCTTTTGAACTGCTGATATTTACGGGAAAGCCGGCATCGAGGCTGTAGGTTTTCGTTGCGGTGTTGTAGCTGTAACGATAAAGCCGGGAAGAATTCGAGCTGGTCGTCGGGCCAGGGTTCGGCGAATAAACATGCGAGGCGATATAGAGGCGCTGGCCGTCCCACAGTGCGTCAGTGCGCGCGCCGGTGCGGCTGTCAATCGCTGTTGCGGTGGGAAGCCAATTCTGCGCGGCGGCATCAAAGCGATAAATTTCGTAACGATTCGCGGTGGGATTCCACAGACTCCCCCACCAGAGGCCATCATTCCACCAGAGCTTGCTTTCTGGTTTTTCCGACGTGGGCTCGGAAGAGGGCGCCGCGCCAAAATTAAAATCGCGATAGCCGGCGGTGACCGGGGTGGATTGCGCGAGCGCAATTGGCGCCACCCCAAAGATGGCCCAAAATATTCCGACCCACAAAAGTCCGCAACTGGAACAAACCAATCTTGCCTTGTGGAATTTGGGGCTTAATATCCCGTATGGAGAAACACCTCTTCTCGTGTTCATGAAAAAGCTCCCTGATCAGATCAGCACCTGCACGTGAATTTAGAATAATACCAAGAAGAGGTGATCGACCGAATTCTGGTCACTTGATGCTGATTATTATGAACCAGCGACAAGAAAAGAGGTCCAAGTTTCCAGTAACAAGCCACGATTTTCACTTCAACAACAGCAGCCGCCGCGTCAATTGTTGGGCGCGCGTTTTCAAACAGACCAAATAAATGCCAGAGCTGAGCGGCCGATCTTCATTGTCGGCGCCGTCCCACAAGACTTGATTGCGTCCGGCGGATTGCAGACCGTCCACCAGCGTGCGGACTTTTTGGCCGGATAAATTATAAATGCTCAAGCTCACGGCGGTTTCTTCCGGCAAAGTGTAAATGATATTCGTTTGCGCGTTAAATGGATTGGGAAAATTGGGCAAGAGCTGATACGTCAACGGCCCTGGCGGATCGCCGTTCAACTTGTCATCGGAGAAATCCTCCGGCTTGCCGATTGCCTCCGGCTTGATTTCCACCGCCACCACCGCCCAATCGGCGTTGCCATTGAACGTTCCGTTCAGCATCGCCAGCCCCGCCGCCGGAAAAATCTTGTCTTCGACAATCACCGCCACGGCACTGCTGCCGCTGCCCTGTTTAATTTCCGTGCGTTCGATGTAGCTGACGCCCTGCGTGTGCGTGCGATTGCGCATTCCCGCAACAGCAAACACCAAGGCGCCGTTCGCCGTCGTGTTCAGGTTGAACGAATACGAAGCGTTGTCCAAGCCGCCAACACAAGCGCCATTCAGACCTTTGGTGTTGCCGGAAAGCACATCTCCAAGCGGAGTCGCCGGCGCGACACCGGAATAACGTGACACCACCAGCGCGGCATTATATGGCGCTGTAAAAAGACTCACCGTCACCGCGCCGTCGCCGATTGGTTCGCCCTGCGCCATCCACACTTCCACACCGATGGTGCTGCGTCCGGAACATTGCGCTTTCACCGGCTTCCAATCCAAGCCCAGGCCGGAAATCGAGCTGACCGGCACCGGCGGCCGCGTGGTAATTGCCGCCAAATAAAGATGATCTTTCACGCCGGCGAGACTGTCTTCCGTCATCACCACGGCGGAGCTGGTGGCGCCGCCGATTTTCATTTCGGCGTGCGCGACGCGAATGGCGGCAAAAGTGGCTTGCACGATTTTATTGCCGTCCATCGTCAACGTCGCCGGATTCTCGGCGCCTTGCAAATCGCCGCTCCATTCGATAAACTGATAGCCGGGAGCCGGCTGCGCCGTCAACGTCACGACGGTGCCAATGACATAGGGCCCGCTTAGCGGAGCAAGCGCCACCGCGCCCGAGTTGACAACATTCACCGACAAATTATAAACCGGTTTGAATGTCGCGGTAATGTTTTGGTTGGCGATGATCGCCAAACTGGCCGGATTAGATTCACTGTTCAGATCGCCGCTCCAACCGGTAAACGTGAAACCCGGATTCGGCGTCGCGGTCAGCGTCACCACAGCGCCGGTTAAATAAACACCACCCGGCGGATCCAAAGCCACGCTGCCATCGCCGACGGTTTGTACATTGACGTTATAAAGCACCTGCTTCATAAAGTTGGCGACCACATTCTTGTCGGCGTTCATCACGAGCGTGTCGGGATTCTTCGCGCCGCTCAGATCGCCGCTCCAATTGGTGAAGACATAATTCGCCTGCGGCACCGCGAGCAATTGCATCACGGTGAGGTGGTCGCCATTGCTGCCGAGCGCATGAACCTCAACTTCGCCGTTGTTGTCGCGCACCGTCAGTGCGTACGGCGAGCCGTACAGCCAATCCGTCCAGCCGGCATTTTTACCCGGCCTGGCGGGCAATTGCGCCGGATAATTCGTTTGGTAAAAATAATTGATCATGTGAATGAGCCATTTGTCATCCCAGTTGGCCGGATAATTCGCTTCCGTATACAGCCATCGCAATGCCCGCAGCAGCGCCTGATCCTGCCAATTCCACACGTCGTAACCGGCGCGATACAGAATAATCGCCTGCATCAACGCGCCTTGCAAAGCGCCATAAACATAGTTCTCTTTCGGCGGCGGCCACGCAAACGGTCCGGAGCGGCGTTGATCATCCGGCAGCACGCCATCAACCGAATGCCCTTGAATCATTGCGCCCATCGGATTGACGCCGACCGGCGCGTCGGGATTGGCCTGCCACGACAATCCGCTCGGTTCATAGGAAAAATCCGCATACGCCGTGCGATCGCCAAGCCAGCCTTTGAAGACGCGCGCCGTGCGCTCCAATTCGGTGGCGTCGCCGAGATAGCGCGCTATCGCCGCGCGCGTGGCGCCGCAATGCAAGCCCCAATTATTTGGCCGCGTTTCGTTTGCCGAGCGCAATGTTTGCCCGCCCACATCTTGGGTGAGCAAATTGCGCAACCAATTTTTAAACTTTGCCTCCTCGATGGCCGGTAAGCTCACCAAATCCGCGGCGAGCACATACGCCAGCAGCTTGCGGCCCAGCGCCAGCGTCTCGCCGTTTTGTTCAGTGCCCATCGCGGCCATGCATGCCGCAATCACACTCTGGCGGTACGCTTCCTCGCCAGTGCGGCTATAAACCAATGCCTTCGCCAACACGGCCACATTCACCGAATCTTCTTTGTCGGATAAATTTGGTATATGGCCCGGCTCGTCGGCGCCGGCTTTCAGATTATCCCAACCCAAACCGGCGGCGGGCAATTTGCTG
Organism: bacterium; assembly: GCA_022072515.1. GTDB lineage: Bacteria > Zhuqueibacterota > Zhuqueibacteria > Zhuqueibacterales > Zhuqueibacteraceae > Zhuqueibacter. Next base: position 9,275 of record JAJVHT010000170.1, read on the forward strand.
ACTTCGGCGGCGCTGGTAAAAATTCCGCTCGCGTAGCGCGGCGCCGGCAGCGGCGAAAAAGTGGCGGTCAAATTTTTATTCGCGTCGACTGTTATGGTTTCCACGTTCATCCAGCCTTTGAAAGCGCCGGCGTAACCGCTGAATACATTTCCGGGCCGCGGCGTCGCGATGAGTTTCACCGTCGTGCCGCCATAATAAAGTCCGCCGGGTGGATCGAGCGTCACCGAGCCGGCGCCAACCGTGTTGATCGTGATGGCATATTGAATACGCGTTTGAAATTTTGCCGTGACGCGCTTGTCGCCATTCATCGTTATTGTCGCCGTGGGATTCGTGCCCTCGACATCGCCGTCCCAATCACGAAATTCCCAGCCTTCTGCCGGCAGCGCGGTTAACGTCACTATCGCACCGTCATCATACACGCCGCCGGGTGGGTTCAGCGTCACACTTCCTGAACCGGAAAACGACACCGTCAGCGTATGCAGCTTGACAAAATTGGCCACACTCGTGGCGCTGCCGGCGGCATTGGTGACAGTGATCGGCCCGGTGGTCACGCCAACTGGAACTTTGGTGAGCAGTTGCGTGTCGGAACTCAGCGAAAAGGCCGCGGGCTTGCCATTTAAGCTCACACTGGTCACACCGGTAAAATGATTGCCGGTGATGGTTATTTCGGTTCCAACCACTCCCTGCTGCGGCGCGAAAGCAGCAATCAGCGGCGGCAGGATGACTGTAAAAACATTGGGGCTGACCGCTACACCGTCCGCGTTCGTTACGCGGATGAGGCCCGTTGTGGCACCGGCCGGAACATAAGCGCGAATTTGCGTATTCGCGTCAATCACGAAATCGGCCGCGTTCACACCGTTAAAATCGACTTTGGTCGTGCCGATAAAATTGTTGCCGGTAATCGTCACCAAAGCTCCGACCGGCCCGTTCGTCGGGGTAAATGAAAAAATCACGGGCGGGGTGGTGACCACATAGTCAATTGCGCTGGTGCCGGCACCAAACGCATTGATGACGGTAATCTTTCCATTGGTTGCGCCATGCGGCACGATGGCGCGAATTTGCGTGTTCCTATCAATCGTAAAACTCGCTGCCGGCGTTTCATTGAAAAGTACCTTGGCGGCGCTCGAAAAATTGCTGCCGGTAATCGTTACTTCTGTGCCAATCGGGCCGCGCGTGGGAGCAAAACTGGTGATTTGGGGCGCACTGCTCAAGATATCGATGCGGTTATGCAGATAATAACGGCTGTCTTTATCAGCCGCCAAAACCAAAATGCCGGTCGTTGGGTTGACGCATTGTTTCGTCGAAGCGGGGTTGGTGATGTCAACATCGGTTGCGCTCTGCAAGATCGGCGTGCCCAGCCCTTCCGGAAAAATGAGATCGCTCAAGCTCGCGCTTTTCATGTAGATCCAGCCGGAGCCGGTATCGGTGCTGCGGGCGAAAACATACAAACGTTGATTTTCCTCGTCGAGCGCCAACATGGGCCGGCTGTGGTTCAAGCTCGAGGTGGCAAAAACATGAGGCGTCCACACGCCAGCAGCGCTGCGCTGCAAAACAAAAATGCTGGTCGAGGCGCCGCCGGCAAGATTGGTCACTGTCGCCGCATAAAGATCGCCATTGCCGTTGCATGAGGCTTTTAAATTTAAATGATCATCGACAATCGGCCCAATCCCCGCACCGGAAAGCGCGATCTCGCGCGCCTGCCAAACGTCGTCGGCGTCGCCGTCGCGATGCACCGCAAAATAATTCGTCGAATCGCGTTGATTCGACCACAGCACGCCGATTTGATTGCCGCCGAACGCGACCAGCGCCGAAATATCGTCGGGATCCGTATCGCCGCCCTGCACCGGCAACACAAAGGGATCGCCCCACGTCAAATCATCGCCGAGGGTGCGATTGATCATGACTTTACCATCTTCCACCCAGGTGATCCACAACTGGCCGGTGGAATCCTTGTCGAGCGTCAGCGTCTCCGTCTTCGAATCATTGATGTCCACCGGAAAGCCGTCATCCAAAGTGTATTGTTTCGCCGCGGCCGCATAACTAAAGCGAAAAAGCTGGCTGACATTCAAAACCATCGTCGGGCCGGGTCTGGTCGAATAATAATGAGACGCGACGTAAAGATGCCGGCCGTCCCACAACACATCGGCGCGCGAAGTGCTGCGTATATCCGCCGCCACGTTGGTCGCGATCCAATTTTGCGTCGCCGCCTCGAAACGATAAATCTCATACTGCTCCGTCGCGGGATTCCACAAATATCCCCACCACGAACCGTCGTTCCACCACAGTTTGCTTTCTGGCTTACCGTATGTCGGTTCGGTGGAACTGGCCGCGCCAAAATTAAAATCGCGATACCCTGCGGTAACCGGCACGGATTGCGCCGGGGCGAGCCGCGCCCCGCCTAAAATGGCGCAGCAAATCACGAGGCTGAAAAACCCTGCACGCCAACGGATGTTTGTTTGCATAATCCGGGTTGGTTGAATTTTGGTGACTGCTCCTCTCACGCCACACTTATTCATGCTCCCGGCTGGTTTCATCATTGGTCCAAAGAATAAACACTCAAAATTTTGACACTGCTGATCTCGGATTTCGGACTTTTATTGCAACAACGTCATGCGCCGCGTCTGCGAAAAAATCACGCTGCCGCCCTCCCCTTTCACCTTGATTTGATACAGATAAAATCCGGTGGCAGCCGGCCGGCCGGCGTCATCCCGGCCGTTCCAATTCACTTGATACGTTCCACGGCCATACGTGCTGTTAACCAGCGTGCGCACGAGCTGGCCCATTTCATTATAAACACTCACCGTCACGCTTCCAGGCTCCGGCAGAGCGAAGTTGATCATGGTGTTGGGATGATCCAACGCGCGATCATTGGAAAACGGATTCGGATAATTTTGCGTCAATTGATACCCATTCGGCCGCTCGCGCCCGATGATGACGCCATTGACATCCATCGTAATCAACGGCCGGATCTCCACTGCAATTACCGCCCAATCGGCATCGCCGTCGAACGTGCCGTTGAGCGCAAGCGTTGCGGCGGTAGCGAGCCGGCGGTCAGTCACCGCCAGCGAAGCCACCGGACCGGAATCACCCTGCGCTGCTTCAGCGCGCTCGGTCCATCCTGCTCCCGGCGTGTGCGTCGCATTGCGCATGGTCGCCACATTGTAAATCATCGCGCCGTGCAGCGTTGTCGTCACGTTGAAAGAATAAGACGCGTTATCAACGCCACCCGCGCAACCGCCATTTAAGCCGTTCGTGTTGCCGACAATCATGGCGCCGAGCGGATTCGCCGAGTCCGCGCCGGCATAGCGCGACACCGCAATCACCGCGTTCGCCGGCGCCGATGACAGCACCGCGTTGACCACGCCGCCGGTCGAGGGCGTACCGGTCGCCATCCACAATTCCACGCCGGTTTGATCGCGTCCGGAACATTGCGCCCGCACTTTCGTCCAATCCAAACCGAGGCCGGAAACACCCGACACACTCACTTTCGGTTTCGTCGCAATCGCCGCGAGATAAAGACGCTTCTTGCCGGCGGTGAGACTCGCCGCCGTGGCCACGAGGGTCGAATTGCTTGACCCGCCGGTTTTCGTTTCTTCGTGCACGACCTGGCCGCGGCCATTGCTGATGGTAAAATAAGCTGTCACCTGGCGATGGTCGTCCAACATGATTGTCGCCGGATTCGTGAAGCCGGTCAAAGCGCCGCCCCAGCCATTGAAAATGAAACCCGAGTCCGGCTTCGCCGTCAGCGTGACCACGGTGCGCGCCTTGTATGGGCCTTCCGGCGGGTTCAACAACACACGCCCTGCGCCAACGCTGTTGACCGTCAACTGATAGTCGTTCTGATCGCCGCCCAAATCGAGATAATTGTGCAAATAATTCCGGCTGCTTTGATCGCTCGCCAAAACCAACAATCCCGTTTTGCCGCTCAAGCATTGCTTCGTCGAGGTCGGATTGTTGATCATCGTGTCAGCAGCGCTGACAATGAACGGCGTGCCCAGCCCCGGCGCAAACGCGATGCTGTCAAGACGGGTGCTCTTCAAATAAATTCCCCAATGGCCGGTCGCTTCGCTCATGGCAATCACATAAAGCTGGCGGTGCTCGCCGTCGATCAGCACAATCGGGCGCGTATGCGCATCGCTGACTTTGCTGTAAAGATAACGCGTCCACACGCCATTGGTGGTGCGCTTGAGGAGATAGATCAAGGGATCGTCGCGGCGCGAAAGACTGGTCTTCACCGAGGCGTAGATATTGCCGTCGTTGTCGCACGATGGTTTGATATTGAGATGATCATACGAAATCTGGCCGAGCTTGGCATCGGCCAGCGCGCGCTCGGGCGTTTGCCAGGTTTCCGCGGCGTTGCCGTCTCGGTGCACGGCAAAATAAGTGACCCGGTCATTTTGATTCGACCACAGCACGCCGACGCGGTTGCCGCCAAAGGACAAAATCGTTGACACATCGTCTTTGGTCACGGGATTATCCTGCACCGGCAGTTCAAACGGCGTCCCCCAGGTGAGATCATTACCGATGGTGCGATTGATCATGACCTTGCCGTCTTCGGTCCAGGTCACCCACAAACGGCCGGAAGAATCTTTCGCCAGCGTGAGCGTTTCAGAAATTGAATTATTGACCAACACCGGAAAACCGGCGTCGAGACTGTAGCTCTTCGACGCCGAGCGATAGCTATAGCGGTAGAGCCGGCCGGCATCGGCATCTTCAGCCGGCCCCGGGGTGTGCGTAAAAAT
>JAJVHT010000012.1 GCA_022072515.1 bacterium
GAAATGGAAGGCATGGTGGTTTCTCCTGTACGGATCCAAAAGTTCAAATAGTGCTCAGTTAGTAGCAAGCAGTTCTCAACTGCTCACAGAAAACTGCTCACTAAAAACTGCTTACTGAATACTTTTCTACTCATACCGCAGCGCTTCGACCGGGTTCGTCAACGCCGCGCGCACGGCTTGAAAACTTATCGTGAGCAGCGCAATCAACAGCGCCCCGCCACCCGCCAGCAAGAACGTGCCGGGGCCGAGCGCAATGTGATAAGCGAAATTCTGCAACCAGCGCTGCAGCGCCCAGTACGCCAGCGGCGAGGCGATGATGGTGGCGACGAGCACGAGTTTGGTAAAATCCTTTGACAACAAGTAAACGATATTTCCGGCCGAGGCACCCAAGACTTTCCGGACGCCGATTTCTTTCGTCCGCTGTTCCGCGATAAAAGCCGCCAACCCCAAAAGGCCGAGGCAGGCAATAAAAATGGCCAGCGTCGCGCTCGCGCCAAAGATTTTTCCCAAGCGGATATCGGTTTGATAAAAATCATTTAGCCGCTCGTCGAGGAAATTGTATTCAAACGGCGTGACGGGATCGAATTGTTCATGCACCTTTTGCAAAGCAGCGAGCGTTGCCGGCAGATTTTGCATATTGACGCGGGCGGTAAAATAATCGATGGCCATAATAGGGTTTCTCCAATGTCCCAGCACCAGCGGCCCGATTTTTTCATGCAGCGATTGGAAATGAAAATCCTTTACCACGCCGACGACATGAGCACGATAATTCCCGGCAGGTACGCGCAATTCCAGGCCCAGCGGCGATTCTCCTCCCAATAAACGCGCCGCCGCTTCATTGATGAGCACGGCGGCGGTATCCGTGCCCATTTCGTTGAAAAGATTTCTGCCAGCCGCAAGATTCATTTCAAAGGTTGACAAAAACTCCGCGTCGACGCCGAGGAAATACATCGCATGCGGCGAGGCCGCCGCTGCGCCGGCGGGCGCGACCTCGATTTGCGTGAGGTTTTTCCATTCACCGGGAACGCGCGAGGAAACCGAGACATTTTTGACGGATGGAATTTTCAACATTTCATTTTTTATGGAGACAAAATTCCGGCGGGTATTGCCGCTGTTGATGTCGATCACTAAAAGCTGCTCTTGATTGAAGCCGAGATTCTTATTGCGAATGAAATGCAGTTGACGATACGCCCCGATGGTCGAAACGATCATGATGATCGACAAGGCAAATTGCGCCACAACCAGGCCGCGCCGCAATCGTGCGGCAGCGCCGCCGGATTTGAGCGCGCCCTTGAAAACGAGCGCGGGGCGCAATTGAGAGAGATAAAACGCCGGATAGCTGCCGGAAACAACGCCGACTCCCAACACCAAGAGCGCGAGACTCAGCAGCAGCCAGCCATTACTGAAAAGCTCAAGCTGCAAATTTTTGTCAGCAAACGCATTAAAAGCAGGCAAAATCAGCTCCACCAACACCACCGCGCAGAACAATCCCAAACACGACAACAAGAGGGATTCGCCGAGGAACTGGCCGATAAGCTGCGTTTGGCGCGCGCCGACGACTTTGCGTATGCCGATTTCACGCGCGCGCTTCAGCGAGCGGGCCGTGGCGAGATTCATGTAATTGATGCACGCGATCAGCAACACCAAAAGCGCGATGGCGGAGAAAATATAAATATAAATGATCTCGCCCTTGTGGCTGTTGCGATCAAATTCCAGCGCCGCCGAGTGAAAGTGAATGTCGCGCAAAGGCTGCAGGGACAATTGCACCGATTTTTTTTGCTCCGCGTTGAAATGGTTTTGCGCCAGCGCTGCGAGCTTCGCCGTGAAAACGGCGGCATCGGATTTTTCCCGCATCAACACATAGGTGATGAACGAGTCGGATTCCCATGAGTCCGCATACTGTTTCCAGCGCGGATTGGCCTCAAGCGTTGCAAATGACAACAACATGCTAAAATCGAGGTGGGAATTGCGCGGCGGATCTTGCAGCAAGCCGGTGACTTTGAAATCGCCGAAGCGCTCAACGGCAAGTGTTTTACCAACCGGATTTTCGTCGCCAAAATATTTTTGGGCGGCGGCTTCAGTGATGACGAGGGAAGCGGGCAAGGCCAGTGCGGTTTTCGGATCACCCTGTAACAACTTGAAATCAAAAATCTCGAAAAAACTGGCTTCGGCGACAAGGTAATCGCCTTCGTAAAATCGGTTCTCGCCATACCGCACGGTGAATCGGCCCAAACCCTGTCGCTCGCGCAGCCGGACGGCTTTGCTGACTTCCGGAAATTCCGCGGCCAACGCCGGCCCCACCGCCCCCATCACGCTCGGAAAATGGCGCTCCCCTTGTTCGAGAGATTTTTGCGTGGTGACGAGGCGATAAATGCGCTCTGATTTTTTATGAAAGGCGTCGAACGTCAGCTCATCTTGCACATACAACAGCAGCAAAACACAACAGGCCAGCCCGATGGCCAAGCCAGCAACATTAATCAGGGAATAGCCGGGATTCTTCTTTAAATTGCGCAACGCAATTTTGCAGTAGTTGGAAAACATGGTTTGGCTCCGGTGATCAGTATTCAGTCGTCAGGGATGACCTCGCTTATCAAGAGACCTGCACATCCCGATCAACCCTTCCATCCAACAAATGCACGATGCGGCTGCCGTAAGTCGCGTTCTTTTCGGAGTGTGTTACCTGAATGATCGTCGTGCCTTCCTGATGCAATTTTTTAAACAGATTCATAATCTCTTCGCCCTGGGCGGAATTTAAATTGCCGGTCGGCTCGTCGGCGAGAATGAGCTTGGGATTGACGATCACGGCGCGGGCAATACCGACAAGCTGCTGGTGGCCGCCGGAAAGCTGATTCGGGAACAAATCTTTTTTCGCGACGATTTGAAAGCGATCCAAAATATCCGCAATCATGCTCTTGCGCTCGGTGGTTTTGACTTTCTGATACAACAACGGCGTTTCGAGATTTTCATAAACAGTCAGCTCGTCGATCAAGTGATAACTCTGAAACACAAAGCCGATATAGTTTTTGTGCAGCTCCGAACGCTGTTTCTCGTTCAGCTTGTGCACCGGTTGATCAAAAAAATGATACTCGCCGTCGTTGGGCTCATCCAACATGCCGATAATATGCAGCAACGTCGACTTGCCGGAGCCGGATGGCCCCATGATGGTGACGAACTCGCCTTGCTGAATTTGCAAATTGATATCTTGCAGGACGTAGGTTTTGACAAATTTATTGGAATAGTATTTGAAAAGGCTTTTGAGTTGAATCATAATTATCTCCAGAAGTCAGTGACTTGCAATAGTTTTACACTTCGCACCTCCTGGCAAAGTGTAGAGAGCATAGCGCCAAGCGCGATGCAGATTTCTAAGCTTTCGGTTTTATTTTAAACATCACGCGCCCGAGATAACCGGCAGGGTTGATTTCGGCGATATACAATCCCTGCTGCAGATGGGCCGGCGTTTTTAGCGTGCGTTCGGAAAGCCCATTCAACAGATCGTTTGCTTCCCAATCTTTTTCACTGTCACTTAACAGAATCGAATCCCCATTTGCCACCATGCTTTGCAATATCTCTTTCAAGCTCATGTCGTACTCCTGGTTAAAAATCATGGCTCCACAAATAATCACCACCGCCCGCTCTATACAAAGTCGCATTTTCCCGTTTAAGATGGTTCAACAATCATGCCCTTCATGTTTTACAAGGGTTTGCGGAGGGTTCGGAAATAGCCATATAAAGGAAAGCTGTCCGCTGGCATAACAACGGGTGTTCGCCAGTGGACAGTGGGGGAATCGGCAATCTTCAGTGACCAGTAATCAGTGTCCAGTGGTTTACTGAAAACTGACTACTGGGTACAAATTTTTACTTGCCGCGCACCAGTTTCACCAGCGCGTCGGTGGCGCGGGCGTCTTCGCTTTGCCCCAGCCAGAAGATCGCATCTTTGCGCACGGCGGGATTTTTGTGGGTCTGCGCAATCTCAATCAACATGGGAATGCCTTCGCTGTCCGGTAATTGCGTCAGTGCAAAAATCGCCTGCTTTTGAATTTCGCTGTCGGCGTCATTTTGGACGGCTTCTTTCAACAAATCAACAGCGCGCTTCGAAGCTTTCTGCGCCAGCCAGAACAACGCTTCTTTGCAAATTGGGCGATCATTTTGATTACGCGCCAGCTCGATTAAAACTTCTTCCGCCTGGGTTGATTTCATCTGGCTCAACGCAAACACCGCTTGTTTGCGCACTTCCATGGCGCCGTCCGCTTGCGCGGCCTTTTTTAAAATGGCCAGCGCCCGCTCATCCTGGCTTTGTCCCAACCAGAACAAAGACTCTTTGCGCACGGTTACATTGCGATGCTTCTCCGCAATCTCGAGTAGAACCGGTGTCCCTTGCTTGTCCGGCAATTGCGTCAACGCAAAAACCGTGTGTTTCTGAATTTCCGCATCCGTGCCATTGGCAATAATTTCTTTCAAAAAAATCGCCGCGCGCGCCGAGCCTTTTTGCGCCAGCCAGAAAATGGCGTCTTTGCACACTTCGCGATCATCCTGGTTGCGCGCCAGCTCAAACAAAGCGGCTTCGGCCTCCGGCCAATCCATCTGGCTCATCGCAAACACGGCCTGCTTGCGCACTTCGCTCGAGCGGTCGGCTGTGGCCGCCTGCCGCAAAATTCGCAAAGCTTCCGGATCATCAATCTGGCCCAACCAGAACGCAGCCTGCTTGCGCACGTCGGTGGCCTCATTTCCGCCCAATATGCCCGCGAGAAAAGCCCGGCGCCGGGGCGACTGGCCATGCAGGCCAACCGCACCAATCAATTCCTCTTTTATTTTCGTGGAGGCGGCCGCGCGATAAAGACTCTCGACTAAATCAAGGCTTTGTTCATCTTGCGCCGGCCCCAGCCAGAGCAGGGGAAAATCATCGAAATCAACGCTTAACTCAAATGTGCTTTCTTTGATCTCGGCCAGGGCGGCGTCGCGCGGATCAAAGAGAAAAAACAGGCCGACGTCCTTGACAACTTTCCGATGGGATTTTTCTTGGTAGGACCGCAAAGATTCCAACGGGATGTCGATGCCGTAAATCAACTCCGCCAGGCTTTTGCCGTCGCGAAAAATTCGCCCGTTTTCAATATGCATGCTGCCGATAGTCGAATTTTCCTCCATCACGCGTTTGATGCTATAACCAATCCAATAGCCTTTCTTAAACTTCGCTTGACTGGTTTGTTGCTTCGCCCACGCCCAGCGCTGGCTCAACGCTTGCGAAGAATCGGGATGCCGCACCACTTCTTGCGCGGCGACAAACTGGGCAAGGGCAATAAACGCCAAAACACCTCGACCGATGATATTGCGCTGCATCGTAGTTTTCCTTTCATTTATTCCACAAGCAAAACGATTTTTCCCTGCGGGGATTTGATCATAAGACACCGGTTGCGCATCATCGGTTGACAGCAAAATCGAGGTATTTTTTAACATGACATGTTGAGCAGAGGGCGGAGGGCTTAGGGCAGAGGGTAAAAAGCAAGGCACTAAACTCCCAGCCCTCCGCTCTCAGCGCTAAGCCCGCAGCCTCAGATTACTCGTACCGCAACGCCTCGACCGGATTCGTCAGCGCCACTTTGATGGCCTGCGTGCTCACGGTCAACAAGGCGATCGCCAACGCCACCCCACCTGCTAAAGCAAAAATCCACCAGCTTATGTCGATTCGGTAAGCAAAATTCTGAAGCCAGCGGTTCATAGCATACCAGGCAATGGGCCAAGCCATAACGTTTGCAATCAGTACGATTTTGACGAATTCTTTTGAAAGAAGAGAGGCCAACTGAGGAACCGATGCACCCAGCACTTTCCGGATACCGATTTCCTTGGTGCGCCGAAAAGCAGTGAATGTTGCCATTCCAAACAAACCAAGGCAACTGATGAAAATGGCTATAGCTGTTGCTAAGTTGATCAGCTTGGCAAGATTCCATTCCGGTGTATAAAGTTGTCGTATTGCATCATCGTAAAAATTATATCTAAAACTACCGGAGGGATAAAACCGATTCCATTTTTTTTCAATGGATCGCATAACCGTTGGCCATTGTTCAGGATGTTCTCTATACAACTTGATATTGAACGCACCAAGATTCTTTTTATCACACATCAGGGCAGCCGGTTCAATCTGGTTATAGAAATTTTGCATGTGAAAATCTTTAATCACCCCGACTATCGGGATTAGCTTATCACCCTGTTTCAGTATTTTGCCGATAGCATCCTGTGGCGAAGCAAAACCATAGGCTTTTACTGCTGCCTCATTGAGCACCACTTCATTGGTAGCATCAGACGGAAGGAGATTGCGCCCTGCCAGCAGCCTCATGTCATACAAGCTTACGTAAGCGGTATCAACCCATTTTTTATAGAGTTGTCTGGACACAGGTTCTTTGCCATCCTTCATATATACAAACGGGCTTGAAGTGTAGCCGTTTTGTAAAGGCACACTTCCCAACGAAATATCTCGGATGCCAGGGATACTTTTTAATTCATTAAACAGCGCAAACTGTTTGTCTTCATACAGCTTATTGGTTCTGTATTTCCAGGGAATATCCACCAGCGCGACGGCGTCTTTGTTGAAACCCATATCACTTTTCAAAGTATAGTGTAACTGTTGACCACCAATCAATGTCGCGGTGATAAATACTAATGCAATTGCAAACTGAAAAACAATAAGCGCTTTTTGCAGGTTGATTTTTTTGCCAATGCTTTGCTTGGCGGCAACATTTCTGAACATATTCACTGTTTTAACACGCGTAATGAGCCAGGCAGGATACAGACCTGCCAACAAGATAATCGTCACCGCCAGTATCGATGCAAAAAACAGTAATTCAGGCAAGTTGTCCAGTGGCTCTATCCCCGGAGGGATAATATCCTGGAGAAACCAAAATCCCAACTGGCCGATTGAAGAAGCTAAGCTAACCGCTAAAAGTATAGTCAGCGATGTTTCCATCATAAACTGCCCGATCAATATACCTCTGCTGCCGCCCAGCGTTTTACGCACGCCTATTTCTTTGGCTCTTTGCGGTATTTGTGCTATGCTCATGTTGATGTAATTGATACAAGCGAGTATGAGCAGGAACAATCCTATGCCCGCCAGTCCATACATCACCGGCTTGCTGGCTTTGCGGCCATTCCGCTCATGAACATGCGTTGCAAAATGCACATCCGGTAATGGAATTAATTCAAACCGGCGGGTGGAAGAAAAGGAAATGGAACGTTGTTGTGCGAACTCTTTCCACTTGTTATCAGCAAGGGATTGAATTTGAGCCGTTACACGATCGGGTGTTGGATTTTCGGCAAATTGCAGATAGAGTTTATCCGTGCCGTTCGTATTCGTCCACGCTACCAAATCATACGCTTTGTTTTCCAGCGCAAAAAACTCTTTGGCGGTAAACTCGGTAGGTTCAGAAAAATCTTTTACAATTCCTGTAACTGTTTTTTGTAAGGTGTCTCTGAAGCCATAATAAGTTATGGTTTGATACATGGCCTCGCCCGGTTGCTTTCCAGGGAAATATTGTTGCATCCTGCTCTCGGTAAGCACTACACTTTCCGGAGAGGTCAATGCCGTACTTTTGTTGCCTGCCAGCCATTGATAAGGCAGCATATTGAAATAAGAAGAGTCGGTAGCCGCTATTGCTTCCGGCTCTTCGATCGTTAAAAGCGAACCATCGCGTTTAGGGATCACCGCAGCACTGAGCCATTGTTCAAAGAAAGGCACCACATGTTGCATGCCGGCAATCTGTGCCTGTATGCCTTGATATAAGGGAGCAGAAACACCCCCGTTATAAGATTCTTTGTCATCCAATATAAAACTGCTCACTATGCGATATATACTTTCTTTTCCAGAAAGGTTTTTATCGTAACTAAACTCATACCTAATAATGGAGAACACCATCCAACAGACACTTATGCCAATAGCTAATCCGAATATGTTCAGCGTCGTAAATAGACGATTGCGCCAAAGCGAACGAAGACTGGTTTTAAAATAATTTTTTAACATAATTTCTCCATTGATCCGTTTAACGGCGGACTATAATCTCCAAAAGGCTGCGCTTGGGGGATTTCATCACTCATACCTGAGTGACTCGACAGGATTTGCCAATGCCGCTTTTATAGTCTGAAAACTGACGGTAGTTAATGCAATCAACAGTGCAATTCCACCTGAGAGGACAAATGTCCACAGACCTATGTTGATTCGGTATGCAAAATCCTGGAGCCAGCGGTTCATAGCATACCACGCCACCGGCCAGGCAATCAGATTGGCCCACAACACCAGCTTGACAAAATCTTTCGAAAGCAGCCCAACGACATTCGTCACCGTCGCACCGAGCACTTTGCGCACGCCGATTTCTTTGGTGCGGCGTTCGGCGGTGAACGCGGCAAGGCCGAACAACCCCAAACACGCAATGCCGATGGCAAGGAAGGCAAAGGTTTGAAAAACACGCCCGAGTTGCTGATCGGCCTGGTGCAGACGCGCGAAATCATCATCGAGAAAATAGTAGTCGAACGGATAGCTCGGCGCGAACTTGCTCCACGCGCTGCTGAGGTATTCGAGCGTTTCGGTTACGTTCTGCCGCGCGAGGCGAAATGAGATGAAATTCAATTTGTCCATCGGCATGACGTTGATGACTAGCGGCCAGACGGTTTCACGAAACGAGGAAATGTTGAAATCCTTCACGACGCCGACAATTTTTCCCGGATAAGCTTGTCCGCCGTGGCTCATGGTGATGTTGCGTCCGATGGCTTCCGCCGGCGATTTCCACTCCGCCATGCGCACGAATGCTTCATTGACGAGAAACGCGCCGGCGGCATCGGTGGAAATCTTCTCGTCAAAATCTCGGCCGGCGGCGATGCCGATGCCGTAAGTTTTGAGGAAGTCCTGATCGGCAAAAAAACGCGTCAGTCCTTGCGGCTCGTCCAAGCCTTCAACCGTATAGCCCGCGCCGTTGCCGGCTTTGGCGGGAACCTGCTCGGTGGCCGTCATCGCCAGCAGGTTGGAATTTTGCAGCAGCGCCTGCTTGGCCGCACGATAGCTGTGGCGGATTTGATCATTGAGCGGCGCGACGATGATCGTGTCGCGCTCGAAGCCGAGATTCTTGTGGCGAATATATTGCATCTGATAATAAACCACCGTGGTGCAAACCACCAAAATCACCGAAATGGCAAATTGAAAAATCACCAAACCTTTGCGCAAAACGGCGGCGGCTTTTTTGCCGCCGCTGGTTTTGCCCGTCAACGATTCAATCGGGCGGCTGGCCGAGAGAAAGAACGCCGGATAGCTGCCGGCCACGACGCCCGTCAACAACGCCAAGCCGAGCATCGTTGCGACAAAAGGCCAATTATTGGCATACGCGATTTCAATTTGCTTGCCGACGATATTGTTGAGCAAAGGTAAACTGGCTTCGATCAAAATGAAAGCGATAATGAGTGCGAACAGACTCAAACAAATCGATTCGATCAAAAACTGCTTGACCAGCTCGGCGCGGACGGCGCCGACGACTTTACGCATGCCGACTTCTTTGGTGCGTTGCGCGGATTGCGCGGTGGCGAGATTCATGAAATTAATGCAGGCGATCAACAGAATGAAAACGGCGATGGCCGAGAAAATATAAACGTAGGCGATGTCGCCGTTCGGCTCCAACTCGGCGCGTAATTTGGAATGCAGGCGAATTTCCGTGAGCGGCTGCAAATGCAGCGAGTACCAATGCTCTTTGCCAACGTGTCTCTCCAAAAATGCCGGCAGATTCGCCTGCACGCTGGCGACGGAGACATCCGGCTTGAGCAGCACGTAAGTAAACGCCGATTCCAAGCCCCAGCCACGGCGGCCTTCCATAACGGCGAGGTCCTTTTGACTGGCGAATGAAGCCAGGAAATCGAATTTGATATGCGAATAATGCGGAAGGTTTTTTAAAACACCGGTGATTTTGTAATCGCTGAATTCGCCGTCATTATAAGGATCGAGCGAAATGGTCTCGCCCAGCGGGTTGTCGTGGCCGAAATACTTTTGGCTCATCGCTTCCGTGATGACGATGGAGAACGGCTCCGCTAACGCGGTTTGGGGATTGCCGCGTAGAAACGGAAAGCTGAAAACTTCAAAGACGTTCTTATCGGCGAAAAAGAAGCGTTCTTCATAGAAACGGTTGTCATCGTGCGCAAACACGCGCTTCTCGCCCCAGCCCATTTTACGAAAGCGCACGACGGCTTCGACTTCAGGAAAATCTGCGGCCAGCGCCGGCCCTTGCGCAAAACTGGTGTTCGCGTTGGTGGGCTGTTCGTCGTTTTCTGTGCTGAGTGTAAGCCGAAAAATCCGCTCCGCGCGCTCGTGAAAACGATCATAGCGCTGCTCGTCGCGAACATAAAGCAGAATAAGAATGCAACACGTCATACCGACGGCGAGTCCGGCGATGTTGATAAAAGAATACGTGCGGTATTTAAGCAAATGGCGGAGAGTGAGTTTGAAGTAGTTTTTAAGCATTCTTGACTCCAATTACCAGTGATTAGTGGTCAGTTATCAGTGATCGGTTAGAATGACTTATTACTCATAACGTAGTGCATTCACCGGATTCGCCACCGCCGCTTTGATGGCCTGAAAACTCACCGTCAGCAGCGCGATGCCGAGGGCGCCGGCGCTGGCGAGGATGAACGTCCAACCGTCGAGATTGGCGCGATAGGCGAAACCTTGCAGCCATTTGTGCATGGCGTACCAGCCAATCGGCCAGGCAATGAGATTTGCAAGCATTACGAGTTTTATAAAATCAGACGACAACAGCGAAACAATGCTCGTTACTGAGGCGCCGAGCACTTTGCGAATGCCGATTTCTTTGGTGCGCCGCTCGGCGGCAAATGATGACAATCCGAACAAACCGAGGCACGCGAGAATCACGGCGATGATGGTGAAATAATTGATCACCTGTGCCAGTTTTTGTTCGCCGCCGTAAAGCTGCTCCAGCTTGCGGTCGAGGAAAGTATATTCGAGCGCCCAATCCGGCGAGAACGTTTTCCACGTGTTTTCCAGCGTGGCGAGGCGGTCGACAAAATTGCCCGCTGCTATTTTGACAGCATAATAATCATACCAACCCGCATACGTCAACACCAGCGGCTTGATCTCGTGGTGCAGCGACTCGAAATGATAATCTTGAATTACGCCGACGACGTAGCCGGATTTGCCGATTTGATTCGTGCCGGGCGCGAAGAGCTGCATTTTCTTGCCAACGGCGTCGTCTTTCCAGCCCAGCGCAGCGGCGGCTTTTTCATTCAGCAGAAAAGCCTCGGCTTGATCCGAGGGCGACGTTCGCGCCATGCCTCTCCCCTGCTTGATTTTGATGCCGGCAGTTTCGAGAAAATCATAATCGATGAGCAGCAGCGGCAGCATCGCCGGCTTATCGATAGAGCCGCCTTCGGGAACGAAGCGATAGCCAAACGCGCCCTCTCCGGGAATATTCGAGGTGCCGGCCACATTGAGAATGCCGGGGTCTTTCAGCAGCTCGGTGCGGAACGCGTCGAATTTCACATTCACCGCCGGACGGGCTTTGACGAACAAAACTTGCTCTTTATTGAATCCCAATTCTTTTTCTTGCAGGAAGCGCAATTGGCGATGCACCGCGCCGAGGCCGATGATGAGCACGATGGAGATGGCGAATTGCGCCACTACGAGAACTTTGCGAAACGTTTCATTGCCGCCGCTCACGGCCACCGTTCTTTTGAAAATGCTCACCGGGTTGAAGCGTGAGAGGAAAAATGCCGGATACAAACCGGACGACACGCCGACTAACAGCGCCAAGCCCATGATGAGAAAAAGTCCGGTCCAATTTCCCAAGAGGCCGATCTCCAATTGCCTTTCGGTAAGCCGGTTGAACACAGGCAAGAGCAGCTCGACGATGCCGACGGCGAGCAGCATGGCCGCCAATCCGGCGATGATGCTCTCGCCCAACATTTGGCCGACGAGTTGCAATTTTTCCGCGCCGACGACTTTGCGCACGCCGACTTCTTTGGCGCGCGCGCCGGATTGCGCGGTGGAAAGATTGACGAAGTTGATGCAGGCGATGACAAGAATCAGCATCGCGATGGCCGAAAAGATGTACACATACAAAATATGGCCGTTCGGCTGAAGTTCGTTATCGAGACGCGAGTGCAAATGAATGCTCGGCAACGGCTGCAGCGAAAGTGTGAGGCCGCCTTTGATGCGGTCGGGAAAATATTTCGTGACAAACGCCGGAAATTTGCTGATGAGATTTTGTGCGGCGTGCTCATCGGGCAACAACAAATAAGTCCACGCGCCGGTCCAAAACCACTGGTTGTGGCGGCCGCCCGGGCCAGTCTGGCTTTCCCACAGGTTCAATTGAAATTGCAGCGGCGCGAGAAAGTCGAATTTGAAATGCGCGTTGTTGGGAACGTTTTTCATCACGCCGGTGATTTTCAGATCGAGCTGTTTTTGATAGCGCAACGTTTGGCCGAGCGGGTTGGCTTCACCGAAATATTTGCGCGCCATGTCTTCCGAAAGCACTACGCTGTTTGGCTCGCTGAATGCGGTTTTCGCATCACCCTTTATCAAAGGGAAATCAAACATTTCGAAGACAGCGGCGTCGGCGAAGAAAAATCTTTCTTCGATAAAATGGCGGTCGCCAAGCTCGATCATCGGGAAATCATCGTTGCGATAGAAGCGCATCGCCTTTTCGACTTCCGGAAAATCGCGCGCCAACGCTGCCGCCGCCGGAAATGGAATGGAAGGCTCTTTATACAACACCCCGTTCAAATCCAAATCGAGCCGAACGCGAAAAATCCGGTCGGACCGCGAATGAAATTTGTCGTAACTCAGCTCGTGCAAAACATACAGCGCGATCAAAATGCAACACGCCATGCCTGCTGCCAAGCCGGCGATGTTGATGGAGGAATAAACGGCATTTTTCTTCAAATTGCGCAGCGCGATTTTGAGGTAGTTTTTCAGCATGGTAAAGTCCGAAATTTTTTGTCCAAAATCCGAGGTCACCATCATAAAAAGTAGCAGCGGCACTGGCGGTAGCCGTAAGATTTCCGATTGCTACTGCAACTGCTTCCGCCACTGGATTCACTCATACCGCAACGCTTCCACCGGATTCGCCGTGGCGGTTTTGACGGCTTGATAACTGACTGTCACCAAGGCAATCAATGAAGTGGCGATGCCGGAGAGCAGAAAGAGAGCCACGCCGGGTTCGACACGATACGCAAAGTCTTCCAGCCAGAGCGAGGCCATGGCGTAAGCGATGGGCCAGGCGATGATATTGGCCAGCGCCACCAATTTCAAAAATTGTTTGGAAAGCAGCAGAATGATGCCGGGCACGGAAGCGCCGAGCACTTTGCGAATGCCGACTTCTTTGGTTTTTTGTTCAACCAGCAACGAAGCAAGTCCGAAAAGGCCGAGACAGGCGGTCAACAGCGCAAGCATGGCGCCAGCGCCAATCAGCGCGCTCCATCTCTCTTCGGCGCGATACAAGCTATCGAAGTCGTCGTCCAGAAACGAGTACGCAAAAGTTTGTTCCGTCGCAAAGTGGTTCCAAGTTGCCTTGAGATCGGCGAGGGTTTGTTGCAAGTTTTGCGGCGCGACTCGAATCAACAGATACGCCGCAGTGGCTTGCGGAAAGAGCACAAGCGGCGTGATTTTTTGATGCAACGATTCAAAGTGAAAATCTTTGATCACACCGATGATGCGCGGGCGACCCGAGGCCGTGCCGGCATCGGAGAGCGTTTTCCCCAGCGCTGCTTCCGGCGAGGCCCAGCCGATGGCACGCACGGCAGCTTCGTTGATGATGGCAACTTTTTCATCGCCAAAATCCGATGGCGCAGAAAAATTTCTACCCGCGGCCAGTTTGAGATCGAGCGTCGGGAGGAAATTCTCATCCACCCAATTTACCGAAGTCGTGAAGAATTGCTCGGCGGTCGAGCCTTCCCAGCGCATGCGATCGCCCGCGTGTCCTTTGCCCGGCATCGCGTTGGCCCAAGCCACGCTTTCAACTTTCGGCAAGCGCA
>JAJVHT010000132.1:0-8284 GCA_022072515.1 bacterium
CGCCTCCCACAAAATGATGGTGCCATCATCAGAACCGGAGGCAAAAAGCCGGTCCGTCTCACTAAAAACCACACAATTAATTTTGTCGCGATGTCCCGCCAACGCAGCAAGCTCTTTACCGGTGTTGATATTCCACAACCGCAGGCTGCGGTCACTGCCAGCCGAGATCAGCCAGTTGCTGCTGTTGGGACTGCAGGCGATGCGACGAATGCCGCTGTTGCCGTGCAGAGTATTTTTTAACGATCTTGTGGTCGTGTCCCAAATTCGCATGGCGCTATCTTCCGACGCAGCAACGAGCCAGTGGCCATCCGGCAAACTAAAAGCCAGTTGCTTGACCTCGCCGGGAGGCCCGGAAAAAGTTTGCAGCGATGCGCCGGTCTGCGCATCCCGAAGATGAATCGTTCCATCATTTGAGGCAGAGGCCAGTTTTTTTCCATCCGGACTAAACCTCATGCTCTGGCCACTTAAACTATATTTGAACGCATACGAGGCGATTTCCCAAAGACAAAGACTCGAATCAGCCGAGGCGGCAGCCAACCAACGGCCATCAGGACTGTAGGTGACACTGCGAACGGCTCCTGCCGTAAGTAAAGTGTCAGCCAGCGCACCAGTCACAGCGTTCCAAATATAAATGATTCGATCTTGTGAACCGGCGGCGATAAATTTACCATCCGGACTAAAAGCAATACTCCGCACCTTCCCCTTCAGTCCGGTGATGGTGTCGAGAACGGTTTCACTGGCAACGTCCCAAAGCCGGATGGTGCTGTCTTGCGAGGCGCTGGCGAGTAATTTTCCATTCGGGCTGAACGCAACCGCAGAGACGCCATGGGTGTGGCCGCTCAACGCGTGACGTTCAACGCCGGTTTGCATGTCGCCCAGCCGGACGCTGCCGTCTTCACCCGCGATAGCCAAAAGCTTGCCGTCGGGGCTGAGAGCAATATCGTTGATGTCACTTAACGTTCCGGGTGACGACCAGATTTGTTGATAGATTCCCGCCGCGACTCCTTGCCGGATTAAACGGTTTGCCGAAACGGGAAGGGTTTTATTTTTATCCAAATCCTGTCCCAACGCGGCGAGTGTGTACAACCACGATTTCTGCCGCTCACGGCCGCTTTGATCTTCGATGGGGATGCCGGCTTTTTCTTCAAAGTGTTTGGCGCCGCTGAAAGTGCCATCATAATACTTGAGCACGAGCGCCCGAAGGACAAAAGCAATGATGAGGGCCAGCAACATGACCAAGACGGAAATGCTCCCGCCGATCAGGCGCCGTTTAAACTTTCTTTTGCTCTCCCTTTCCGCCAAACTTTTTTTGATGAAACTGCTTTCTTTTTGATTGAGCCAACTCGCTTCCGGATTATCCAGCTCGAGCTTCATCAGCTCCAGGCGCGGATCTTTATCCCACAGCATGTTTTTATCCTGCTTCCCCTGCTCATAATCTTCCACCTGCTCTTTGAGCCGCTGTTGCCGGGCGATTTTGTCTTTCCCCACCGCATGAATCCATTCCAGCAAAGTTTTCCAGGCGCGCACCAGCGCGTCATGCGCCGGCTCCACGTAATCTTTGCCTTTGACGACCAGGCGCGCCTCCACGAGTTTTTGAATCACTGCCTCGACGCGCTGATTTTCGGCTGGGTCAGCATAAACCAATTCATCCATCATCACGCGCCGGCCGGCCAATTCCCCTTCGGACGAAACCATGCGCAGCATAATTTTGCGCATCGTGCTTTGTTGCGCCGCATCGAGCGCGTGATAAAGCTGATCCGCTTTCGTGCGCAATGCGCCCATCACGCCGCCGAGCCGGTCATAATCTTCCTTTTTCAGTGCGCGATCTTGCCGGCCGCTCTGGATGTAAACCTCGTAAAGCTCGCTGAGCGTGTAAGAGAGCAACGGCAACGCCCCGGGCTGTTGAATGACTTCGTTGATGAGGTCATCAACCAATTCCGGTGGATCAATGATCAGCACTTCCTGCAGCGTCGGCATGACGATGACTTCTTTCAACTCTTCGACGGTGAACCAGGGGATGGTGTAGCGCCCCGCCTGCCAATAAGCTTGCAGCTCGCCCTGATCGAATTGTGTCTCAAAATCGGCGCGCACGGTGACGATAATTTTGAAGCATTCGGGAGGCGTGCCCTCGAGCAATTTTCTGAGAATCGTCACAAACAGTTGGCGTTCGCCTTCGTTGCTGCATTGGGTGAGCAATTCTTCGTACTGGTCGATGAGCAACACCGTTTTGCCGGTGGCAAGTTTTTTGATGAGATCATTCAAAACCAGCTTGCGCAACGAGGCGCGCGGGCTGAATAAGCCGGATTCTTTGAACACCAGCTCCAGCGCGAAAACCGGATTGATCCCCGGGCGCAGAACGGGCAGAATGCGATAGCCTTCTTCCCGCAAAACCGGCAACACGCCGGCTTTGACCACCGAAGATTTACCGATGCCGGAAACGCCGCTCACCACCAGCAGCCGATTCGCTTCACACTGCGCGCGCAATTCCGCGATGACGCGGCCACGTCCGTAAAAAAGCTCGCGATCTTCTTCATTAAATGATTGCAGGCCTTTGTAGGGATTGCGTTTGGGAATCGGCGGAAGATTGAGACGGTGGCGCGGATGCAGAAAAATAAACTCGCCTTTGTCATGTTTCTTCAACGGAAAAAAGCCCGGCGTCTGCCGCAGCTTTTGGCTTTCTTGAATCGTCGCCGGCTCGATCTGATCGCGAATGTAGGAATAAAGCTCTGTCGCGGTAATGACGCCATCGCCTTCCTGCTCAACTTTGGCATCCGCCGCGCCGGCCAACCCTTCAAACAGCGCCAACGCAAACGGCGAATGCGGCAGGCTCCCATTGACATTTTTTATGCCGCGATCACCGGTGGCTTTGCCCTGCAACACATCCAGCGCTTTTTGATCGTAAGCCGCCGAAGTGATCACCTGCCAGGCCGGATCCTGCACAAAGCGGTCGAAGCGTTCTTTATAAATTTTTTTCGGCATCAACGTGCCGATGGCGCGAAAGTTACACGACCACTTAAACGCCCCGGAAAAGCAGCAATCCAAAATGAGCAACAAATGCCGGCACGGCAGCGCGTTCAAGCATTCATGTAAATCTTGCATCGGGATGAATGTTTTCACCTCGGTGGGATCGGCATCGGCAGGAACCAAATATCCGGCCGGGCCGTCGTCGCCATCCGCGGCAATGCCGTGCCCGGCAAAATAAAACAGCACGCGGTCATCCGGCTGCACTTGTTCCGGCAAGGTCTTTTGCAACAGTTGGCGAATCGTCTCGCCCTTCGCATTCAACAACGGCGCATGCACGCGAAAATGTTGCTGCGCCGCCAAGACCTCGGCTAATTTACGTGCATCATTCACCGCCGTTTGCAGCGGCGAGACTTGTTTATAGTCATCAATGCCGATGATGAACGCATGATGTCGCGCGAAGGGAAGCTCGGTGCGGAGTTCAGTTGGTGCGGTGGTTTCCATAGCTCGAGGGCCTGGCAATGTTATGCTCATCAATGAGCGCAGTTTATTTCCGGCGTTTAGCGGTTTTGGATGTGCCCTTTGCTTTTCCTGGCCGCCGGGCTTTGCTGCCGCCGGTTTTCTTGGCGGTTTTTTTCTTTGCCGATTTTACGGGTGCGCGTTTGCCTTTTTTCGCGCGGGCCTTGCGTGTTTTTTTGACCGGCGTCTCGGCTTCGAGAGCTTCGCGTCCGCGAGTGAATTCCGGCGGCAAGTCAATAGCACGCTCGGATTCCGGCGCCATGATGCCACGGGAAACCAGCACGCCCAGCACCTCCTTGGCGCGTGTGTAGTATTTCAAGCGATCATCGAGACCTTTCAAGCCGCCGTTGATCCGTTTCGTGATCGTCTCGAACATCTCGCCATCGGCCAGTTCGTTCAAGCCGTTCTCTCGCCAATACAAACCGGCGATACGAAACCCCACGTCCGCCGCCGCGGCCTTGTCGGGGGCGTTGATGAGGTCAACGTTGAGCCGGCTGCCATATTTCTGATAATTTTCCCGCCCGGTAATTTGAATCGGGCCGCGGCCGCGAAATCTCCAGCCGTCGCCGCTCGTCTCGTTTCCGTTGCCGACGCGATTTGCATAAACATAGTTGGCCAGCTTCTCGGGATTCCGCTCGTACTTTTGTGCGGTCGCGAGGTCGGGGAAGCGTTTGGGCCAGGTTGCCATCAAGCCTTGGGCCGAGTAATTCAAGTTCTCAGCAAAGATGGTCAATTCGCCGGACTCGTGCGCGATTTGCGCCAGAAACGCCGCTTCCCGCTTCGGCGTGTTCACGGCGAACTCGTTCATCGCGCTTTGCAGCGACGGCAGAAATGCGGCGCGCTTGGCGTCGGGGAGCCTGGGCATGATTTGTTTCAAAGAATCGTCGGTAACCATATTAATTCTTTTCTTTCGGTAAATAAATCATGAACTCGGTGAAGCTTCCTTCTGTGGTTGCAAATTTGATTTCGCCTTTGTGCTCTTGCACGATGATGTCATAACTGATCGATAACCCCAAACCCGCACCCTGTCCGGCGGGCTTGGTGGTAAAAAATGGACTGAAAATTTTGTCTCGAATACCGGCGGGGATGCCGTTGCCGTTGTCGCGAATACGGATTTCGATTTTGTCACCCAGATTTCTTGTGCGCACCCCAAGCGCCGGCGAAAAATTGTCCGCATTTGCCGTTTTTTTGTCTTTTTGCTTTTCCTGCGCCGCGTAGCACGCATTATTAATGAGATTGAGAAACACGCGACTGATATTCTGCGGCACCACATTGAGCTTGCCAATCGATTCATCGTATTCCTTTTCAATCGCGATATTGAGAGAAGCGTCTTTCGCGCGCAGGCCGTGATACGTCAGATCCACGGCTTCGTCGAGCAGCCGATTGATATCGGCCGGCGCGCGTTGGCCCGAGACGCCATGGGCGTGCTGCATCATACTCTTCACGATGTTGTCGGCGCGCTGGCCGTGATGATTGATCTTTTCGACGTTGAGTTCCAACATCGCGATAATGTCTTGCAGATTTTCAAAATCACCCCCCTCTTGCGTTTTATGCTTTTCAATCTCCGCTCGCAGCTCTTTCGCCAAATCCACCGACAGCACGGCAAAATTATTCACAAAATTCAGCGGGTTTTTGATCTCGTGGGCGATCCCCGCAGTGAGTTGGCCGAGCGAAGCGAGCTTCTCCTGGGTCACGAGTTGCTGCTGGGTGGCTTGCAAATGCGCGTGCGCTTCTTCCAAAGCTTGATACGCAGATTCCAGTTCCGCGGCTTTCTGCAATTCCGATTCCTGGCGGGCGTTTTCCGCCTGCAAGGCTTGGGCTTGCGCCTCGGCGGCCAGCACCCGCAGCTCCGATTCTTTCAATATCGTTTTCTGTTCCCGCCGCTTTAGTTCGAACCCTCTGGCCGCATAGAGCAAACCGAGACCCAATGCGGCGTAGAGTACGTAAGCCCAGCGGGTCTTCCACCATGGCGGCGTGATGCTGAGTTTCAGCGCCGCACCGGCCTCATTCCAAACACCGTCGTTGTTGGAGCCTTTGACTTGCAACATGTATTCCCCCGGACTGAGATTGGTAAAGGTGGCCTGGCGCTGGGCGCCGAGCTGTATCCAGTTGTCGTTGAACCCTTCCAGCCGCACGGCATATTGATTTTTAAACGAATTGCGAAAACTCAACGCGGCAAATTCGAAGTTCAAGATGTTGTCTTTGTACGAGAGCACGATTTCATCCCGCGCCGCAATGCCTTTTTCGGAAATGGCGATGCCCTCGGCCACGTCAGTGTTGTATCGCTTCAGCGCGGTGATCACCACCGGCGGCACGTAAGGATTGTCGTTGACGCTGTCCGGATGAAACACGTTAAAGCCGTCGATCCCGCCGAAAAACATCTCGCCGCGGCGATTTTGAAAAGCGGCGTTGGCATTGAACTCATTGCTCTGCAGCCCGTCGCGCGCCTCGTAACTTTTGATCGTTCCCGTTTCCGGATTGAATTTGACGAGGCCTTTGTTGGTGCTGAGCCAAAGATTGCCGCGCGTATCTTCCAGGATGCCATAGATCACGTCGTTCGGCAAACCGTCTTTTTCCCGGTAATGTTTGAAAGTTTCGGTGTGGCGATCAAAGCGGTTCAGGCCGCTGCTGGTGCCAATCCACAATGCCCCAGCACGATCTTCATGAATAGACCAAACCGAGTTATTGCTCAAGCTATTTGCAGCGTTGGGGTCGTGGTGATAATGCTTGAATGTTTCGGTGGCGCGATCAAACCGTTCAAGCCCAATTTCGGTTCCAAGCCATAAAACCCCCGCACGATCTTCATAAATCAGCCAAACGCCGTTCGAGCTTAAGCTGTGCGGATTCCGGGGATCGTTCTGGTAATTTTTGAATATTCCGGTATGGCGCTCGAAGCGGTTGAGCCCACCGCCCCAGGTTCCAATCCACAGCACACCGTCCCGCTCTTGGCGGGATTCGTGAATCGAAGTGACCCAATTATGGCTCAAACTCCGCAGATTTTTGGGGTCGCGCCGGAAATGCCGGAACGTTTTAGTGGCGCGATCGAACTGATTAAGCCCGCCCTCCCGGGTTCCAATCCATAGCGTGCCGGCGTGATCTTCATAGATCGACCAAACGGAGTTGTCGCTCAAACTGCGGGGATTTTTGGCGTCATAGCGAAAGTGTGTGAAGGTGCCGGTCGCCCGCTCGAATCGATCCAGCCCGCCGCTCAATGTGCCGATCCAAATGTCCCCGGCGCGATCTTCATAAATGGCCCAGACCGATTTGTCGCTCAGGCTCGCGGGATTTTTGGGGTCGTGCTGGTAATGCTGAAACGGCGTCGGGACACGCTCAAAGCGGTTGGCGCCGGCCCGGGTTCCGAGCCACATGCCGCCGGAACGATCCTCGTAAATCGAAAGGACTTCATCGCTGCTCAAGCTCAAGGGATTCTGCGGATCATTTTGATAGTGCCGAAAGATCAAGCCCGTCGCGGTTTCGCTGGCGGGATCAAAACAATTCAGCCCGCCGCCGCGGGTCCCGATCCAGATCACCCCCGCCCGATCAGTGTAAATTGAATGAATATAATTTTGACTCAGGCTGCGAGCGTTTTTAGGATCGTGTTGATAATTGCGGAAGGCGGCGCCCATCACGGTTTCCTTATCCCGAGCCTCCGGTGGCAGACAAGAAAGGCCGCCGCCGGTTCCAATCCAAAGCCTCCCCGCCTGGTCTTCACAGATGGCATTGATCACATTGTTAATCAAGCTCTGCGAATTTTTGGGGTCGTGTTGATAAGATCGAAATATTCCGGCTTCCCGATCCAGGCGCGCCAGCCCGCCGCCAACTGTGCCAATCCAAAGTTCACCCCAACGGTCTTCATAAATGGCACTAACTGATTTGTAGGGCAGACTGCGAGGATCTTCGGGATCGTGTTGATAACGTCGGAATGTTCCGGTTGCGCGCTCGAATTGATTAAGTCCCTGGTCGGTTCCAATCCACAAGGCGCCGTCCGGCCCTCGAGTTTCATAAATAACGAGAATATTGTTGCTGCTCAAGCTCCGGGGGTTGTGAGGATCGTGCTGATAACGCTGAAAAGTTTCGGTGGCCGGATCAAATTGATTCAAGCCGCCGTATTGTGTGCCAATCCAGAGTATTCCCAAGCGGTCTTCGTAGAGCGACTCGATCTGATTGTCGCTCAAGCTTTGAACATTCTGCGGATCAGGTTTATAAATCGTGAAATTGTATCCATCATATCGATTCAGCCCATCGCGGGTGCCAAACCATAGGAAACCTCTGCGGTCTTGCAAGAGACATTGAATCGTGTTTTGTGAAAGTCCTTGCGCGACCGTAAAATGCTCAAATTTAATATGATCTCTGGCACCGGCAAGCCAAGGTTGTGCCGATAAAACCGCCCAGTGCATCATTGCGCTCATGAAGACGGCGCCGGCATTCAGTATTGGTATTTTTTGCATTCACGTCAATTGCGATAAAACGGTTTTAGCACGAATTTTTAAAAGTTTTATTTTGAAAGTCAAATTAATATAGTTATATTTCAGCAACAATCAAATTCTCGCTTCACAGCTTAATTATTTACAGAGGTGGATGATGCCAGCAGCAAAAGGCACGATTACGTTCGTGAACGCCAGCGACTTCCTTTTCGACGCACGCGTTTACGCCGTGGAGGAAAATGGCAAGGAAACTTTCGTCGTGGAGCTGCCGCCGCGTCAATCGTCCAAGCAAGATACCGTCGCCGGCCAGGTTTGGATCGTCAGAGACAAAGAATCCGGGCAACAAGTCGGAACGGTAACGGGCAAAGCCGGCGACCAGA
>JAJVHT010000132.1:8384-13996 GCA_022072515.1 bacterium
TCGCCGCTGCCGTTGAGCGCTTCGATGAATGGGGACTTGGGGTCCATTTCCTTCAGCGTAGGCGTGATTTTTCCCAACCGGAAAAGGAGCGCGCCGGCGAACGGCACCACCACCGGAACGTACGTCATCGCCAGCGGCGTCAGAATGTTCATCAGCTTGCGCGCCGTCTCGATCTTGCCGAACGGCGAGCCGTGGTTGGGCGTGCCGCACATGACGAGATGATCGACAACTTTGTTGCCGCCTTTTTGCTCGATAAAACTGCGGGCGACCAGGCCGCCCATCGAATGGACCAGCAGCGTGAGCTTTTTGTTGTCATTCTCGCCCAGCCCGTTCGCAGCCAATTGCTGCTTGAGCTGCTCCGCGGTTTCTGCGATCGCGGTACTGAGATTTTCATAATCGTAGGTCAGCACGAGATCGAACTTTTGATCGAGGCCGCAAGCCTTCACACCGTTGGCCATGACTTCGGTATCGCCGATAATGCCATGCACCAGCAACAAAATATTTTGCGCGGCGCCCACTTTGTTGGCAAGATTGCTTTTGTGCCGCGTCACTTTGCCGTCAGCTTCATACTCCACCCAGCACAATTGATTGACGTTTTCCCGTTTCAGATAGGTCTTGAAAAAGTACAGCTTCAATGCCTTGCCGACGCTGCGCCGGCTATCCGGCACCTCGGGAATGTGACTGATGCTGATGTGTGTGTTGCCGTGCTCATCTTTCGACGGCTCGCCGCCGAGCAAAGCATATTGGCCGTCAAAGACCATGGGCAGAATATACTCATCTTCTGCGAGCGGAACCTTGAGTTCGATTTCCAGCGGTTGGGTCGCCAGGGCTTTGACACTTTCACTATCCATATCGGTCAATTCCAAAATGTTCTCGTTGCCGCCCCGGGTGCCGGCGGCAAAGTTGAGCATCGTCATGCCCTTTTGCTCGAACGCTTTGTAGAAATCGAAATCCTGGCCCACACCGCGCTCCGGCCCTTTGGCCGCAGCCAAGCTCAAATTGGCTTTAACGGCAGGATGGCCCTTGACGACGATCTGGCCACCGGGCAAAGCATAGTCTTTGGCGCCCACCTGGTTGAGCTGGCGAATAACTTTAATGCGAAGTTGTTTCGTAAACCACTCGTTCTTATATTTTTTTCTCGGCTCCATCATGCCGGCGGCTTTCTGGCTGGGCCAGAGCTTGCCGATTTCCAAATAATCCTGGTTCAACAAAAACCCGTCCACCTTTTCCGTGCTGACAATCAGCTTAAAATTTTCGAGAGATTGATTGATCGGCTCAGGCTCGTCAGGCAGGTGAAAATAATGGTTGTCGGCTTCACCCCATAAGGTGACCTCGCCTGAATTTGGCGGAATTTCCTCGTTGTAACAAACTTGAATCCCATAATTGTCCGAGAAATAGGCCAGCATGAAATGCAGCTTTTCGCGCGTGCGATTTCGCGCTTTTATTTTGCCGCGGATTTCTTTCCATTCATTTCGCACCTTCACAAAATCCAGGGTAAACTCGCCTTGCTGAGGTTTCTCTTCTTTTCCATCGTCGGATGTTTGGGTGAAGGTGAAATCGATCAGCGCCGGGTCCATTTGGGTGCCGTGATTTTGCAGCGCCAGGCCTCTTTCCCACTGCACGACGTGTTTGACAATGGCCAGCATTTGCTTGGCCGAGGCTTCCGAATATTTCTGCGGCGCCACAGTGCGCTCTTGCAGCAAAAATCCTTGCACGCCCTGAATGTTCAAATTCAATTCTCTTTGCTTGAGCCAATACTCCTCATTCACGGCGGCCAGCGCATAGCGCGTGCCCTCGGCAACGTCGGTCAGATTCACGCCAATGGAATCATCTTTGGCGAGAACCTGCCGCAACATTTCCCTGCCCTGCGTATCGCCTTCGAGATAAACCGGAATCGGCGCCACCGGCAGACTCGTCACTTCCGCGAGATACTCGGCGGTGGAATCGCTTTGAAAATCGATCACGCTTTCGTTCGGGCCAACCTGGGTGGTCGAGGCCGTTCCAATTAAAGTCGCCGGCTTGCCTTTCACTTTCTCGTAGATCGCCAATCCGACCTTTTTCTCCGGCTCGGTGGGAAGTCCCTGCAGCGCCCCCGCCTTGAGTTTCCAAAGTTGGTCAGTATTATCTTTAGAAATCAGATAAAAACGCCGCCCGGCTTCCGCGGTTCCCTGGCCGAGGAAGCTGTCATACGCATTAAAATTGTTGTACGCTTCAAACTGGGGATTTTGGTTTTCCGTGCGCCGGCGCACCGCGGCGCGGCAGCGCATAAACAATTCGGCGTAACTGATATTGCTGCCGGTTTTATCCAACACTTCCAACAGCGTGCTCATAAACACCCCGCTGCGCTGGCGCGGGTCTTCCAAAGCCTTTTGCGTTTTTTCGCACGCCGCCAGTAAAATATGTTTGCTGGTGGGGATAACCAACTGTTTGGCATAATAACCATCGAGGTAGCTTTGGAGCGGCCTCTCATCCTTGACTTCGTGGGTCTGCCGGGCTTTGAACTGATTGAACGCATCGACGTCGCGCGTGCCGGAGCCGGAGTGGCAACAATCCAAAATCACCGCGAGATGGGGATGGTTGGACGCCACTTTGGCAAGCAAGATCGCCAATTCTTTATCCGCCAAATCATAATTGCCGCTTTTTTGGCGGCTGTCAAAACACACCAGGCCCTCGTCCCAGCCGTCGGGATAGTCTTTTTTAAATTCTTTGGCCGCCGCCCAACGCGCGCCGTGGCCGCTGTACTGAAACACGGCTACGTCATGCGCTTGCGCTTTGCCAAGATGTTCGCTAAATTGCTTGATAATATTGCCGCGCGTGGCCTGTTCATTCTTGAGCACGACGGTTTCGAGGTTGGCGAAATTGTTCTTCAAATAATCGTGAAAGCGGTCGACGTCATTGATGCAGCCGGAGAGCTTGCCGACCTCGTCCGAATATTCATTGATGCCCACCAACAGGGCGTAGATTTTTTTGGACATAGCCAATTTTCCTCTCTTTAAAAAACGCATGACGAGATGCAAAAAACCGCCCGGACGCTGTGAGTGTCCGGGCGGTCATGTCACAATATTTTAGAGCAAAAAAGCAAAAAAACTCGCCCCTCGCCATCACTCAAATTGCCGCAAAATTTCCAAATCTTTGAGAATGCCGGTATCCGGACTCAGCGACAAATCCTGCTCATACAACAGCATGTAGCGCACGACATTATCGTCCGGATTGGCGCCGGAAAAAGCCGCGACCAAATCGTTCAAAACCGTGTATGCGCCCTTGGTTTGATAAACGCCGTTCACGACGGTGCCGAGCGTCGAATAATTTGGTGCGCCGTACATCGAACAATCGACCACTTTGCCGTTGTGGTTGATATAACCTTTGCCCACAAAAACTTGACAACCTTCCGACCACGCGCCAATCGTACTGACGCCCTCGCCGCCCCAATGGACGTTGATCGAATTATTGCGCTCCAAGCCGTTCGCCAAATCCGCTTCGGTGAGCGCCATGTCATTTGAGCGCACGATCAACACGCCGGTAGTGAGCGGCTTTAACGCATGATAGACGCGGTTTTGATCCGACAGTTTGTGCCAGCCAAAACGATAGAGATGTTGCCCTTGCACCAGAAACGGCGCGCCTTTGGGATGCTCGGTGGCGCCCGGGTCGGTTGAGCCATAAAATTTGAACGCCAATCCATTGATCAACAAGACAAACCCATCGTCGAATCTTCGCTGGCCTGCGGAAGGCGCGAGCTTCGTCTCGTTCCGGCGCACACCGACAAGATGAATTTTGCCGGGACTGAAATCCCAACTTGCCGGTTTGACGGTATCCGAAGGCTGCGCGAACTGATTCACCAATTGCAACATCTTATTGGGAGTGGCCGCATATTTTTGTTTGACTTTATTCAACAAATTCATCCATTTGCTATAGTCGGTGCTCGGCTTTGCGCTGGAAAAATTTGTCCAATCCGCTTTTTTGTTGCCTGTTTTCCAACGCTTCAGATGATTGAGTGAATTGGGGCCAAGCTTGCCGTCAGGAAAACCAATGCTCGCGTCGCCTTCCACGGTCCGCACATACTCCTGAAAAAGGCGAATCGCCGCCGTGGTGCGATAACCGCAAATGCCGTCAACCTTACCGGAGAAGAAACCAGCATCTTTGAGAAATTGCTGCACGTCCTTGACTTTCATATCGGCGGCATCCGCTTTTTGAAAGCTTACCCACTCGCCCTCTTTATCGCCGCGAAGCTGGCGTTTACCGCTCCATTCTTGCACGCCGGTTAATTTTAGCGTGTACTGAACGTACTCATCCAACGCGCGCTCTTGCACATCCGGATCAAAAACTCCTAATGCGATCATGATTCTACCTCGCGTAAACATGCGTCAGCCTGCCCAGCCGCAGGCTAGGATTGACCGGTTCGCCGATTGCTGGCGGCCGGGCAATCGATTTAATTTTTTCATCTTGCTTCGCGGCAACCATTAGTTTTTTCCCACCAAATAGCCCGCGCCAAATCCCACGCCGGCGCTGAGGAAATTGCCCGGCGTGAATTTGAACCAGTGGCTTTTAACTTCCTTGCGGTATTTCTGGTCGAGCGCTTGATATTCGGCAAAAAGATTGTCATACGTGCTGCGCAGGCTGTCGGCTTTCAAATTGAGCAGTCTGATCACCTCATCTTTTCCCCGCATGGACTCGCCAAAACTCGTGATCGTGCTGTCCTTCAAAGAAATTTCCTTGCGGCTTTTGTCCACCTCGGCTTTGATCTCAACGACTTCGGCGCCGAAAAAGCGCGGCGCAATGAGCGCGTGAACGCCGTCAGAGCGCGAGGCTTCCCAAAACTGGCCGGCCCAGTGCGGAAACGCTTGATCCAGCTCATGGTTGACCGATTCTGCGCTCCACAATTTGTCCAGGCGGGCGCGAATCTTGTTGTATTCTTGCTGCACTTGCGCCAGCCGGCGTTGCAGCTCTTCCCGCTCAGCCGCCAGCAGTTGCTCGCGTTGGCCCAGCGTCACAATCAGCGCATCCAGACTATCGGCATAATGTTTCACCGCCGTATTTTGGCGCTCCAACTCTTCCATGATTTTTTTCTGCGCCTCTAACTTGGCACGCGTGTCGCGCAAAGAAGACCAGATGCTCCAACCAACAGACGCGCCCACGAGTAAGAGAACGGCAATAATCACCCAGGAAATAACACCGCGACTCTCAGCCATGCTTCACCTCCAAACGATTGCCATTTTTCTTGATGCCCAACTTTTGCGCAAACTCTTCGACCACGGCTTCCTGCCCGGAGAGCAAGCGATAAAAAATGACAAAACCATCCTGCACGGCGTCAAACAGCTCAATTTCCGTTTGCCGGCTTTCGACTTCCAGCAAAAGCTGGCGAATGACCCATTTCGCGCCCTGCGCCAGCTTGGCGGTTTCTTCACGATTGTGATCTGTCATGGTTTACTCCTGATTTTAAAGAAAGTACAAGTGAAAAACTGTAAAGTTGATTCGAGTTTCACTTTTTTCCCAATGGCTTTTTTTCTTGGTCTTCGCCTTATGTTTCCGAACTGCGATGACCTGCGTTCGCGTCGGTCGTGGTTCGTCTCGTGAATTGATGGTGAGGTAAAATGATTGCGTTGGGTAGGTTGAAT
>JAJVHT010000066.1 GCA_022072515.1 bacterium
TATTGCAATTCGTCTTGCACATACGCCGCAATCAAAAGGCAACACGCCATGCCCACGGCGAGCCCCACGACGTTCAGCATAGAGTAACCTTTGTGGCGAACGAAATACCGCAGCGCGATTTTGAAGTGGTTCTTGAACATAATGAAGTCCGAAGTTTATTTGTCCGATTTCTTAAAGCAGAGGGCTGAGGACGTGGCGCGGCGGGCAAGAAGCGAGTGCTTTCGTGCTTTTCGCTCTCTCTGCGCTCCGCTCATTCATACCGCAACGCTTCCACCGGATTCGCCAGCGCGGCTTTGATCGCTTGCAGGCTCACTGTCAGCAACGCGATGAGCAGTGCTACGCCACCCGCCAGCACGAACACCCACCAAGCGATGTTGACGCGATAGGCGAAATCTTGCAGCCAGCGATTCATCGCGAAATAGGCCGCCGGCCAGGCGACAAGATTGGCGACGAGCACGAGTTTGACAAAATCTTTGGAGAGCAAGCCGGCAATGCTGGCCACCGAGGCGCCGAGCACTTTGCGCACGCCGATCTCTTTGGTGCGTTGCACGACGTTGTAGGCTGACAATCCCAGCAAGCCGAAGCACGCGATCAAAACGGCGAGAAATGCAAACGCGCCAAAAACTTTGCCGAAGATCATGTCGGCTCTGTATTGTTGATCAAAAAGCTCGTCGAGAAAGAAGAAGTTGAAAGGATCCGCCGGGAAATGTTTATCCCAAACTTTTTGTAACGCAGCGAGGGTTCCCCGCACGTCGCCAGTCTGGATCTTTGCCGAATAATAGCCGCGTATGTTTGGCCGCAGCAGCATAATGACCGGAGCAATCGCCTTTTGCAGGCCTTGTTGATGAAAATTTGCCGTCACGCCGATCACCGTGAGCGTATCGCGGCCGCGACGAATCTTTTGATTGATTGCGCTCTCGCTGCTTTCGAAGCCAAGCTGCTTCATCGCCACCTCGTTGAGCAGCGCCGCTTTATTATCCGTGGCAAAATCTTCGGAGAAATTTCTCCCCGCCTTCAACTCAAGATTGTACGCCGGCACAAAATCATAATCTATGCCGAGATGATACAACGTAATCGTTCCAGCGCCTTCGGCGAGACGGCGGCCGCCGGTGGTCCAATAAATTTCTTTGCCCATGACGCTCGACGACGCCGTGAGATTTTTGATACCGTTGATGCGCAACACCTCGTTCTTGAACGGCTGAAACGCATTCTGATACAAGGAATCGCTGAACGAAGCGGCGGCCTCCACCACCAAAGTTTGATTGATGTTCGCGCCCAAGCTTTGCCGGCGCATGAACTCGACTTGCCGATAGACGATCATCGTTCCCGCGATCAACGCGACGGAGGCGGCGAACTGCGCGACGATGAGGCCCTTGCGCAGCGCATGCGAGTTGCGCCGGTTTTTGAAAACGCCTTTCAACACCAGCACCGGCTGATACCCTGACAACACGAACGCCGGATACAATCCCGCCAGCAGCGCGCCGGCGGCGAAAATGGCGAGTGTGCCAAGCCAGTAGCTGGCCGGCATGCTGAGGCCTGCAACTTCCGTTCTGCCGATGAATTGGTGAAATGCCGGCGCCAGCTCCGCGACGGCCAGCAATGCGACGATCAGCGCGATGACGTTCAACAAAACACTTTCGATGAGAAATTGGCGGATGAGATCGACGCGGAGCGCGCCCAGAACTTTGCGTACGCCGATCTCTCGCGCTCTTTCCATTGAACGGGCAGTGGCGAGATTGATGTAATTGATCCACGCAATGCCGATGATGAAAAAGGCGATCAGAAATAAAAATGAAACCGCGCGCCCGTTGCCGTTGACTTCGGCTTCCTGATTATAGTTGGAGTACAAATGAATGTCGGGCATCGGCAGCAGTGAAAGCACACACCGAATATTGTTGTTGCGCGAAAACTCCTGACTATTGATGTAGCGGTCGCAAAATGCCGGCAGCTTCGCCTCCAGCGCTTTCAAATCAGCGCCGGGCTGCAATAAAACGTAGCTGTAGAAATCGTACCAGCCCCAACTGGTTTCCGTCGCATTCGTGGTGTCGCCCCAGGCAATGCGAGCGAGTTTTCCGAGCGTGGCGTAAGACACCAAATAGTTGATGATGAGATGCGAATTGCGCGGATAGTCGCGGAAGACGCCGGTCACTTCATACGACCACGTGCCCTGCGGATCCCGCACGGTCAAGCGTTTGCCCATCGCCTCTTCATCACCAAAATATTTCTTCGCCATGGATGCGGAAATAACGATTCTATCGGGATCGTTCAGCGCGGTGGCCGGATTGCCTTGCTGCATATTGACGGCGAGCAGGCGCAGAGAAGCGGGATCGGCAAAGTAACCTTTGGTCTCGGAAAACTTCACGTTTCGTTCATCATTCGCCAGCAAAAGCTCGGCGTCGTGCAGGCGGCAAAAATCTTCTACCTCAGGAAAATCTTTTTTCATCGTCGGTGCAATCGCCGGATAGACGGTGGCGGATTTCCACAACAATTCGCCGGAGCGGTACGAATCCAACCGCAAGCGCGCGATACGATCGGCAAGGTCTTGAAACCGGTCGTAGCTTCTTTCATGTGCGACGTACTCAAAGATCAGCAGAAAGCAGCTCAATCCGATGGCCAATCCCAGAATGTTGAGCGCGGCATACGCCTTCCGGTTTTTAAGATCGCGCAGGGCGATTTTGAAGTAGTTTTTGAACATGGTTGACTCCAGTTGTCAGTAATCAGTCTTTTCACGGAAACAGATTACTGCTTTTCATTCATACCGCAGTGCTTCCACCGGATTCGCCAGCGCGGCTTTGAGAGCTTGCGCACTCACGGTGAGCAGGGCGATCACCAACACTAATCCGCCCGCGCGCGCGAACAATTGCCAGTCAAGCGTTGTGCGATACGCAAAGTCTTGCAGCCATTGATTCATCGCCAACCATGCGAAGGGCCACGCCACGAGATTCGCGATGACGACCAATCGCACGAATTCCTTTGAAAGCAAATTGAAGACATTGCCCACCGAAGCGCCCAACACCTTGCGAATGCCAATTTCTTTGGTGCGCTCTTCCGCTGCATAAGAAGCCAGCGCAAAGATGCCCAAACAGGCAATGATAATGGCGATCACCGCAAAGACTGCAAAGAGCTTCGCCTCCCTTTGTTCCTGTTGATAAAGCTGGAAAAACGTCGCATCGAGAAAAGTGAATTCGAACGGATACGCCGGTGAAATGGCTTCCCACTGCTTCTGCACAGCCGCGAGGGCCGTAGGCAAATGCGCCGGCGCGACTTTGAGCGCGAACACATTGGCGAAGGTACGCATCGAAATAAACAGCGGGTCAATGGTTTCTTTCAAAGAAGAAAAATGAAAATCCCGCACCACGCCGACCACGTGGCACCGCGTAGTATCGAACATCGTGCGACGCATCTCTTTGCCGAGCGCTTCTGCGTTCGTCCAGCCCAGCATTTTGACTGCGGCCTCATTTAGCAGCGCGGCTTGCGCTTTGTCAGTGGCGAAGTCGCGCGAGCAATTCCGGCCCGCGACGATCTCCAAACCCAGCGTCTCGACGTAATCAAAATCCGTGTACACGGTGCGCAAACGAAAATTTTCATCTTTACCGGCAATCGTGAAAGACATGGCATCATGAAAGCCGCCGGGGTGTCCCGACATGGCCGAGGCTTTCATGACGCCGGCCTCTTGCCGCACGCGCGCCAGAAAAGTTTCTTGTTGCCGGCGCATCTCGCTGTTATTGATGGGAACGAGCACAACTTGCTCGGCGTGAAAGCCGAGATCTTTCTGGCGCATGAAATCAAGTTGCTTGCCGACGAGCAAGGTGGCGCTAATCAACGCGGCAGAGAGGCTGAATTGAAAAACCACCAAGCCTTTGCGGATGAAAACATCGGCAGCTTGCTGCGAGAAGCGTCCTTTGAGCACGCGCACCGGCAAAAATCCTGAAAGCAGAAAGGCCGGATAACTGCCCGCGAGCAGCGCAACAACGAGCAGCAGGCCGCACAGGGCGCCGATCAGCAGCGGATCGGTGAAATGAATAGCCAGGTCAAGCCCAAAAGCGGCATTGAACCACGGCAGCAGCAGCTCGTCCGCTGCGATCGCGATGATGACGGCGAGACTCGTCATCAAAAACGATTCACCGAGGAATTGCAAAACCAGGCGGCCGCGATGGGCGCCGAGCACTTTGCGCACGCCGATTTCACGGGCGCGGCGGCCGGCGCGGGCTGTGGTGAGATTCATGTAATTGATGCAGGCAACCATGAGAATGAACAATGCGAGGGCGCCGAAGATATAAACCGCTTGCTCGTCGCCGTGCCGCACGCCGGTTTCATAGCGAATATCTTTTTGAAAGTAGACGTCTGCCAGCGGCTGTAAAGTGAGATCGATGCGCCGGCCGTTACGCTTGAAATCTTCGCCGAGATACTTGTCGATGAACGCGGGCAAGCGCGTCTCGACCCGTTGCGCTTCTTGCGGGTTGTCGATCAGCACGTATGTCAAAAAATTGTTGTTCCACCAATCGGTGAACCAATCTTCACGTTCGAAATTTTTCAGTGAGGCGACAAAATCAAAATCCAAATGCGTGCGGCCGAGATTTTCCGCGAGCACGCCGGTGACGATGAAGTCGTAACGATCATCCACGCGCAGGGTTTTGCCCATCGGGTCGCTGCCGCCAAAGTATTTGCGGGCCATCGCCGCGGTCAAAACCACGCCATTCGGATTGGCCAACGCGCTCGCCGGATCGCCTTGCGCCAAAGGAAAAGAAAAGAACTTAAAAAAATTTTCATCGGCGAGGAAAAATTTCTTTTCCATGAAAGAGTGATTCGCATACTTGACCAAACCGTCGCTGGGCAGCACGCGCAGGGCGTCGCGGATGCTCTCGGGCAAATCATTCTTGAGCGCGGTCGCGTAAGGCCCGGCCGTGATGCCGATGAGATAACCCTTCTCATTCACTTCCGATTTTCGCAGCACGCGATAGATCTGCTCGCCGCGCGCGTACATATTGTCATAACTCAGTTCGGCTTGCAAATAAAGCAGAATGAGCAAGGAGACCGCCAAGCCCACAGCCAGTCCGAAAATATTGATGAGTGAAAAAAGCTTTTGTTTTAGCAGCGCGCGCAGCGTGGTTTTGAAGTAGTTTTTAAGCATGGTCAATTCTCCAGTCGAAGAGCCTGCGGAAAACCTTATTTACCCATCTTGATTCACTCAATAATCGTGCCTCTCGTTCATTTTCAAGGAATTACAGCAACTCGGCGAGATGATCGTAAAATAAAACTGTCCGCTGGCATAGCAGTATGTGTTCGCCAGCGGACAGCTCTTATCAATATGCAAAACTTGAAATTGCCTATTTGTAGTGGGATGAAAAAGGCACCCTTAAGGATCGCTCTAGCAAATATGGGAAAACGCTGGCACGGGAGACGCCATCACCGCGCGCCTGTAATCAGCTTGATGATGTTCTTCCGCAAATCATCATACGCGCCGTTGTTTTGATTGCAAAAAATCACAAACGTCAAATCGAGTTGGGGAAAGTAGCAAAATTCGAAATTCACGCCTGCCGCAATGCCGCCGTGGCCGAATGAAGGCACGTTGCCCTCGTTGGAAAGAATGAAACCGTAACCGTAGTCGGTCGCCTCGGCCAGGCCGCGAGTTTTGGAGGCGAGCATCGTGCTCAAATTTTCTTTGGAAAGAATTTTTCCAGCAACCAAGCCGCGCGCGAATTTCAACATATCCCGCGTGGTAGAATAGCCACCGCCCGCAGAACTGCCGCGCAAATTTTGATCGGTAACCACCCAACTTGCTCCCTCGCGTTTGAGCGGCGCGGCCAAACTCACCTTGTCGTCGTTCCTAAAATATGAATCTGTTGCCGTCATGCCGAGCAGTTGATAAATATTTTGGCGGACGTAATTGTAATAATCCATACCGCTCGCTTGTTCGATGATCAAACCCGCGAGCAGAAAATTCGAATTGCTGTAATGAAACTCCTTGCCCGGCACGAATGTGATGCCGGCTCTGTAAATCCAGGACAGATAATCGCGCAGCGATTTTATTTCATGCCAATGTCTCTGGTATTCATCCGTCCAAAACTCCCCGATACCGGAGGTGTGTGAAAGCAAATGATGAATCGTCACTTTTGCCGCCAATTCGCGTTGAGGAAAATCGGGAAAAAATTTGAGGAGGGGATCATGGTAGCTCAATTTTCCGGCAGCGACAAGCTGCGCGATGGCGAGCGCTGTGAACATTTTATTTCCCGAGCCGAGATTGAAGCGCGTTTCCGAGGTGACTTTCACCGCGCGTTTCGCATCGGCAAATCCATAGACGCGCTCGAATACGACGCGCTCATCTTCGGCAATCAGCACACTGCCGGCGAGGTCATTTTCAGCGATCAACTTGTCGATGTAGCTATTGAGCCACGACAATGTGTTTGGGTCGGTGATGGCGCTGTTCGGCAGATAAACCGGCTCGGCAACTTCTGCGATGAAGGCCAGCTCGGTTAATTTGTGCGGCGGATTCGCTGCAATGCGAAATTGAAAATCTCTCCACATCGTAGCGCCCGAGGGCTTGGCATAAACATGCAGCACGCGGCTGATGGCGTCGCCCATGTTGAATTCTGTGATTTCAGAATGATGATACCCCAATGCGCCAAAATCATTGTGCAATCTTTCCATCTGCTTTTGAATACGCGCATTACCGATTTTCTCCAGCGTGCTTGCGGCAAAAATGGCGTCGATGGTTTTTGCAAACGAATCGGCAGCGCCGGAATTGAGCGCACGCACATACTGTTCGCCGAATTGCTCAATGCGCGCACGCTCGGTCTGGGAAAGTGCTTGCGCCCATACGTTTTCAAAGAAGAATGAGATCATTATTCCGAACCACAGAAGCAGTCGATTCATCGCGTCTCCAGTTTTTTCATTTTGACGAATGCAGCAACCGTCTCTTTTCTTGCACATCATTCAAATAACGTCATTCAGCAGGAACCTTGAAAATGCCGTAGCCCCGGCCCCTTATGGGCCGATGATTACATACACGTCACAGCACCCTACAAGGGACTTTTCATCATGCCCCGTGCCGCAGTCGCAGCATGGCAATTACTTGCTGAATGACAACTCAAGAAGCTTTACGACTCCGAAAAGGCAATTCACCCTAATAGCTTTCACCGCAGCAAAATCATTTTCTTTGAACCCACCCAATCCCCGGCCGCGAGGCGATACACATAAACGCCACTGGTCGCAGAATGGCCGCTTTCATCTTTACCGTCCCAAGTGATCGTGTAAGCGCCCGCGCTTTGCCGCTTGTGATCAATCAGCGTGCGCACCAACTGTCCAGCAATATTGTAGACGGCCAGCTTCACTTCACTGTTTAGCAGCAATTGATAGGCGATGGCCGTGCTCGGATTAAAAGGATTCGGATAATTTTGGCGCAGGTCGAATTGCTTTGGCAATCGGCTGCCAGGTTCTTCTGCAACACTCGTTGTCTGCTCTGCAATCCATGTCAACGCATATTTCACCACGGTATCGACGCCATTTGCAACATCATTGCGATCAAACCAAACTTTCTCGTGCGGCACGAGCGCCTTGTGCGCGAGATACTCATGCGTGCTCACCACATACTGCGGGCCGGTGGCGAGCATCGCGCTCCAATCACTATTGCCGAGATTGATGTTGTCGGAACCGGTGTTGCCTCCCGCCGCGGCCTTCCCAAAAAT
This sequence comes from bacterium, assembly GCA_022072515.1. Classification (GTDB taxonomy): domain Bacteria; phylum Zhuqueibacterota; class Zhuqueibacteria; order Zhuqueibacterales; family Zhuqueibacteraceae; genus Zhuqueibacter. Next base: position 7,686 of record JAJVHT010000066.1, read on the forward strand.
TCGCGCACGCGGATGAAACGACAGCCGCCGCGCTTCCAATTCGCCCGCGCTGATCGAGCCTGGCCCAATCAAAATCGCAATCGGCTTGTCGTAAAAAGTATTCGGATCGCCGCGAATAACGAGCGCCGAAGCCGGCCGCTGCGGATCAGGCAACATTGCGAAATGATCCTCGCCGCGCACGCGACGATCAAACCCCACGGTTGGTACCGTTTGATTGAACAACAAAACCAAGCCATCGCGGGCGGGCGCGGTGCCGCCGGTATTAAAGCGAAAATCGAAAATGATGCCCTCGGTTTCGGTGTGGTGCATGAGACTGTCAACCGCATTACGGAATTGCACGAGTATGGTATTCTGCGCATCGGCTGCCCACGAGGTCACATAAACGTATCCGACCTTCGTGCCCGTCATCACGCCCCAACTCACGCGGCGGCCATTCGTGCGATCCGGCCACTTCACGCCCGGCACGTCAATTTGTTCGCTGCCCCAAATGATGCGATCCTCGTTGGCGAGCAGATTCGTGTTGAAGTGCAGCGTGTCTCCAGTGCTGTATTTCACAATATCGATTGTGTCGAAGAGATGCCAATTCAATCCGGCAGATTGCAAGAGATAATACGTGTTCGCTTCCTCCGTGGCGGCGTTGACAATGTTGAGAGCCAGCGGCAGCTCCGCCTCGAGCAACGTGGGATAAATATCTTTCCACAAAACGCCGTCATAACCGAGCACGAGATCGCCCGGCACGAGGCCGAGCGGATGATTCGGCAGAGACTTGTACACGAGTAGCGTGCTATCCGGCAACGGCGTCAACACCGCGCCAAAATGCTGATTCGTCCCCCATTGCCCGACCACGAAAAGCGGCACACCTTTTCTCAAGTTCGAAAAAGAAACGCGAATATCGTAGGCCCAAGTGTGCAACTCGCGCAGCTTGAAAGTGAAGTGATTCATGATTGCCGCAAATCGTCCGCGGCTCACGCCCGCTTCAATCTCCGGCCGGTATTGGTCGCGCAGTGCGAAAATGTCCGGCGCGAAATTATGAAATGCGCCGTATTGCAAATGCACTTCGTTCCACCAGCGATCGAAAATTTGCAGCTTCTGCGCCGTCGGCAAACCAGTTCCCCACGCCGCGTCGATGACGGGCCGCCAGTCTTTTGCGGTGAATTTCGTTGGACTTTTGCCGTGCGCCTTTGCCCAGTTGAAATCTGAAGCCGCCGGATCATTGGCTTGCGAAGACGCACAGAACAAGTGAATACTGATGGCGGCAAAAACGATTTGCAAATCGATTCTCATTGCGGTTCCTCAGTTTCAAGCATAAAAAAATTTACATGACTCATCCGCCGAGCTTGCTCTGACCCCACGCAAATATTTTCGGAAAAAATTGGGAATCGAACTGTCCAGTGGTCACATCGATCAAATCGTGGTTCATGTTCGGGAACAAGAGAACAGTGAAATCCTTATTCCGCTCTTGTTTGATCTTTTCGAGCAGCGCGATATCATGAAACGTCGGATTGCTGCGATCCATGCCGCCGTACACCCAGAGCGCGGGCACGTTGAGCGCTTGCAAAGCCGCGGCCGGGTCGTACCCGTGCGCGCCGGTATAATTCGCCAACATGGCCGTGAGCTGCGCGATGGTTAGCGAAGCATTGTCGGCGAGATCATCGTAATATCCTTCAATGCCCACCGAACTGCCGCCGCCGTTGACGCAGATAATCAAAGCAACCTTGTCCGATTGGTTCGCAACCAGCGGCGCCACCCACGCGCCCTGGCTTGTGCCCCACAGAAAGATTCGTTTCGGATTGATGTCTTGATGCGTTGCGAGAAAATTCACAATCGCGAGCACGTCACTCGCGCGCTCGGGAATCAACTGCGCGCTGTTTTGCAGGTTGACGTCTTGATAAGCGCCGGTCGATTGCCCCAAGCCGCGCTTGTCATATCTAAACAGCGCGATGCCTTGCGGCAGCAAGACACTCTGTGCCGGCTTGTCCGCTTCTCGCGTCTCCCGGCCGGAACCCGGAATGAAGATCATCACCGGATACGGGCCCGGCGTCGAAGGGAGATCGAGCGTGCCGACAATCGTCACGTTGCCGTTTGGAATGGAAAAATCTCCCGCGCCTTTGGGCGCCTCGTCGGGCGGCGTGGGAGAATCTTCTTTGCATGAAGTGAAAATCAAAATGGCGCAGAGCAATGCGAGCCGATTCAAAATTTTTCGTGCGTTCATGGAAGGCTTCCTTTTGGGTTACTTTAAATACGTCATGCTTTTCGTCTCAACAAACGCGGGCATTGAGCCATTGTTTGGCCGCACTTCGAGTTTATAGGAATAAACTCCGCTCGCGAGATTCTGCGCCGTAAAACTCACTTCATGTTGCCCCGGAGCTTTTTGCCGTTCGCGCAGCAACTCTGCGACGATGCGGCCATTTACCTCGAAAACTGTGAGTGTCACACGACTCGCCACCGGCAATATAAAAGCAATGCGTGTGGTCGGATTAAACGGGTTGGGATAATTCTGTTCGAGTGTAAAGCCCAGCGGCATCGCGGGAGATTCGTCTTTTATCCCGGTTGAAAGAGGATTCAAACCCGCGCCTTCCACGGCTTGATAAACCGTATTCGTCTGAACGCCGGTATAAACATCAACCTGTCCCAAAGGCCATTCGATACGCAGCGAATCGATCGTGGCCGCATTGCCAAAGCCGCAATGAATCTCCGGACTGTTCTGTCCGCAAAACGTATTTTGACTCGAAGCCTCGCGCAGTTGCCAATACGCGCTGCCGTTAATCATCGCCTTCGCGCGAATTTTTGCGCCAATGCCGTCGCGATTGCTGCTCGTTCCCACCAGCTTGAGCTTCACCCAATGATTGTTGTTGCTCAAATCGTTGCGATAAAAATGCGGCGGCGCTTGAATGGCCGGACGAAAAACATTGGGGATAAACAAATCCAAATCACCGTCGTTATCGAAGTCGCCGCCGGTAGCGCCCCAACTCGGCGCAATGTCGGTCGTGAATGGCGCAGTCAAAATGCGCGTGAAAGTGCCGTTGCCGTTGTTCTGATAAAATTTGTTGGCGGCGCCGTTGTTGTTGTCTTCGGCGACAAAAACATCCAAGTCGCCATCGTTATCGAAGTCGCCCCACACCTGGCCCAATGAAAGTCCGGCATCGGTTGCAATGGCTCCGTTCGTTATGGAAGTATATGTCCCGCCGTCATTGCGATAGAAAAAATTTCGCAACCCGGCGGCTACATTGCCGATGTAGTTGGTGAGATACGCATCGAGATCGCCGTCGTTATCGTAATCAATCCAATTCCAAACTTGCCCATCGGCGAGATCCGTGCCGAGGGGCGACTCAGTGATGCGCTCGAATGTGGCCGCACCGGTTTGCTTGAGTTGATTGCGGTAAAGATAATCGCGAGCGCGCGTGCCGTTCGCCGGCCCGCTGCCGATGAACAAATCCTGGTCGCCGTCTTGATCGAAGTCCGACCACGTCGGCACGGTATAAGGCGCAAGTCCGGTCACAACCGGGCTGTTCGTGATGCGCTCAAACGTGCCGTCGCCTTTGTTGCGAAAAAGAAAATTGGGCAGCGACGTGCCCAACGAGCCTGCGGCATGCGCAATGACTAAATCCACATGACGGTCGTTGTCAAAATCTGCCCACGCACAGCCCCATCCAGCTAGGTTTGCACTAGCAAGGCCCAATGCGGCGGTCGTCACATTGGCAAAAGTCCCGTTGCCTTGATTGCGATGCAGCACGGAACTGAAGCCCACCGTGAAGACATCGAGATCGCCGTCGTTATCGTAATCTGCCCAACTATTGCCGATCGAGTTGATCGTGGTGAGACTGCCGGCATTGACGCGCGGAAAGCTGCCGTTGCCCGCGTTGCGATAAAGATAATTCGCAACGGCGCGATTGCTCGTAAACAAATCGAGATCACCGTCACCGTCGTAATCGATCCAACTCGCGCCCGAAGCGTCGCGCAAATCGGTGGCAATTTGCCCGGTGGTGATTTTGGTAAAGGGCTGGGCGTTCAGCATGGCATGGCTCGCAAACAGAATAAGGGCGGTGCAGAGAAATCTTTCGATGAATGCTCGAAAGGGTTGGTTGGAGTTTTGGTTGGGCATGCGAATTTTTCCTTCGTTATATCGGTTCAGTGAAGCTCAGCGATACTTGCCCGCTTCCTGGCGAATCAACTCGTAGATTTTTCCGCCCGGATAAACCGTGCTTTTGTTGACGATGTTGGTGAAAATGAGCAGGCTTAATTTGTTTGCGGTGTCGATGCTCAAACTCGAAGACACGCCCGTAAGGCCGCCGGTATGCCCCACATAACCATTGCCAAAATTTCGCCAGATCAAGCCGAGGCCTGCCTCGGGCACGTGCAAGCGGAGCATCTCATTGATGGTGGCCGCTTGCAAAATTCTTTTGCCGTTATACTCACCACCGTTCAAGTAGGCCATGGCAAAATGTGAAAACTCTTTGATCGAGCTGCGCATCATAACTGCCGGATAGAATTTGACGCCGTATTGGCCGGTGGTGGCCGTTGCCGAAGTGTAAATAGCCGCCAAAGGGCTGGGTTCAACGTCGCGCAATCTGAAGCCCGAGCTTTCCATCTCCAGCGGCGCGAAAATATTTTGCCGGCAATATGCTCCGAAATCAACGCCGGTGATGGCTTCGACGAGGTATCCCAGCAGCGCGACGCCGACGTTCGAGTTTTCGAATACAGTTCCGGGCGCGGCGTTCTTCCACATTGCGGCAACATACTCCGTGCCGTCGGGCACGAGATATTCTCGCAACCACGGACCGAGCGCCGGTGCGGTATCATTGGTATAGCGTTGATAAAAGTTGGGGTCCTCACCGTTCGGATGGGCGAGGCCGGAGCGATGCGTGAGCAAGTGCCGCGTCGTGATCGGCACGTCGGGATATTGCGGATGGCGAATTTCAAAAGGCAAATACGCGTTGAGGTCTTTATCCAAATCAAGCTGCCCTTTTTCCCAAAGTTGCATGGCCGCGGTCGCCGTTACAGTTTTAGAAACCGAAGCGAGGAGGTAGACGGTTTCCTCAGTCGGGGCCTGCCGGGCTACGATGTTGCTGAAGCCGTAAAAATTCTGCCAAACGATTTTGTCGCCCCTGATGATGCACGCGGCCAGCGAAGGCAAGCCGTTCGTGCTCATCTCCGCCTGTATTGCTTTATCGAGGGCGGAAGTTTCACTTTGCGGCGGATTAACGGCACCTTTTTCGCCGCAAGCACAAGCCCACAATCCAAAAAAGAATGACACCGCATACGCGCAGATATATTTCATCGCACCTTGCCTTTCTTAAAATGCGTGAGCGCAAAAAAGCGAAGATAAGCACCTAACTTTTGCATGACAGGGTTTCGATATGAACATGGCACCGGCATTCATAAGCGACTCATTTGATGAATGACATGGCCTTCTTCGCGACAAATGCCGGCGTCGGGCCTTGCAGCGGCACGGCCTCGAGGCGATAGAAATAAACGCCGCTTACCAAACTACGTCCAGAAAAATTGACGCGATGATTTCCCGAAGCCATGCGCTGTTGCTGCACCAACATGGCAACCTCACGACCATTCACATCATAAACGTTCAACGTGACGCGACTCGCCACCGGCAACTCGAATGCGATAGTGGTCACGGGATTGCCAAAGGTTCCGTTCGCGGAAAATGGATTCGGATAATTTTGCTGCAAACTAAACGTGGCAGGCAAAGAAGCTGGAGGTTGATCTTCAACATGAGTCGGCGCATTGTAATCACCGACGAGCATGCCGCGGCCAAGCGTGCCGACGGCCACGCGGCCATCGGAGGCGCGCGCGGCAATGTGCTCCGCCACAACGTGGCCGATGATGTCCGCGGCCTCTTGTTCCCAGACCGTATTCACGCCGTTCAATGCCGCGGTTGAAAATAATCCCACGCTGGTGGCGACAAAATAAACCGTGCGCGAATCGCCCAATTCACTCAACGGCAAAATGGCAGCCGCGCGCAGTGACGGGCCCGGATTCGCGTTCGTGCCCGTGAGATTGCCTTCGATCGCCTCGTAAGTTTTCCCGCCGTCGGTTGAATGATAAAGCCCGACGATGTTGTAATTGGAAAACACGACGAGAATTTCATTCGCGTCCAGCGGATTGACGGCGATGCTGTGCACATACGTGTTTGCGGTTTGATTGGGCACGGAAATTTCCTGCAAGCCGGAAGTCGCGGTATGCGCATTCTCCCAACGATAGAGACGCGGCGCCGCGCCGCTACGGGAAGCGCCGAAGTACAAAACGTGTTCGGGATTCTGCTGCGACATGGCCA
>JAJVHT010000219.1 GCA_022072515.1 bacterium
GCAATCAAAAGAAAATCGGAATTTGACTTTTATGTGCAAATTTAAGGTATCAAGCTTTCGCCGGAATTGTAATCTAAAAATCTAACAAAAATCGCCTTGAAAAGCAATGGCAAGTTTCCGGCGCCGAGGTTTTTATTTGCCTTTTCGCTGGATTTTTTGTAAGTTAAAAATTCGAGATTCGCTGCAGAAATTCAAAAGAATTGCCAAGCCGCGTGTCATGAGTCAGTTACTGGTGGTGCCCGTCAGCAATCTGAAAGACGGCGTTGCATTTTCCACCGCTAAGCGAGGCATTACAGCAGCTTTATTGGTTTCTTATCTTTCAGGGAAGGAACGATGATCATTTCCCGGGCTTTTATTCGTGCCTACAAATCCGTCTTCGAGTTGGCCTTTCCGCTTGACCCCAAAATTACGACGCTTATCGGCGCCAACGAAAGCGGCAAGACCAACATTTTGCGGGCGATGCACGCGTTCTCGCTGGAGGCGGCGTTTGACAATAGTCTCACCTGCCAATACTCCGATTATTACTATCAAGGCAAATCTCCAGAAGTGGCGGTGGAGTTCTCTCAAATATCCAAAGAGAATCGGCGCAACTTACTGCGCTTCAGCGACGCCTTCAAAGAGCACGAGAGTTTTCTCATTCGCAAAGATGGTCCAGCGCTGGAAAACTACCATCTTTTTATCAATGAAGCGGAAGTGCCGATTAAAGAAATGGATAAATTTCTGCAAAGTTTGCCGAAGTTTCTGTTTTTCGATACGATTCCCCTGCTCAAAAGCCGCGCGACCTTGCAGGATTTAATGAGCGGCAGCGAACAATTTCGCACCGAGCGCAACTTGCTCCATATCGGCGGCCTCAACAACCCGGAGATTATTTTCGAGGATACGACGCGCGGGCGGCGCGCCAGCGAGGAAGCGAGCCGTTTGATCACGCAACAAATCCGCCGCGCTTGGTCACAAGAGCCGTCGATCGAATTGAAGCTCAACGTCAACGGCAACATTCTTTATATCGATCTTTCCGACGGCACGACGGTTTTTGATACGCCGGAATCGCGCAGCCTGGGTTTCCGCTGGTATCTGTCATTTTATATTAATTTCATCGCGCAAACCTTTGAAGCCCGCGCCAATGAGTATTTCTTTTTGATTGATGAACCCGGCATTCATCTGCATCCCGCCGGACAAAAGGATTTGGCAAAAATTATGGAAGATTTGGCGATGAAAAATCAGCTCGTGTACACGACGCACTCGCCATTTATGATCAATCGCGAGCATCCCGAGCGGGTGCGTCTCGTCACCAAGGATAAAGACGGCACACGCGTTGACAGTGAGGCGTATCGCCAGAATTGGAAGCCGCTGCGCAGTTCAATCGGCCTCATGCTGGGCGATTTGTTTTTTTTCAGTGAAAAGGGCGTGGTGGCTGCGGAGGCGCCGGCAAAAAAGTTTTCCTTTATGCGGCGCGCCGCCAAAATCGTTGAGAGCAATAAATGAGGGTTCCATTCACCATAAGGACGCAGCAACGAAATTAAAATTTGCAAAGTTTTTTAATGGTGCACATCTAAAATATGTTGAATTCGTTGTGCGATGTTCCCGGCATTCGCGTCGGCCATGCGCAGGATGAAGTGGCGCGAACTGGTTGCACGGTGATTCTGCCGGACCGTCCCGCGGTGGCGGGAGTCGATGTGCGCGGCTCGGCGCCAGGCTCGCGCGAAATCGAAGTCATAAAACCGGTGCGCTTGGTGCAAGAGATTCACGGCATTTTGCTGACCGGCGGCAGTGCGTTTGGGCTGGATGCCAGCGGTGGTGTGCAGAGATATCTCGAGGAGCGCGGCATCGGGTATGACGTTCAGGTGACGAAAGTGCCGATCGTCCCCACGGCGGTAATTTTTGATCTGGCCGTCGGCGACGCGAAAATTCGACCCACCGCGGCGATGGCTTATACAGCTTGCGAGCAAGCCTCATACGCGGAAACCCGGGAAGGCCTCATCGGCGCCGGCTGTGGCGCGACGGTGGGGAAAATTCGTGGCATACAGCATTGCATGCTCGGTGGTGTCGGCATGGCGTCGTGGAAAAGCGGCAGTCTGGCCATCGGCGCGCTGGTGGTGGTTAATGCGCTGGGGGATGTGATTGATCCAGTGAATGGGAAAATTATCGCGGGGGCAAAAAATGATGAGGGCTCGCTGCTGCACACGCCGGAATATCTCAAATCGCACTTTCTCTCTCCTTTTAAAAGTTGGGGCAACACGACACTCGCGGTGGTCGCCACCAATGCGGCATTCAAGCGAGACGGCGTCACCAAAATTGCGGAGATGGCGCAGGATGGTTTGGCGTACGCCATTCGCCCCTCGCATACGCATTTTGATGGCGATATGCTCTTTGCCTTGAGCGTCGGCGACGAGCCGGCTGATGTCATGGCCGTCGGCGCGATTGCCGCCGAATTGGTGGCCGCGGCGATTGTGCGGGCGGTGCGGGTGAGTAATGCCGTGAAGTAATTTTTTGAAATAGGGTTCAGCAAACTATGATTCTCGCCTATAACAAAATCTCCCCCCAAATTGCGCCGGGCGTCTTCATTGCGCCAAACGCCACGATTATTGGCGACGTGGAAATTGGGGTGGAGACCAGTATCTGGTTTAACGCGGTGATCCGCGGCGATGTGAATTATATTCGTATCGGGCCGCAGACCAATATTCAGGATTTGTGTATGTGTCATGTCACGCTTAATAAATGGCCGTTGATCATCGGTGCGGGCGTGACGATCGGACACAGCGCCGTCGTGCATGGCTGCGTGATTAAAGATTATTGTCTGATTGGCATGGGCGCGTGCATTCTCGATGGGGCGCAGGTGGGGCCGTTTGCCATGGTCGCGGCTGGCGCGGTGGTGCGCGAAGGTTTTATCGTGCCCGAATATTCTCTCGTGGCCGGTGTCCCGGCTGAAGTGAAACGGCGGCTGACGGATAAAGAAATCGAAAATCTCACCGCCTCAGCCGCGCGTTATGTTGCCTATAAGAATACCTATCTGGCGGCTGGCGTGCAGCATCCATAACAAAAATAAAAAGCCCGATCATTGATTGCCATGATCGGGCTTTTAAAAAACGACAGATTAGTTTTCAATCGATTCGGGTTGGGGCGGAGGCGGGCTTGCCGATTTTTTGATTTCATTCTTCACCACGGCTTTGCGTCCGGTTTCCAGGAAGGTCAGTGCCTCGCCTTCGCAAAGCACTTTGATTTGGCTGCCGTCACTGAATTTGCCCTTCAACATTTCTTCGGCAACAGGATCTTCGATGTATTTCTGAATCACCCGCTTCAAAGGCCGCGCGCCATAGACCGGATCGAAGCCTTTTTCAATAATGAAGTCTTTCGCCTCTTTGGTCAGCTCAATCTCGATCTGCCGATCCGAAACTTTGTTGAGCATCTCTTTAACCACGATATCGATGATCTTCTCCATGTGTTCCTTCAGCAGATTGTGGAAGACGACAAGCTCATCAACGCGGTTCAAGAATTCCGGATTGAACAGACGCTTCACTTCTTCCATGACCTTGCTTTGCATCATCGAGTAATCGATTTCCGAGTCCTGCGTCGAAAATCCGTAACCGCCGGCTTTTTTAATCTCCCGCGCACCGGCGTTCGAGGTCATGATGAGAATCGTGTTCTTGAAATCGACCCGGCGGCCGAGACCGTCGGTGAGACTGCCATCGTCGAGAATTTGCAGAAGAATGTTAAACACGTCGGGATGGGCTTTTTCGATTTCGTCGAAGAGCACAACGGCGTACGGATGCCGCCGCACTTTTTCCGTAAGCTGGCCGCCCTCCTCATAACCGACATATCCGGGAGGCGCGCCAGTGAGACGCGATACGGAAAATTTCTCCATATACTCGGACATGTCGAGCCGGATCAGCGCGTCCTCTTTTTCAAAGAGATATTTTGCCAACTCTTTGGCAAGCTGGGTTTTGCCGACGCCGGTCGGGCCGAGGAAGATGAACGAGCCGATGGGCCGATTGGGATCTTTCAGCCCGGCGCGGGTGCGTTGAATCGCCTTGCACAGCAGATGCACCGTTTCATCCTGGCCGACGATGCGCTGCTTGAGCGCCTCTTCCATTTTGAGGATTTTTTCAGTTTCGGATTGCGCCACCTTCTGCACCGGAATTCCGGTCATCATCGCCACGACGTCGGCGATATGCTCCTCATTCACGGTGGCGATGGTTTCCTCTTCGGATTCTTTCCAGCGCCGTTTCGCCGCATCCAGCTTGCGATTCAAGCGCTTCTCCTGATCGCGCAACACTGCGGCGCGCTCGAATTCCTGATTTTTGATCACCACATCTTTTTCTTTGCGAATTTGCTTGATCTCTTCTTCCAGCTCGGTGATGTCTTTCGGCACCACGATATTGGCAAGATGCACGCGCGCTCCGGTCTCATCGAGCACGTCGATGGCCTTGTCGGGGAGAAAACGGTCCGTGATATAACGTTCCGACAGCTTGACCGCGCCGCTAATCGCTTCGTCGGTGTATTTGACCTTGTGATGATCTTCGTAACGATCTTTGAGACCGTAGAGAATTTGGATGGTTTCCTCAGGCGAGGGAGGATCGACCATGATTTTTTGGAAGCGCCGCTCTAACGCGCCGTCTTTTTCGATATACTGGCGATATTCGTTAAGAGTCGTGGCGCCGATGCACTGCAGCTCGCCGCGGGAGAGCGCCGGCTTGAACATGTTTGACGCATCCAATGAGCCGCTGGCGCCGCCGGCGCCGACAATGGTGTGCAATTCATCAATAAAAAGAATGACATCCTTCGCGCGCACCAGCTCATTCATGATCGCTTTCATGCGCTCTTCAAACTGGCCGCGATATTTCGTGCCCGCGACGATTGCGCCGAGATCGAGCGTGACAACGCGTTTGTTGTGCAAAATGCGCGGAACTTTGCGCTCGACGATGCGCAGGGCCAACCCTTCCGCTATCGCAGTTTTACCGACGCCCGGCTCGCCGATCAAGACCGGATTGTTCTTTTTCCGGCGGCTCAATATCTGCGCCACCCGCTCGATTTCGCGTTCGCGGCCGATAATCGGATCCAGCTCGCTTTTGCGGGCCAGCTCGGTGAGATCGCGGCCGAAATGATCCAACGCCGGCGTTTTCGAGCGTTGCGGATTTGCCTCTTTGCTCGAGGGGGTGCCGCGCAAAATATTTTCCAATTCCTCGCGCACGGCTTCATACGTGATATCAAAATTCAACAAGACTTGCGCGGCGACGCCGTCTTTTTCTTTGACCAGCGCGAGCAACAGATGCTCGGTGCCGATGATGTCGGATTTGTATTTTTCGGCTTCGACATACGCCATCTTCAAAATTTTTTCTGCCCGCTTGGTAAACGGGATGTTGCCAATCGTCATGGTTTCGCCGGTGGATTTCACGGCGTCTTCCACCGAGCGTTTGATTTCTTCCAAATCGGTGCCGAGATTGCGGAGAATCTCCACGGCAATGCCCTCGCCCTCACGAATCAGCCCGAGCAGAAGATGCTCCGTGCCGATATAATCATGGCCGAGCCGAAGCGCTTCCTCTCGCGAGAACTGAATAACCATCTGGACACGACTGGAGAAATTATTTTTCATATTGTAAACTCCGATATAAGCTCCACTGCGCCACTTGGCAAAATTTGTCGCCCAAAAATCCGGCTATTTCAATCTACAAACTCTATTTGAAAAAGTAAAGAGGCTTTTATGATTTTTAATATTTCTTTTTAAAACAGTGCGGAAATTTTTTCGCGCACGATGTGCGCGCGGTGGACGTCACGCGGCAGCTCGTCTTCCATGTCGCGATATTTTTTCTGTATGTGTGCCGGTTGCAGCGTGACCATCAGCTCGTTGAGAAAGCTGCGATCCGTGTTTTTGAAAATGCCCAAATCAAAACCGAGACGCAAATAGGAGAGCAGATTCAGCAGCTCCAGCGAAGTGAGGACGCGCGCGTATTTCATGATGCCGATGGCGCGATACACTTTGTCATAAATTTGCACCACTTGCTCGTCCAGCACGCGCTCGCGGGCCTCGTCTTCGAGCGACACCAGCTTCTCGCCGACTTCTTCCATGCGCTTAACGATGCTGTCATCCGTGCGCCCGAGGGTGAGCTGGTTGGAAATCTGAAAAACATTGCCGACGACTTCCGTGCCCTCTCCATAAAAACCGCGCACGGTGATTTCCGACGGCGCTAATTTCTTGAAGATCTTTTCGAGCTCTTCCAGCAGGGCAAGCGCCGGCAGATGCACAAACAGCGACACGCGCATGCCGGTGCCGGTGTTCGTCGGGCACGCGGTGAGATAACCGAATTGATCCGTGAAGGCGTAATCGAGATGCTCGCCGAGGTCGTCGTCGAGCAGCGCCATCAGCCGCCACGCTTCTTCAACATTCAAGCCGGGCTGAATCGATTGCAGCCGCAGATGATCTTCTTCATTGACCATCACGCTGAGACATTCGTCTTCGCCGACGACGAGCATCGCCGGATTGTCGGATTCAGCGTAAGGCGGACTGATCAAGCGGCGTTCCACCAAAAATTTGCGCTCGAGCTTGCCCAGGCGCAGCATGTCCAAAAACATCGGCCCGGCCAGTTGCGGGCTTGAAGCGAGGGCGTCATAAACCTCGCGGATCACGGCATAAAGCTCTTCCTTTTCGGCGGCATTGGGAAAGGCATGGCCCTCGAGATTGCGCGCCAAGCGCACGCGCGTGGAGATGACAATATTCGCTTTGGGCGCCTCGTTTTCCAGCCACCGCGGCATACGCTTGACGAGGGTGTTCAAATTTCGCACCGTCGTCTTGGAAAACTCTAGGGCTTTATCGTTGGGCATAGTGCAGGACAATAATTTCGGGCAAAATAATTATTTTATTGGCAAAACGTAACTATTCAGCTATTTCACCGCCCGGGCGCTTATTCTTGAGATTTGTTATATCGCGCCATTTATTTTTATACACAGATTTAAGCGCCGGCGGTACTGAATAGTTACGGCAAAATAATTTAACCGCCGGGGCGCCAATAAATGATCTCGCCTTATGCTTTTCTACTCCGGCCGGAATTTTTGCCGTTGGCCTCGCGTTCGGCATCGCGGATCAAATCACGCAATTCTGCGGCGCGCTCGAATTTTTCTTTCGTGATGGCTTGTTCCAATTCGGCGCGCCATTTCACCAAATCGCGATCAGTCGAAACCACGCGGCGGGGGCGCGGCCGGCTGCCGATGTGCTTGCTGCTGCCGTGAATGCGGCGCAGCAAGGCGCTCAATTCTTTTTCAAACGTCTGGTAGCATTCATCGCAACCCAGCAGTCCGGTTTTTTCAAACTTGTCGAGCGACGTGTTGCATTTCGGGCAACGGCGCGAGCTGGTTTTCTTGGTGATTTCTCCGGCCCCGGCCGCCAGTTCTTCGCCGAGAATATTCGCCACGATTTTGCTGAACACCTCAGGCAAACCGGCGAGCGGGTTGGTGATGCCTTTTTCTTCCGCGCATTTGATGCAAACGGAAAGCTGCGTTTTTTTGCTATTGATGATTTGCGTGTAGGAAATCGCAGCGGGGCGTTTTTTGCAAATTTGACAAAGCATCAACGGCCTGTGATTTGGTGAATTTTTTTGATGCGGCCATCGAAAAGCTCGATGACCCGGTCAGCTTTTTTGGCCAGCTCGAGATTATGGGTGACGATGATAAAGGTGCGGCCATCACGCCGGCTCAAATTCCACAGCAATTGGTGCAAGCTTTCGCTGGCGCGCAAATCCAGGTTGCCCGACGGCTCGTCGGCCAGCACCAAATGCGGCGCATTCATCAACGCCCGCGCCACGGCCACCCGCTGCTGTTCGCCGCCCGAAAGTTCGCCCGGGCGATGGCTCAGGCGTTGCGCCAATCCGACATCGGCCAAAAGTTGTTTGGCACGGGCGACAACTTCGTGGCCATTGCGCCGCGCAATCAGCGCCGGCATCATGACATTTTCCAGCGCGCTAAACTCCGGCAACAGGTGATGAAACTGAAATACAAACCCGATCGTACGGTTGCGGAATTGCGCCAGGCCGCTGTCATCGAGCTGTGAAATCAGCGTGCCATCAATTTCAACCTCGCCCGCCGTCGGACGATCCAGCGCGCCGAGGATATTCAAAAATGTGCTCTTGCCCACGCCGGAGGGACCGACAATCGCAATGATCTCGCCGGCATAAATCGCAACGTCAATTCCTTTGAGCACTTCCAAGGCGCCGCTGGCGGTGGGGTAATGCTTGACTAAATTTCTGGTGATGAGAATCGGTGGTTTCGCAGACATGAACTTCTTGTATTTGGCGTTGGTTTATTCATAGCGCATGGCATGCACCGGATCGAGCTTGGAAGCGCGATAAGCCGGATAGATGGTGGCGGTCAACGACAGCAGCAGCGCGGCGCCGGCGATGAAAACAAAATCCCAGGATTCCATGCGAATCGGCAGGGCGCTGATGATATAAACATCCGACGGCAAAGAGAAAAATTGGAATTTTATTTGGGCCAGACACAGCGCGTAACCAATAATCACGCCCAGCAAAGTGCCCAGCACGCCGGCGACGCCGCCTTGAAAAATAAAAATCCGCCTCACGCTTTCGTTGGTGGCGCCCAAGCTTTTGAGAATGCCGATCTCCTTCGTCTTTTCCAGCACCACCATGATCAACGTGCTGACGATATTAAAGGTCGCGACGATGATGATGAGCGAGAGAATGATGAAAGCGATCCACTTTTCATATTGCATCCACGCAAAAAGCGTTTTGTTCATATCGAACCACGTGATCGTTTCAAACGGCGCGCCACCCACGCGTTGTTCAATCAGATCGGCGACTTCGCGCGCCTGCTCCATGTCGGTCAATTTAAACTGAATGCCGTTGACTTTGTTGCCCATCTCAAACAAGCGCTGCGCTTCCGGAATGCTGATAAAAGCGGCATTGTCATCATATTCATACAGCCCCGTTTGAAAATATCCCGCCACGCGAAATGTGCGCACCGTCGGCATGGCAGCCAAACCGCCCAATTGAAAACCCGCGGCCGAGAGCACTTGCACCCGATCGCCGAGCCCGACATTTAACCGATCCGCCAACGAGAACCCGATGATAATGCCCGGAAACGCGCGCTCGCCTTCCTTCTCGATCAGGCCCAAATTGAGCGTGCCATAATTGACATTTTTGACGAAGTCGGTGACCTCCGCTTCGCGCTGCGGATCAATCGCTTTGATCTTCGCGCCTTCCTTGCGGTCGCGCGAAATGATCATCGCTTTGTCGAGAATATACGGCGCCGCCGCTACAATATGCGGAATCCCTTTGACTTTGTCAAGAATTTCGGGATAATTGGTGAGGCCGCGATCATGGCGCGTCTGCAATTTCACATGCGCATCGAAGCCAATAATGCGCGAGCGCACCTCGCTCTCGAAGCCGTTCATCACCGACAGCACAATGATCAGCGCTGCCGTGCCGATCATTACGCCGATAATGGAGATGTACGTGATCAGCGAAATGAATTTCACCTGACGCTTCGAGCGCAGATAACGTTTCGCTATGAAAAATTCGTAGGACATGCTATTCGTATCGAATGATCTGCACCGGATCGAGTTTCGCGGCGCGATAGGCCGGATAAATCGTGGCCAGCAACGCGAGCACCAGCGCCGCGCCGGCGATCAAAATAAAATCCAGCGTCTTCATCAAAATGGGCAGCGCGTTGATGATATAAACATCCGGCGGCAGCTTGAAAAGCTGAAATTTGATTTGCGCCTGACAAAGGGCGTAACCGATCAGCGCGCCCAGCGCGCCGCCGATCACGCCGGCCACGCCGCCTTGATAAATAAAAATGCGCATCACGCTTTCTTTGGTGGCGCCCAGGCTTTTGAGAATGCCGATTTCTTTGCCCTTCTCGAGGACGATCATGATCAACGTGCTGACGATGTTGAACGCCGCGACAATGATAATGAGCGAGAGCACAATCACCGCAATCCACTTTTGAAATTGCATCCAGGCAAAAAGCGTCCGGTTCGTATCCAGCCAGGTGACGGTTGTGTAAGGATAGCCGCCCATGCGTTGCTCAATCAAGTCGGCCACGGCTGGCGCCGCTTCCATGTCGGTCAACTTGAACTGCACGCCGTTGACCTTGTTATCCAATTCAAACAGCGTTTGCGCTTCAGGAATGCTGATGAAAGCCACATTGTCATCATACTCATAAATGCCGGATTGAAAATAACCGGCGACGCGAAACGTCCGCACCGTTCCCATCGAGCCGATGCTGCCGGCATCAAATCCCGCCGCGGAGAGCAATTGCACACGCTCGCCGAGTTTGACATTCAGGCGATCCGCCAATGAATAACCAATGATGATGCCCGGAAACGCGCGCTCGCCTTCTCTTTCAATCAGTCCCAAGTTAACCGTGCCGCTTTTGAGATTTTGCGCGAGATCCGTGACTTTTACTTCAAGCTCCGGATCAATCGCTTTGATCTGCACACCTTCTTTGCGCTCCCGCGAGATGATCATCGCCTTGTCGAGAATATACGGCGCCGCCGCGGCTATATGCGGAATCCCCTTCAGTTTATCGAGCACCTCGCGATAATTCTCCACCCCGCGATCGTGAAAAGCCCGTAATTTGATATGCGAATCAAAGCCGATGATGCGCGCGCGCAATTCACTCTCAAAGCCGTTCATTACGGAAAAAACCACAATCAACGCCGCCGTGCCGATCATCACGCCGATGATGGAAATATACGTGATCAGCGAAATAAACTTCACCTGGCGCTTCGAGCGCAAGTAACGTTTGGCGATAAAAAATTCGTAGGACATGTTAAACAACCAGTAACCAGTGAGCAGTATTCAGTGGCCAGTTGTCACTGGGTACTGAATACTATTTTCTGTTTACTTGTATTGCTCCGGCCGCATCTGCGGGAACAGCAGCACGTCGCGAATCGACGGTTGATCCGTCAGCAGCATCACCAACCGGTCGATGCCGACGCCGAGACCGGTGGTCGGCGGCATGCCATATTCCAACGCGCGGAGAAAATCTTCGTCCAACTGTTGCGCTTCCTCGTCGCCGATCTCGGCGAGCTTTTTCTGCTCTAAAAAACGCTCGCGCTGATCAATCGGATCGTTCAACTCCGTGAACGCATTCCCCATCTCTTTTCCGCCAATGAACGGCTCAAAACGTTCCACGAGTCCGGGCTTGGCGCGATGCTTTTTCGCCAAGGGCGAAAGCTCCACCGGATGATCGGTGATAAAAACCGGTTGAATGAGTTTCGCCTCGACTTTCGCGCCAAAAATTTCGTCGATGATTTTGCCGACGCCCATCGTGTGGTCATACGCGACATGCAGTTTCTCGGCAATCTCTTTGAGCTCGGGCAGCGACTTGCCATATAGATTATAACCGGTTTCTTTCTCAATCGATTCCAGCAGCGACAGGCGCGGCCAGGGCGGGGTGAAATCAAGCTCGTGGTTTTGGTAGGTGATTTTGTAGCCGCCGGTCAAATCTTGCACGATTTTGCCGAACATTTCTTCGACGAGATTCATCATGAAATGATAATCATGATAGGCGATGTAAACTTCCATCATCGTGAATTCTGGATTGTGGAAGCGATCCATGCCTTCGTTGCGGAAATCTTTCGCAAATTCGAACACGCCATCGTAACCGCCGACGATGAGCCGTTTGAGATAAAGCTCATTGGCGATGCGCAAATAAAGCTTCATATTGAGCGTGTTGTGATGCGTCGTAAATGGCCGCGCCGAGGCTCCGCCATACAGCGGCTGCAAAATCGGCGTTTCGACTTCGAGATAGCCCTGGCCGGTGAGATACTCGCGCATGCTGGCAATGATGCGGCTGCGTTTCTTGAAAACTTCGCGCACCTCGGGATTGACCGCAAGATCGGCGTAGCGTTGCCGATAGCGCATCTCTTTATCGGCAAACGCATCATAAACCACGCGTTCGCCTTCTTCGACTTTCTCTTTGGCGATCGGGAGTGGGCGAAGCGTTTTCGACAACAGCGCAAAGGCGGTGACTTGAATGGTGATTTCACCGGTGCGCGTTTTCAACACTTTGCCAGTCACGCCGATGATGTCGCCGAGATCGAGCAAGCCAAAAAGCTCGTAGCCTTTTTCGCCGACCGCGTCAAATTTGACATAAATTTGAATGCGGCCGGAGGAATCTTCGACATGCGCAAACGTCGCCTTGCCTTGTTTACGCAGCGCCATCAGTCGCCCGGCCACACTGACTTCTTTTTCAAAATAATTGTCAAAATGTTGCGCAATATCCACGGCAAAATGCGTGCGGTTAAAATCGTGCGGATACGCATTCACGCCGAGCGCTTGGATTTTTTCTAATTTCTCGCGCCGCACCCGCATGACGGAGTTTAGATCGTCGAGTTGAGGTTCCATAATCGTTTCGATTTTCCGTTCAATTTGTTTTTTTGAATTGGGTTGGGCTCACTGCGCTTTCGTCAGCCGCTCCCAGTTTTGCGTTGATCCCACATTGGGATTGAAATTCGGACTATCTGAGAGAATGTATTCGCCCCTGGTATTGGCCCACACGTCTTGATAACCCGACGGCAACTCGACCGGGCGGCTCTCAAAGGGATTCCGATAGGTCTCGACGCCGCGGACGTATTCACTAAATTGCCGGTTGATCCGATCCGACGAGGCTTGATAAGTTTCCCACGCCTGCCGGTTCATGGCGCTGATCTCGTCGTAGGTCTGCGAAATATAGCGGCTGAGCATGCCCGCGCTTTGAATAGAAGCCATCACATTTTGCTGCCACATCCCAACAACCTGCAGATATTTGTTGAACCACGAGAGATTGATTTGCTGTGAGGCGACCAGCGCTTGGAAAAGCGCGGCGCGCGAGTCGAGTTCGCCTTTCGGCGCTTTAAAAGAATAGAGCCGATCGGCGCTCCAGATCGTGCCGGTGGGATATTGGCCGTAGACCAGAACGCAATAAATATCTTCATGCATTATTGTTCCACCTTCAGCGTACTCCAGGCGCACTTTATCCGCCTTGACCACGTTGTAGCCTCTTTGCTGCGCGCTTGCCGCCAGTGCTTGCGCTGCTTCGAGGAGAGCTTGGCTCTCGATGATGCGGGCATTGACTTGCCGTCTAAATTGCGGCAAAATCATCTGCTGAACATACACGGCAGGATCAACCGGAGGGAGCAATATGTTTCCCAAGTAGTTGTTCCCTTGCGCAAACCCAAACGGCGGTGGCCACGAATGCGGCGTGAGCGGAAAAAACTCCACCGCTTCTGAGCCATTCGGGCTCGCAACACGCATTGCCAACGTAACCAGATTAGCCAAATCATGTCGCCACAGAACTCCACCGGTGGTTTGCCAATCTTCGGGAATGAGCAACTGAAACGCTTCGCCGCCAATGCCAACGCCGCTCCGGTCTTGAATGCTCACAATTTTGAGACGTAATATCTTTCCCTCCGGAGAGCCAGCAAGGGCCGCGCCCGCAATAATGAGTGTGAACACGAAAAAACAAATTGCGCAGATCATTGACCTCATCTTCATCGATCCCATGCTCGGTTTTTTAGTTTCAGGGTCAATATAAAATTGAATTTTCACTTTTACCGCTTTCCCTATTACACATAAACCCTCGCCACCCGCTTTGAAATCCCGCACGTCACCTCATACGGAATTGTCTCTAATCTCCGGCACCATTCGTAGATGGAAATTTCCTCGTCGCCCTGGTTGCCGAGCAAAACGACTTCTTCGCCGGCTCGCACCTCTTGCATGTCGCCGAGATCGATCATGATTTGATCCATGCACACCCGCCCAACCAGTGGGCAGCGGCGGCCGCGCACCAACACGTCCAAATTATTCGAGAGCCGCCGCGAGATGCCGTCGGCATAGCCCAGCGGCAAAGTGGCAATGGTCGCGTCTTGGCGCGTTTGAAATGTGC
>JAJVHT010000023.1:0-9259 GCA_022072515.1 bacterium
GTGGCCCGCTGCGAGAGCCATCTGCTGGGCACCACCAACTACGGCAGCTTGTTGGATTCCGATATTGTCGTTATGACCGCCGGCTTGCCGCGTAAACCCGGCATGACCCGCATGGATTTGCTCACCCAAAACGCCGAGATCGTCACCTCCGCCATGCTCAAAGTCGCTGAATTTGCGCCGAATTCCATCGTCCTCATGGTCACCAATCCGCTGGACGTGATGGCTTATGTCGCGTGGAAAACCACCGACTTCCCCGCCGCGCGGGTGATGGGTATGGCCGGGGTGTTGGATTCGACGCGCTTCCGTTTCTTTGTGGCCACCGCGCTGAACGTTTCTGTGGAAGACACCCAAGCCATGGTGCTCGGCGGCCACGGCGATTCGATGGTGCCGCTGCCGCGTTACGCCACCGTCTCCGGCATTCCAATCACCCAATTGCTTTCGAGCGATGAAATCACCAAACTCGTCGATCGCACGCGCAAAGGCGGCACCGAGATTGTGAACTTGCTCAAAACCGGCAGCGCCTATTTTGCCCCGGCCGCTTCCGTCGCCCAAATGGTCGAGGCGATTGTCTTCGACAAAAAGCGCTTGCTCCCAGCTTCGGCTTATCTCGACGGTGAATACGGCTTAAAAAACGTCTTCGCCGGCGTGCCGATCATTCTCGGTCGCAACGGCGTGGAAAAAATTGTCGAAATCGATTTGACCGCTGAGGAAAAACAAGCGCTGTTGAAATCCGCTGCCGACGTCCAGGAAGGCATTCAGGATTGGGAGAAAATTTGAGAATAGACAACCTGGAGATGCCGGATGAACGCATCAACGGAGAAATTTGATTTTTTGCTGGGCGATTGGCAGTCCGTCAGTCTGAAGACATATTAACGGCACAAAAAACGAAGTGATGTACGATGAGGGCGCATTTTAAAATTCTTGGCCTTGGCAACCCCTGCGAGCGCGACAATGCCATCGGCCTTGAGCTCGTGCGGTTGCTGTCGAGAGAGTTGCCGGTGAACATTCTGCTGCGCGAAGTGCCTTGCGCGGGGGTGGAACTGTTGCAAGAGTTTCTCGAGGCGACGCCGATCATTTTCATCACCGCGATCGAGAATGACGAGACTGTTGGCGACGTGACCTTTTTTCGCTGGGGCGAGACGTTGTCGCAATTCGTCGAGGCCCTGCAAAGCTCAAACAGCAGCGAGAATGTGTTCGATGTTATCGAGTTGGCCAAGGAAGTCGGTTATCATTTGCCGCCGATTTACTTCATCGGCGTTTCCGTGCACGAGGCCGGGCCGGGTGCAGGCCTTTCGACGGAACTGGCGCGCAAGCTGCCGGTCGTGTTAAGGAAAGTGCGCAAGATGATTGCGGCAATCACTAAAAAGTAGGTTTTGGTATCAACAATTGGGTGCGTGCGTGATGAAGGCAAAACAAAATTTTTTTCGCCGCCGAATGGCCATCGAAACGCAATTCGGTTATTCGATGTTGTATTTCCTCATCGCTTTTCCAATCCTGGCTGGCGAGAGCATTCGCATTGGCTACACCAACCATTGGGACGCCACCGCTTACAGCAATGGCCGCCGAATGGTGCGAACTGCGGATGATCGCCGCGTTGTCGTGTATCAGGACATTCTTGCCGGCCAGCCGGTTGTCGTTTGTGTGCAAAGCCACGATGGTGTCACCTGGTCATCACCATCTGTTGTTGCGCCAGGCGCGTTTCCGGCGCTGGCGGTGAATGATGAAAATTGGATTTATCTGGTTTGGCGCTTGGAGGATGGGCAAGGCCTCGGCTTGCGATATTCAAAAGACGGCGCCTGGACGTGGGAGCCATCGCTGCCGATACCAATCAGACCCGAAGACGCAGGCGCTTGCCAATTTCCCGTAATTGAGGCCACAGCCAAGGCCGTGCATGTCGTTTGGCAGCAGAAAAATCTTTCCGCCTCGATAGCAAAAATATGTTACCAGCGCTTCGACAAAAAGCTGTCGGGAACACTCACGCCCATTCTCACTTTGAGTGCCGACAAGCGCGAGGCAAGTTTTCCCATTATCGCGGGCGATCTGGAATTTCAACAGGATTTCGTTCATCTGTTGTGGAGTGAATCTCCCACGCCCACGGCTCAACCTTATCTGGTCTATCGTAACCTAAGCGAAAGCGCCGGCACATCGTATTGGGGCTTCAATTCGCCGGCAACCGTGCCGCAGTCGACCGGCAAAAGTCATCCGTCGATTTCGGTGCGCAATATTGCCTTTAACGGCAATTTGTGGGCGGATATTATTTTGGCGTGCGCCGATGCGGCGAACGGCAGGATGGCCATCGCCTGTTTGCAGGTTGACACCTCGGGCATAAAAGGATTTAACCTGGACTCACTCAGCGTGGGGACGAATGCCATGCCCAGTGTTGATGACGTCTATCGGATGTCTTGCGCCATGGTTTGGCAAAATGAGGGGCATATTTTTTATGGTCAAACGCGTGACGAGCACCTCATGACGATTCCGCCGCTGCGCGTGTGTTCCGATCAGAGCGCATTTTGCCGTCATCCCAATGTTGGCTACAAAACTTTCCGCCGCGATTCGATTGACGTGGTGTGGACCGCCGGCGAGCAGCCGCCTTATCAAGTGATGTATCGGCGCCTGGCCAAACAATACGGGCCGGTAGCAATCGAGGACAAGCGGAATCAGGCGGCTTTGCCCAAGGATTTTGACTTGTCACCGAATTATCCCAATCCAGTTTGGAGCGGAGCGGCATTCCTCGCGCAGGGCGGGGGGAATCCTACAACTTTCATCGTTTATTCGTTGCCGCAGCCTTCTCATGTCGAGCTGAAGGTGTATGATGTTCTTGGCCACGAGGTGCGGATGCTGGTGAATGATCAGAAGCCTGCCGGCAGGCATCGTGTACAGTTCAATGGCGAAGGATTGCCGGCCGGTTTGTATTTCTATCGCCTGCGCGCGGGGGAGTTTGTGACAACGAGAAAGATGTTGATTGTGCGGTAACCAAATAATAACCGGCCAGTGCGGATGGCCGGCAGAGCTAAATTTTTTTTGCAACGAAGGAAGCATAATATGGCTGAATCATTAAAAATGGACGAGAAGCAGTTTGTTCAGGATCTCCTCGCCTGGGATGAGCGACAGCGGCCGATGGAATGGCTTCTTTCCAATTTGGCGCTGGTGCTGGGGGTAGTGGTGGTTTTGGTAACGATCATCTACACGCTGCGGCATTTAACCGACCGCTTGATCTTTTGGGTGACCGTGCCGGGATTTGTGGTGGGCGTTCTGTTTGTGGGATTTTATTTCTTTGCGGGCAAACGGGTCAAGGAACGCCATCGCATGGCGTCCATTCTGAAAAAGCTTGGCGCGGCATAAAATGAAAAAGAGGAGATCTACTTATGCTCATTAACCTCACGACAAGAACTATCATTGTCCTCGCCGGCATGGCCTGCTTTTTAATTATCGGCACAGTCTTTGGCCTAAGCAGTCTGTTTAAAGACGACAACGGCGCTGCACTGTCCGGCTCAGAAAAGTCCGAAGCAACAGCGCAACAATCAACCAGCGGAAAAAGCCAAACTCCGGCCAATATGCAAACTTTTGTAGTCTATAAATACAACGATCCTCAGGCCGGTATGGAGGCGTTCCACCTGCTGATTCCCAAAGGCTGGGAGGCGGACGGAGGGGTGACCTGGGTCGCCAATCCAGCGCTGCCGGCGCAATTTCATTTTAGGTTTTACCATCCCGGCGGCAGTGAAGAGTTTGATCTCTTTCCCACCCAGGCCTATTTTTGGACCGACAACCAGCTTTTCCTTTCTACCAACCCGCCCGGCTCCTTGCGCTTCGGGACTTTGGTCGCCGCGCCGATTGATCTGCACACGGCTTTCTCGAAAGTCATTATTCCCAACTTCCGAGGCGGGGTCGGCGGCTTGCGAATTGTTGAAAGAAAAGCAGTCGCTGAGCTGGCCGCCTTGGCCAAAGGTGCGCCCGCACCCGGTGTTGCGGCTGCTGCCGATGGCGGCAAAATCAGAATCGAATACCAGGAAAACGGCAAATTGCTGGAAGAAGAAATGTACGCGGCAGTCAGCCAATTCGTGATTCCGCTGCCCGGTTACTTCATCAATTATTGGTATATCGACTACATTTTTTCTTTCAAAGCGGAAAAAGGCAAGCTGGATTCGCAGTCCAAAATTTTCCAGACGATGATTTATTCGCTTAAAGTCAACCCGCCGTACTTCGCCAAAGTCGCGAATGTGAAAGAGCAATTGGCGCAGATGGCCATTCAGGGCATTCACGCCGTCGGCCGCATGGGCAGCATGATCGCGCGCGCCGGCAGCGAAATGCGCGCCGATCAGCAACAGGCCTGGGAACAGCGCCAGCAAGCGCAAGACCGCATCGCGCAAAATTTCAGCGACTACATCCGGGGCGTGGAAAGATTCAACGATCCCCTGAGCGGCAAAGAAGTGGAATTGCCTGCCGGCTACGGCCACGCGTGGGCCAACAACCTGGGCGAATACCTCGTCACCGACAGCCCGGGTTACAATCCCAACGTTGGCTCGAATTTGCACTGGGAACCATTGCCGCCAGTAAAATAAATTTTCACTAAGCGGTTCGTCAGATACCAAACAAGGAGGTGTGTGCCATGCCCGCTTATGAATATCGCTGCAAAGACTGCGGCCATCAGTTTATCGAAGTACTCCGCGTCAGTGAGCACGACAAAAACAAGCCGCGGTGCCCAAAATGCAAAAGTGAAAACATCGAGCAAATGTTCAGCCCATTTTTTGCAAAAACTTCACGCAAGGCGTGAGGAAGCTTAGGCAGGAAAATTTTGATATCAGATATGGCGCTGAGGCTCAAATTGGCTTATTGGCTTTGGTAGTAGCAAAAGTTTCATGAAAAAGAAGAGCACGGACTTTCTTGTTCGCGAAGTGTGTTAGAAAGTCCATGCCTTCATTTAGCTCGGAAAGGAGGTTCAAATGGAATCAACAGGTTTAACTTTAGGTGGCTGGATTTTTCTTGCGGCGAGTTGGTATGCAATTGTGACGCTCACCTTCTTCTGCTTCAAGAGTGTCCTCGGCACCAAAAAAGTCAAACCGGGCAAGTGAAGCTGGCCTGATTTTTGTGCAGCGGAGGCCGAGCATGGCAACCAAGAATTGAATTCCGCGGTGCAATGATCACGAAAGGAACAAGCCATGTGCAGCTCTAAAAAACGATTTCGGATATTGGCTGGGTCTGGAACAGTGTTTTTAATTTTTTGGCTGTTTGTGAATACGGTGGCGGCGCAGACAATAAACACGATGACCTCAATAAGGGGACAGGATTCGGAAAAATCTAAAACATTACAGGTAAAGAAAAGTCCGGTGCACATACAATGGACCATGCCACTTGCCAAGTCAACAGCGTCGCCGAAAATTGCCGCGCCCCTGGGCAGCTTGGTGACGATCATGTCTGAAAACTTCGAAGGAGCTTTTCCATCCGGCGCCTGGCAACTGAACACCGGTAACTATACGTGGGCAAAGCGCAATTGCGCCGCTCATGGCGGCAGCTACAGCGCTTGGGCGGTTGGCGGCGGCAATCTCGGCAACACCCTCTCGTGCGGGTCCAATTATCCCAACTCCACTGCAACCATCATGATCTACGGGCCATTCGATCTCAGCGACGCCAACTGGGCGGCCTTCTCTTTCTTTGTCTCACTGAATTTGGAAAGCGATTATTTTGATTTTTTGGCGTCGGAAGACGGCAGCAATTTTAACGGATACCGGCTCTCCGGAACCACCAACAACGAATGGGTTCAGTTTACTTTTGCCCTAACCGCAGTGCCAACGGGCAGCACCACATTTGAAGATTTCACCGGCAAGCCGGCCGTGTGGATTGGGCTTGCCTTTAGCAGCGATGCGAGCGGCAATCTTCCCAACGGCGCTTTCGTCGATGACATCGTGCTGCAAAAAGGCATGGTGAATGCGCCGACCATCGTTTCTTCTTTCGCCTCCCCCGGGCCTTCGCCGCGTGGCCTAGCTTTCGAGGGCGCCAATCTGTGGTGCTCCGACGCCACGAACGACCGGATTTACAAATTGAGTACCGGCGGCAGCGTCATGTCGTCCTTTCCGTCACCGGGATCGCTTTCCACCGGATTGGCGTGGGATGGAACGAATCTTTGGAACGTCGATAACAACTCCGATCTGTTCTATAAACTTTCGACGACCGGCACGGTGCTCGGCACTTTTGTCACGCCCGGCGCCAACGGCACCGGGCTGTGTTGGGAGGGCAGCGCCTTCTGGCACAGCGATATCGAGGTTCCGACGATTTGGAAACTCAATACCAACGGCAATGTTCTCGGCTCGTTTTCGGCGCCTGGAACGTATCATTACGGCCTGGCTTATGATGGCAAGAGCCTCTGGCTGGCCGATGCCGATGCTTTGCTCATTTACAAAATGGACACCGCCGGCAACGTTTTGGATTATTATTTGGCGCCCGGCACCAATCCTACCGGGCTGGCGTGGGACGGCAACTACTTGTGGGCGACGGATCGCGACACCGACCTGATATACAAATTGCAAGTGGCAACGCCACAAGTCACTAACGATGTGGGCGTGACGGAGATGAATCTGCCGAACACCCTCAAGCTCGGTGATTCGCTCAAGATCAACGTGATGGTCAGAAATTTCGGTGCCGCGGCGCAAAGCAATTTTCCGGTGAAATACAGCATCAACAACGGCCCGGCGGTGACGGAGAATTTCACCGGCCCATTGGCGGCCGGAGCAACGGCGACGAAGACTTTCGCGGCGGCGTGGAAACCGCGCACCGAAGGCACTTATCGCTTCACGGCGGCGACGGCGTTAGCGGGCGATGAGAATCCCGCCAACGATAATTTGCCGGCGCCGAAAGAGGTGGTGGTGAGCAGCAGTTCTGCAACAGAAGTGTTCTTGGAAGATTTTGAAAAATATCCCCCCGGCGTGCTCGGCGACGCGCCCGGAACCCAGTGGGTGCGCTTGAGCGCCAGTCGCAATGGCAACGTTTCGACCAACTGGCCGCACGGCGGAAAGCAGGCTTTTGAAATCAATTCGTTCACGACCTCGACCGAAGTGGATTACGCCAAGTTCACTTTAGACAAAAAACCCGATCAGTTAAATGTCGAGTTGTGGTACACGCCGGATGGCTTTTTCATTTATAAAGATTTTGCGGTCGTGGGATTGGCGTATGTAGCGTCACCCTCCAGCATGACGAGAAACGTCAGTTTCTGGGGAAGCGATCACAACGTGATGTTTCAGGCCAGCAGCATGGCGTCCGCGGTCAACGTCTTTACGGAATTGGAATATGGCGGCGGACCGGCGCCTTCGGGAACGCCGCAACATAATTACATTCGCGCCGAATTTGATTTTGTCAAAAATCAGGGGCGCTTCTTCATCGGCCCGACGGCGGAGGCACCGTTGCGCGCGACCGTCAATTTCGATACGAATTTTGATTTCAACGCGATCTTTATTGCCGGCGGCTTGAATCCGACATTCATCGACGACATTCGTATCACCGCGCAAACCATTCCACAATTTGCGCAGGATATCGGCGTAACAGATATGGATTTGCCGAATACCGTGAACGTGAACACCGCGGTGCCGGTCGGCGTGGTGATTAAAAATTTCGGCACCGCCGCGCAAAGCAATTTTCCAGTCAGCTATCGTCTCGACAACCAGCCGGTGATAATCGAGAATTTTGCCGGCACGTTGGCGCCTGGCGCCAGCGCGACGAAAACTTTTGCCACATCGTGGACGCCTACAATAGTCGGCACGTATCGCTTCACCGCGTGGACGGCATTAACCGGCGATGAAAGAGCCGCGAACGATACTTTGCCAACGCCCAAAGAAGTGGTGGTGCGCGCGGGCGGCGCGAATACTCCGCCGGTGTTGACAGAAATCGGCAATCAGCTCGTCACTGCTGGCGAGACGAAAAATGTTCAACTCTCGGCGACTGATGTGGATGGTGACGCGCTGGCGTTCAGTGTTACAGCTAATCCCGGCTTCCTGTCGATCAGCAATTTCTCCCAGACCGGCAACGTTGCGACGGCAACCCTGGTTATGTCGCCGCTGCTGAATACGCAAGGCACTTACAATGCCAGCGTGCAGGTCAGTGACGGCAAAGGTGGTGTGGATAATGAGAATTTTACCGTTGAAGTGATTCCACCTTCCAAGGGCGCATGGTCCTACCAAAATCCGATGAACGGCTATTGGCAGTTCAATGGTATTCATTTTGTCGATGCGCAAACCGGCTGGGTGGTGGGCGCCATTGGAACAATTCGCAAAACCACTGATGGTGGCCTCACCTGGCAAGCGCAAAGCAGCGGCACAACCTTTGAGTTGGACGATGTGCATTTTGTCAATAGCCAAACCGGTTGGGTGGTTGGCGCCAGTTTTACCAGTGTCAATCTGCAAGCGCCTATTCTCAAAACCACGGATGGCGGCGTCACGTGGATTTCACAATCGACGTCGGCAGCGCATCGTCTCTATTCGGTGCATTTTGTGAATGACCAGATTGGTTGGGCCGTGGGCATTAACAAGGATCTCGCCGGCATCATCATCAAAACCGCGGATGGCGGCGCGACGTGGAACGTGCAGAAAATCGGCGCCTCATCCAACGAGTATTACAACTCCGTCTATTTTGTTGACGCGCAAACCGGCTGGGTGGTGGGAAGAAATTATGGCAATCCCGACCTCATCCTCAAGACCACCGACGGCGGTGCGACTTGGGCTTCACAAACCGCGACGACAACTTCCGGCTTGAATGCCGTGCAGTTTCTGGATACACAAACCGGCTGGGCAGTTGGCGCCAGCGGCACGGTGCTCAGAACCACGGACGGCGGCACGACTTGGACTAAACCAACCTCCGGAACGACGAATACTTTGGAATCTCTCTGTTTCATCGATGCCCAGCGCGGTTGGGCCGTGGGATCGAGTGATTATGGTGAGAACGGCCACATCATCATCACTGCCGATGGCGGTCTCACCTGGACCAAGCAGAATTCCGGCACTTCTCGCACTTCGGCGTTGGGGCTTTACGCCGTGCATTTTATTGATGCCTACAATGGTTGGGCCGTGGGGACGAGTGGGCTGATTCTGAAAACCACCGATAGCGGCGCCAACTGGACGAATCTTTCGTTGGTGACGTACGATCATCTTTTTGCGGTTTACTTTCATGACGCCAACACCGGTTGGGCTGGCGGCAGCAACGGCGCGTTGCTCAAAACCACGAACGCCGGCGCGAAATGGACGCCGGTCAGTGTTCCGAATTTGTTACGGATAAATGA
>JAJVHT010000023.1:9359-13867 GCA_022072515.1 bacterium
TTGCGGTTTACTTTCATGACGCCAACACCGGTTGGGCTGGCGGCAGCAACGGCGCGTTGCTCAAAACCACGAACGCCGGCGCGAAATGGACGCCGGTCAGTGTTCCGAATTTGTTACGGATAAATGATATTTATTTTGCGGACGCCAAAACCGGCTGGGCCTGTCAGGGTGCCGGCAGAATTCTCAAGACAACGAACGGCGGCGCTTCGTGGACGGAAATTGCAACCGGAACACCCCGCGCCTTTCTGGCGATGCATTTTGTCGATGCCAAAACCGGCTGGGCCGTTGGCGGCGGCTCGGTTTATCGCGTCATCTACAAAACCACCGACGGCGGCAACACCTGGACGGCGCAGAACGTGCCGAACGGCGAAGCCTTGATGGATGTTTTCTTCATCAATGCCACCACGGGCTGGACCGTCGGCATGAACGGCGCCATTTTCAAAACCACGGATGGCGGCGCGAATTGGGTGGCGCAGAACAGCGGCCGAGCCTACGACTGGCTCGAATGTGTTTATTTCAAAGATGCGGATATCGGATTCGTCGGCGGCAGTGAAGGCCTACTGCAAACCACGGACGGCGGCGCCACTTGGACCTTTACGGATTTGGCGGGATGGGTTGACGATCTGGTTTTCATAGATCCGCAGAACGGATTTGCTGTCGGCGCCATTAGCAGTCAACTTTCCAAAGGGATTGACGGCGCCGGTACGATTGACGTTGGCGGCGGTGGCGATAGAACGTGGCAAACGACCGACGGCGGTAAAACGTGGAAGGAAACATTGCAGTCAGGCACCAAGTGGTTGCTGCGCGCCTTTTTCACCGATAGAAATTCCGGATGGGGCATTGGCTCGCTGGGCGCCATTATGAAGTATACCGATGCGCTGCCACTGCCGGCGCCGCCCTCGAACTTGACAGCCGACGCCATTCCCAGAAACGCGATCAAGCTCACCTGGGCGGACAACGCCAGCAATGAAAATGGTTTTCATTTATATCGCAGCGCCGGCGTTAGCGGCGCCTTTCGCCTGCTGACGACACTAGGCGCCAACACCGTGAGCTACACTGACACGGCACTGACCTTTGGCACAGCTTATTGGTACCGCCTCGAGGCCTTTAACGCCATCGGCAATTCGGCGCTCTCGCTGGATGCGTTTGCGACGGCGGGATATGTGGTGACAGTGGAGCAAGATCGCGAGATTCCGACGCAATTTGCGCTGGAACAAAACTATCCGAATCCGTTTTGGAGCGCAACGACATCTTCCGCCCGTGGCGGAGGAAATTCCACAACTTTCATTGTCTACTCGTTGCCGCAGCCTGCGCAGGTTGAGCTGAAGGTTTATGATGTTCTCGGCCATGAGATTCGGGTTTTGGTCAATGAGAAGAAGCCCGCCGGCGTGCATGGCGTGCCATTCGATGGTCAGGGCTTGCCAGGCGGCTTGTATTTCTATCGCTTGCGCGCCGGGGCGTTTGTGGAGACGAAGAAGATGCTGGTTGTACGGTAGCCCATGCTTATAAAAACCGACCGGTTACTTCAAGTAGCCGGTCGGTAAAACATTGAAAGCAGAAGATCAGAGCAAAGCTATGCCCATTAAAAATTTTCTTGACCTCCGCCGCCATGCGCAAGAGCTTGGCCCCAAGCGTGTCGCTGTGGTTATGGCGGATGACGAAGTGGCATTGTCGGCCGTTATCAAAGCCGTGGTTTTGAAAATCGCCGCTCCTGTTTTGATTGGCGAGGTGGAGCGAATTCGGGAAAAAATAGCCAAATTGGAAGAAGGCGCGTTGTTGCGCCACGCCCATTTCATTTCTGCGTCAAACGCCGACGCCGCGGCGGCCACCGCGGTGTCGCTCTGTCGCAACGGCGAAGCCGATATTCTGCTCAAAGGCCATTTGCGCACCGATCAGCTTTTGCATGCCGTGCTTGACAAGCAAAGCGGCCTGCGTACCGGCCACTTGCTGAGCGACGTGTTGCTTTACGAAGACATACTTTCCGGTACACGCCGTTTGGTGGGCGTGACCGATGGCGGCATCAACGTGCTCCCGACGTTCGCGCAGAAAAAGCAGATCATCGCCAACGCAGTTATGGTGATGCGCGCGCTCGGCTTGCAGCGGCCGCGCCTCGCCTTGATGAGCGCAACGGAGGCGGTGACGGAAGCGATGCCTTCGACGGTTGACGCGAAGGCGCTGACGGAAATAGCGGCAAGCGGCGAGTTGGGTGAATGTGAAGTCTTTGGCCCGCTCGCGCTCGACAATGCGCTGTTGGAATCCGCCGCGCAGGCAAAAGGCATCACCTCACCGGTTGCCGGCCATGCGGATGTGATGATCGTGCCCAATATCGAAGCCGGCAACATTCTCGGCAAAGCCGTGAAATATTTTGCCGGCTCACAATGCGCGCACGTCATCGTCGGCGCCAAAGCGCCGGTGCTCATTCCCTCGCGCGTCGAAAGCGCCGATGATAAGCTCAATTCGGTGGCGCTGGGAGTGATTGTTCAGGCAAGTTCGTTGTAGCGCCTTTCGCGCTCGCAATTGCTGCACGTTCAAGCCCTGCAGGGAACATAACAAACCGTAATCCCACGGTGAGTGCTTATGAATGAGAATGCTTTTCAAATTTTAGTCATCAATCCCGGCTCAACCTCGACCAAGCTGGCGCAATTTACCAACGCGGTGCCGATCCTCACAGAAACCTTGCGGCACAGCGATGAGGAGATGGCGGTTTTTGCCAAATCGCCGGTTCTCGCGCAACTGGATTTTCGTTTGGAAAAAATCCTCTCAACCCTTCGCGCGCACCACGTTGACTTGCAAAATCTCGCTGCCGTCGTTGGCCGCGGCGGTTTGTTGAAACCATTGGAGAGCGGCACCTACCGCGTCAATGATCGTATGCTGGATGATCTCAGTCGCGCCGAGCGCGGCGAGCACGCTTCCAACCTTGGCGCCTTCAGCGCACAGAGTCTGGCGGAGCCGGTGCCGTGTCCAGCATTTATTGTCGATCCGGTAAGCGTCGATGAATGGCCGCCAGTGGCGCGTTTGTCGGGTTTGGCGGGAATGGAACGTGAATGCCTCTCTCATGCCTTGAACACCAAAGCCATTGCGAAGCGCTTTGCCCACGAGCACAGCCAGCCCTACAACGAGTTGCGACTGATCGTGGCGCATCTCGGTAGCGGCATTTCGATTTCCGCGCACGAGAACGGCAAAATGATCGACGTCACCAACTCGCGCGAGGAGGGCGCTTTCTCCACCGAACGCGCCGGTTCGCTGCCGGTGATGAAACTGGTCGAGCTTTGCTTTTCCGGCAGATTTTCGCGCCAGGAGCTTGAGGCCAAAATTTTTCGCGAAGGCGGCATTTATTCTTATCTCGGCACCAAAGATCTCGAAGAAGTTTTGCGCCGCAAACTCGCCCATGACGAAGTGGCTCAGCTCGTTTTCCGGGCCATGATTTATCAAATCAGCAAAGAAATCGGCGCGATGGCGGCGGTGCTTTCCGGGCAGGTTGATGCCATTTTGCTCACCGGCGGCATGGTGCATGCGTATGAAATGGTCGAGGCTTTGAAAAAAAGAATTAACTGGATTGCGCCGGTTTTTACCTATCCGGGCGAAGATGAAATGCGCGCGCTGGCCGAAGGCGGGTTGCGGGTGTTGCGGGGTGAAGAAACGGCGCGCGAGTATCTGTGAGCCGTGTTCAGTGATTCGTTAAGGAGAAATAAAAATGGATCTCAAAAGTTCGGCTTTCGCCGCCGCGGCCATGATGCCGCAGCAATACACCTGTGACGGCCAAAACATTTCACCGCCGCTGGCCTGGACCGACGTTCCGGACCACACGAAAAGTTTTGCCATCATCTGCGATGATCCCGAGGCGCCCATCGGCACGTGGGTGCACTGGGTCATTTTTAATTTGCCGGCGGAGCTTAGAGCGTTGCCGGAACATGTTCCCGCGCAAAA
Organism: bacterium; assembly: GCA_022072515.1. Lineage (GTDB taxonomy): Bacteria > Zhuqueibacterota > Zhuqueibacteria > Zhuqueibacterales > Zhuqueibacteraceae > Zhuqueibacter. Next base: position 13,287 of record JAJVHT010000023.1, read on the forward strand.
AACACTGCCGAATGGCGCCAAACAAGGCGTCAATGATTTTCGTAAAATCGGTTATGGCGGGCCCTGTCCATCTTCCGGCGAGCATCGTTATTATTTCAAGCTCTATGCTTTGGATGCCCGGCTCGATCTGAAAGCCGGCGCGACGAAGATGAAATTATTGCAGGCCATGGCAGGACACATTGTAGCGGAGAGCATCTTGACGGGGATGTATAAGCGCAATTAGACCGCAAAAAATTTAACCCGAGTTGATCATGGAATTCATCGAAGAGAAATTTGGCCAGGTAAAAGTCTTTCACTTGGGCGGCAAAATCATGGGTGACGCCGGGACCCAGGAAATGTGCGCCCATCTCAAAGAATTGATCAACGCCGGCACTCAAAATTTGGTGATGGATTTTCGCGACGTGCGGTGGATCAATAGTAGCGGCGTCGGCGCCATTATCGCGTGCTTGAACAGGCTGCGTCAAAAGGGCGGTGATATCCGTTTTGCCAATCTGCAAGGAACAGCGCAGAAATATTTTCAGATCTCCAAGCTGGAAACCGTCACGAAAATTTTTGACAGCGTCGAGGCGGCGGTGGCAAGT
>JAJVHT010000163.1 GCA_022072515.1 bacterium
GCGCCCCACTGCGCCTTGAATTTATGAGTCCCTTCACCGGGCGAACAACGGCCGAAATCAAATTGTTTGAAACCGTTTTTGACGGCAAATTCCAAAATCGACCAATAGAGCAGCATGTTCGCGGCCAAATGATTATACTCGCGCAAACTCGATGCCCACGGAATTTCCAAAGTCTCGCGGAAACCGCAAACAAAGCCGGCGGCCACCGGTTGCTCGTGCAATAGAATTGAGCAAATCCAAGTGGAGCTCGGAAAGTGTTTCAGAATATTCGCAAAAAAACTTCGTGGGTAAACCGGGGTGCCAAGATCGCGCATGTTGACGGAAAAGACCTCATAAAAATGCGTCAGTTCTTCTTCGCGGCCGATACGAACAGTGAGGCCTTCTTTCATCGGCTTGCGAATCTGGCTGCGCAATTTGGGTTTGAACTGATTCCATAATTTATCCGGATCGTCCGGCAGCTCGAGCAACATGGTCACTTTATGTTGTTTGGTGGGCACTTCCGGCAATTGCGGCGCTTCATGGCGCAACTCCAAGTACGCCGCGCCGCGCTCGGCCGCCAGTTTGCTGGCATGATCAAAAAGCTCCTGCTGCGTCGCGGCATTTTCCGCCAGAATGCCGCCATAATTCAAATAAGGCACGGAGATCAGAAACGAGCCAAATAGTCGGCTGCGCACATGCACCAACGGCAGAATGCCACTGATGACGTCGTTGTTTGCAGCCATCAAATAAATACATTTGTGGCCGAAACTCTCTTCAATCACTTTTTTCCACCCCCCCAGATGCGGGCCACGCGCCGCCGCTTGCCGATGCACAAAATCATCCCAGAGTTTGATTTCCGTATGTAGTTGCGTAATATTCATGCTTAGCGTATAATCCCGTTTTCATTAAGACAACTCCGGGTACAAAAATTTTATTTGAGTCGCTCGAATTGCAACTCAATACACTGCAATATATTTACCTGTCAACCGGTTAAATTGCCGACAGTTCCCGCATAACGCGCACGCCCAAAGCCCGTTGCAACGGCGGTGATCGTCATCGCTTTCTAAAAAAAGACTACACCACGGGGTGGAAAACGCCGTTGCGTCCATTAACCGGCAGCGTTAGCGGCCAATCATTTTGTATGGGGGTGGTTTTTACAACTTCGCGCAGAGGGGCAAAAGAAAATTCATCCAACAAGCGGCGCAGCTTATCTTCGGTTAGAGCGAGATTGCCATAATGCCGCAGCTCTTTTATAAATCCCACTTTGAGGCGCGGAAGGTTGGGATCAAGCTCCCAGGGATGAAAATAAATAATTGCCGGGCGGCCTTCGCGATTGATGCGGCGAATGCTGCGACGAATAAACCAATGAGGATAGAGCCGGAGATACCCCCCGCCGGCCATCGGAATATTTTTGCCGCGCAGTTGAATGGTTGACAGCGGGACTTCAACGAGGCGCGGGCGATCTTTTAAATTGATGTGGAACGGAAAACGCGGCGCATCGGGAATACCGTATAAATCGTGCTTGACCGGAAAAATACTGGAGTCACACGTAATGCCCAGATCAGCCAGCGCCTCCCACGCCCAAAGCGAGGAGCGCGTGATGGAATAGCTCGGCGCGCGAAAGCTTTTGACCGGCGCCAGGGTCAAGCTTTCCAACACATTGATCGAGCGTTGGACGTCGGCGGCAAACTCCTGCCGGCTCTGCTCATAAATAATTTGATGCGAATAGGTATGCGAGCCGATTTCGTGGCCTTGCTCCTGAATGGCGATCACGATTTCCGGATAACGTTCCGCAACCCATCCGAGAATAAAAAAAGTGGCTTTGACGTTCTTTTCCGCCAAAAGCTTCAACACCGCACACGTGTTGGCGACCACCGTGCTGGCCAGGCTGTCCCAATCTTCGCGGCGAATTTTTCGGCGAAACAGGGAGACATGAAACCACTCTTCGACGTCAATCGTCAGTGCGTTCAAAATGCCCATAGCTGTAAGATCAAAGATGTAATCTGCACTCGGAACGGCAAACTTCAAAAAGCAAACGACGCGAGCAGAGAATGACTCAGGCCGGGCAACTGCTTTTGAAACCTGCTTTTTCTTTTTTGCTTTTTAAGAATGTTGTGTAAACCACGCGACCGTGCGTTTCAAGCCTTCCCTGAAATCGATTGCCGGTGAAAATCCTAAAATTGTATTCGCGCGGGCGATGGAAGCCAAGGAATGCTTCACATCACCAGGACGATCGGTTTCATAAACGGGGCGGGCTGCTTTGCCCATGATTTCCGCAACGAGCTGCAACAGCACATTCAACGAATAGCGCTCACCGCAGGCGATGTTCATAAATTGCCCGGGGGCTTCCGGCGCGGTGCACGCCAGCAAATTGGCCTGGACGACGTTGTCGATATAGGTAAAATCGCGCGATTGCTCGCCGTCGCCATAGACGATCGGAGCGTTGCCTTGCATGATTGCCGTGATGAAACGCGGAATCACCGCGGCGTATTGCGATGCCGGGTCCTGTCTCGGCCCGAAAACATTAAAATAGCGCAGCGCCACCGTTTGCAAGCCATAGACCGCGTTGAATGACATCGTGTAACGCTCGGCCGCCAGTTTGGAAACCGCATACGGCGAAATCGGATTCGGCACCATGCTCTCTTCTTTCGGCAGTTGCGGCGTGTTGCCGTAAACCGATGAGGAGGACGCCGACACAAAACGCTTGACGCGCGCCTTCTTCGCCGCCCAGAGCAGATTCAACGTGCCGTTCACATTCACGTCATTGGAGGTGAGCGGATCTTGCACTGAGCGCGGCACCGAACCTAACGCCGCTTGATGCAAAACGTAATCGACGCCTTCGACGGCGCGCTCGACGATAACCCGATCCCGAATGTCGCCCTCGAGCAACTCAATCTTGTCCTCAAATCCAGCCAAATTTTGACGCCGGCCGGTGGCAAAATTATCCAACACCCGCACTTGCTGACCACGCTCGATCAACGCCTGCACGAGATTAGAGCCAATAAAACCGCCACCGCCAGTTACGAGGTAATGTGCCATTGCTCCCTCTATAAAAATGTTCAATAAATTAAACCGGAGCGTGGAACTTCAGCCATTTCATCCTGAAGCCTCCCACTCCCTTCCGTGGATTAAGCCGGTATCATTTGATAACATGAAGCGGAATGCAAAGCGCCCGCCGGTTCATGCTACTGCTTTTTCTTTTTTTCGTCGCGCACGTAATATTTATAGCCGTAATACGACTGGTCGTAATAATAAGGCAAAACCGCTTTTTGATTGTTGATGATCACCCCGAGAATATTGAAGCCGGCGTTGCGCATCATGTCCACCGCGCGTTTCACCACTTCTTTGTGCGTCTCCCCGGCTTTCACGACCATCAACGCGCCGTCCATCTCGGGACTGAGAATCAGGGTGTCCGTCACGGGAATCACCGGGGGCGAATCCACAATCACGGTGTCAAAGTAAAACTTGATTTCCGAAAACAAATCCCGCAAGCGCGGCGAATTGAACAACTCGGTCGGATTATCCACAATGCTGCCGGCGGTCAAAAGCCGCAAATTTTCAATCGACGTCCGCTTGAAGCAGGTATCCAGCTTGCGTGTGCCGGTCAACACATCGGCCACGCCTTCTTCTTTCGGAATGCCGAAAAGCTGGTGTACACGCGGCCGGCGCAAATCACAATCGACGAGAATCGTTTTCGTATTGCGATAGCGCGCGATCGTGCAAGCCAGAAGCGCCGAGGCGGTGCTCTTGCCCTCACTCATCATCGAGCTGGTGACAAGAAAATTTTTCATGTCCGCGGCGCCGTACAAATTTTTCAGCTTGGAGTAAAGCCGGCGAAACTCATTCGCGCCCGGCGACTCATCAACAAAATTCGCAAAAGGCGCGCGATGGCGCGGCGTCTCCGCCGTGATCGTCTTCGTTTCGAAGGTTGTATTTGTTTCTATCGAATGCGTTTGTATCGTATTCACCTGCATCGCCTCAATTCCCTATGAGCGTAGCCTCGCTTGGGTGTAACATTATTTAAGAATAGCGTCAAAAAGAAGCTGAATACCCTTGTGATCATATTCCGCCAATTTTTGGTTGCGCTTGGCGCGGTCAAACGCCGGATTGATTTGCTGCGCCTTTTCAAACTGTTGGATGGCTTTGTTATTCACAAATTTGCTCATAATCACATACGCCACGCCGAGATGATTATACAAATCGGCATAATTCGGATGTTTGTCGATCAGGTCCTGCAATTGGCGGATATGCCGCCAAATCGCCGCGCTGTTGAGCTTCTTGGTATAATAGAGAACCTGCAAATAAAAATCAATAACAAAACTCAAATCCGCCGGCCGTGGCACGCTGCGCTGGCCCTGGACAAAGGCTTCGTAAGCTTTTTCATAATCATTGTGCCGGAGCAGTTCCTCGCCGCGCGTGACATGCTCGTTTTTATAATTGGGGTTGATCTTCGCCGCTTTCTCCAAATACTCGATGACGCGCTGCGCGCCGTTGATCGACAAATGAAAATCTTCCTTGGTTACGCCGTTAAGCACCAACGCCAGCGCCAAATTATAACTGGCGTCCGCGTAATAGGGATTGATCTCAAGCGCGCGCTGAAAGCGTTCCACCGCTTTTTTGCACTGCTCTTTTTTCAAGTAACCCACCCCGAGATGGTTGTGATAATCGGCGCGCTCCGGTTTCAATCCAATGGCCTGCTCTAAAACCGCAATGGCCTCGTCAAATCTGCCGACGGCGATATAGGCGTTGCCAAGATTATTATAAAGGCCGGAAACCCGCGGATCGAGAATGATCGCCTCCTCAAACTCATTGATCGCTTCTTCATACAGGCCCTTTTTAAAAAAGGCCTGGCCCAGCAAGTTTTTGGTTTCGGCATTATCCGATTCTTTCAACTTTTCCGCGAGCTTGAGCAGCGTTTGAATTTCCGCCTTTTTCAGATCGTGAAATTCGCGCGTCCGCGCCAGCAGCGCCTCGTCGGAAATCTTGGCTTCATAATCCTGCTGGTGCGAGGCAATCACCGTTCCATTGCGAAAAAAGGACGAAATAATCTGATTCTGATACTTGCTATTGACCGTTTTAAGAAAATACTCGCCCTTTTTGGAACGCACGACATCATTGAAAACAAAATCGCCCATACAAAAACCTGTTCGCTAATTGAATGAATCCCTTAGTTGATCTGCTGATCGCATGGGAAACGATCACGGCAAAACATCCTAATTTTGCCCATGGGGTTAATCAAAACCATACCCTGCAAACTCACGCCTTTGCGCCACGGTGTTAAGCTTGGCGTCGCGCAGATAGCGATAAACCGTCGAACGACTGAGAAACACCGGCGGCGTGACCCGCTCTTCCAAAAATTTACAAATCATGGCCGGACCGAAATGTGGATAAGCCGCGATAATACCGCGGATCATCTCGCCGATATCATCGCTCATCGGTATTTTCGGCAAATCCGTTTCGTCCATTGGCGCCAATACCGGTTGTGCCATTAGCTCCGGCTCGGCCTCAACCGGCAAATTGTCAACGCTTTCTTCGACCATCGCGATTTCCGGCGCCTCCGCAGTTACAGCGGAATCGTCATCGCGGCGGGACTTGGTTTTTTTTGCCTTGGGCGCGGCCTCGCGTCTTTTTTTTCGAGACCGTGCCGCTGGTTCTGCACGCATCGGCAGCGGCGCCACAGCCGCATTGAAAATTGCGGTCGTGGCTGACGCCCGCTCGTCCGAATTTGTCGCATTCACGGCTATCGTGGTTTCGTCCGCTTCGTCGCCAAAAATAAAAAATTCAGGCTCCGCGGACGGCTCGAATGGAGGGGCCGGGTTATCAGCCGTGTTTACCGGCGCCTCAGCCGGCTCGCTTACCGGCGCGAGGGTGAGCGGTTCGTAATCCGCTTCAAAATCAACGGCCATGAATTGAGCCGCAGCAATCGGCCGTTCGTCGTCTTCCACCCCTGCTCCATCCATCTCATATTCCTCCGGCAGCGAATCGATCTCTTCGAGAATCCAGGGATCGCGAATATCCTGTGTCTCAAAATCATCGTCGTGCTCACGCAACGAATTATAAGCGGTCGCAAAAGTGTTTGCGGAAAAATCGGTTGCGCCAAAAGCAAAGCGCGGCGCGGCTAAATCTTCCGCTGTCGCGTCATTCTCAAAGGCTGGCGCGGGCGCCGAGAAATCAGCGTCGCTATTCACGGACTGGGAAAATTCTGCCGCCAAGCCTTCACCAGCTTCTGCCGACGTCGAATAATCAGGCGATGCGCCAAACGCCGAAGCCTCGATTTCCTGAGTTTCATGCTCGTGGTCGCGGATGGTGAAACCATTGCCATTTTCATCATTGTACGGATGCAGTTCTTGCTCGGTGTTTGGAGAATCATCCATACCTCCATGCGCTTGCAAATGCCGCTCGAGATCAAGGCTTAATTCCGAAAAGGCCTCGGCATCTTGCCGGGAGAAATTTGTCGGCACAAAAGAAGAGAATGCGCGGTCTGGTGCCGACATTGCTTCGGAAAAACCGTTCTCCACCGGCGTTTCCTCACTGATAGGCTCGTGTCCCGAAAAATCCAGATCGGAGGTCGCAATCGCCTCAGTAAATTCCTGCGTTTCCTCGTGCTGGTTTTCCTCGGCAATCGGTTCGTGTTCATAAAAACCGAATTCCGCCTCAGTGCCGGCTTCGCCTTGATAAAATTTTTCTGCCGGAAAATCGGCAATGTCGGAGTCGGGAATTTTCCCGGGAAGTGCGCTTAACGACGGCGGCGGCAATGCTCGTCGTGAAATGACGGGATCAAGCGCCGGTCTGCCGCTGGTGAGCAGCAATTCATACATTTCCGGGCCGCTGGAGGCGAGAGGCAGATTGGCCTCAATCTCCAGCGTCTCATCGGAAATCTCATTTTCTTGCTCAACAAAATCGCTTTCGTTATATGGCGCGAGAGTTGACGTTGCAGATGCCGTCGCGAAGGTTTCCTCTTCGACCGTATATGCTTCTCGAGATGAAATGCCGTTCTCACGCGGATACTCTATCAGCGCGCCGCTCGGGCCGGGCATTTCAAAAATTGTTGGCGGTCTGGTTTCAGCGGCTTCTGCAACGGGCGCGACACGCGGTGTTTCCATCATTGGCGGCGCTACGTTTTCCAGCTTAACTTCGGGTTCCGGAAGCACGGCGGGCCGCAAGAAAGCCGTAATCGCCTCATCCTCGGTGTCGAACGCACTGATAAAATGATCGAGCTCGAGCAGAAGAAAGACGTCAAATAAATCCGAGTTCATGCCCGCCAGCGTGATGTCACCATCGTTTTCACGGACGCGACGGAGCTCGGCGGTAAACGCACCCCAGCCGGCGGAAGAAATAAATTCAACCCGGCTCAGGTCGACAACCATCTTAAAAAAGTTCCTGGTTAATAGATAACTCACCACTTTTTCAAATTCACTCACTGTGGAAGCATCAAAAATTCCTTTCAAACGAATGAGGTGAATCTGACTTTCGGTGACTTCGACTGCTTCAACCAGGCGTCGCTGGATAGCCAAGCCTTGCCTCTTTGCAGATTATAGTTTGCTCGTCAGCCGGTTCACCAGTCGCCGGCTGACAATTTATCAAAATAACACTTTCAGAAAATAACCAATAACCGGCAAACGGGCTAACCGGCAAACTTATTTATCCCTTATTACACCGCCGCTTCCCGCTTCGCGCGGTTGGATTCACCGAAATCCATCTTGGGCACGGTTCCCAACACTGTCAAGCCGAGAACTTGTTCGACGTCTTCAACCGATTTGAAGGAATTATCAAAAAACTCGATCAGATAAACCAGGCCGATACCAAATCCGAGACCGCCCAAAAATGCCATGAGCAAAGTTTTCGGCTGGTCTGCGGTCGTTGGGGTTATCGGCCGATTAGCCGGATCTTGAACCTTGTACCGAATTTCTGAGTCGCTGCTCTGCAAAGCTTCGCGCATTTGCAGGCGTTGAGACTCTTCGCGAAGACTCGAAACCTTGTCCTGCAGGCTGTTTACTTCATTTTGCAGTTGACTTTCCTGCAAATCCTGCCCCGGTTGTTGCGTCAGGCTTTGCTTATATGTTTGCACCAAATTTTCCAAAGTCGCTTTCTGACGATTAAGCATTTCCAGGTCGATAAGCGCCATTTGCCGCTGGACCGCGCGACTGAGATCTTGCTGAGAAAAACCGGTCGTTAAGCCGATGGGGCTGACCGCTTGTATTTCTTGCTGCAACCGCTCGCGCAAATCGGCAATATCTTGATTGATCTTGAGAATTTGCGGGTCGCGCCAATTGAGCTGCACCATCAGCAAGGCGACATTGGAATTTTTTTCGTTTAACTGTTCCCGCAACTCGGCGGCTTTCGCAGAGAATTGAAACGCAATTTTTTCTTTTGCCAAACCGAGTTGATTGTCCAAATCGCGCAGTTGGCCTTGCTTGCTGGCAATATCGGCCTGGATGGTTTTGATCTGCGTGTTAATTTGCGGCTCATTTTGTGTATCGACATAAAAGCTTCGCGTCTTTTCACGAACCAAGCCAGTCCTGAATTGGCGCAAACGCTCTCTCGCCTCCTCAAGTTGTTTCGTATAGATCTCCAGTTGTTGATTCGTAAATACCAAAGTGGCGCGAGGTCCGGCTCCTTCCGCTAACAAGGACTCTTCAATAAAAACCTCCGCCAAATTTCTCGTCAGCGCATAGGCCAACTCCGGATCGGTGTGGGTGATGCTGATTTGAAAATAGTCACCACGTTTCGGAAAAAAGAGTCCGGTTTCAACTTTTGGAGCAAGCCAATCGATTTGCAATTTTTGCACAATCGCCTCTTCATTCCCGTCTGACTGGGCTTTGAGAATTTCGTTTGCACGCTCGCGTATACCCTGACTTGCTTTTATGCCGCTGCGCTTGATGACTTCGGCCAGACAACTCCGTGAAAGCAATTGCGCTGTAATATTTTCCCTCATATCAACCATTTTATTTTTGCTCTTGACGACGCCGGCCACCATATCCGGCGCGATATATGGATTATTCCCGAGTACAATTTTGGCCGATGACGTATATTGCGGTGGCGTGGTGGCGACATAATAGTACGCGCCGATCAAAGCCACAATGGGCGGCACCACGAGCAGCCATTTCCAGCGCTTGGCAATTTGCAACAAACGCCGCAGATCAAGTTTTCCGCCTGGTTGAGCCATCGTTATTTTCCAGATTTTTTTTAATCTTTAATGTTGACACATTTTAAATACAACGGGCGAACAAACTCAAAACCCCAAAAATCACTTCCCTTGTCCGAACAACTGATTCAACAACAGATAAGAGGTGATCACCGCCACTGAGGCTTTGATCACTTCCGTCGCGGAAGAAGTCAGGAAAAAGCGGCGAAAACTTTGCTTGCCGGGAACGAAAACTGTGTCGCCCGGCCGCAACAATAACGGCACCGGCGAGGCGGTGTTTGTATATTTTTCAACGTTCACCGAATAGACCACCGGCGCTTCCGGGCCGCGAGTAATAATGCGAACATGCTCCAGATCTGGTTCGGTAATCGGGCCGCTGGTGTTAAAACGATTGGGATAAGCCGGTCCGCCTGCGCGTACGATCACTTGCAGCACGTCCATATCTTTTTCAATTTGATACACCCCCGGCGCGACGACGTGTCCGAACACATAAACGGTCTTGGCACTCGCGAATAAATTGCCATTGCCGCCAGTCGCGGTGGGCGCGCCGCCCCCGATGGTGCCACTGGCAGCCGCACCGGCGGCCTGGCTCGACGGCACATAAAGATTGTCGCCCGGCATCAACGCCGGCAAGCCGCGCATGTCGTTTTTCTCAAAAGCCGTTGCCAAATCCACCGCGATAATTTTCCCACCTTCATTGCCGCCGCGAATGAGCTGCACATTGTCAAGCTGCGCTGTTTGTTGCGGCCCGCCCGCTTCGAGAATGGCTTCCCAGATCGTCGGCATTTTTTCAAAACTATACTTTCCGGGCGTGCCGACCGCCCCGGTGATAAAAATTTTTTTGCTGCCGTATTCGTTGACGACAACCGTCGCTTGTGTAATGCTTTTATTGTAGATCGCCATGCGCTCCACAATTTTGCTGCTGAGCTGAGAGATCGTCAAGCCGGCGGCGTTGAGGCGTCCGGCCAAAGGGATATTGATTTTTCCCTCGGCGTCAATTCGCGTCGACAGCACATTCAAATCCGGCTGTTGCCAAAACGAGATTGCCAATACATCGCCCGGCTCCAGAATATATTCCTGCGCGAACGCCGGGCCGTAAATTCCCCAACCTAAAATCACTCCGATCAAATAAGCGACTGCTTTAACACGCATGTTTTCACTCCATCGAAAAAATCTATCGCGTCGTGCCTGGCGCCGGATTGCTGCCGGAATAAAGCCCGCCGCTGTCATAAACAAAAACCTGATAGGTGTAGGTCGTCTTGCGATTCAGCCCGCGATCAAGATACGTGGTGTTCGCCGGATTGCTATTGAGAATTGCAATCGGTTGTTGCTTCGCCGGATCAATCGCCGGATCACCGGCTTTCGCGCGAAAGATGCGATAGGAGGCGAAATCGGCGTCGTTATTTTGCGACCACGACAAGCTCAGCGTCGAGGTGTCCACCGGCGCCGGTATCGCCAAAGTCACCGGCGTCGGCGGCAAATTGGGCGCGGTCAACACGTTGCCAATATTGCTGCCGGTGGCATTGCCGGCTTGATCGTAAACATAGATGCGATAAAAATACCGGGTCGCGGCTTTTAAATTTTTATCGACGTAGTCAGTGGTATTTTGATTGACCATCGCGGTCACCAGAATACTCATTGAATCGACCGCAGCGGTGGTGGCGCGATAAACGCGGTAGCTCGCAAAATCATTGTCATTGTTGCGTGACCACGTCAGTTGCACCTGGCTCGAGCCATCGCCCACCAAAATCGGCGTATTCAAAATCACCGCGGTCGGCGGCAGATTCGCGGTGGTGCGGGCGCCCACTTCATTGCTCGCCGAGCTGGCCAGTCCCGCCAGATCAAAAACCACAATACGATAATAATATGTCGTGCCGGCCAATAAATTCAAATCGGTATAGGTCGTCGTTTCGCGAATCGTGACTCGATCAATGGGCGTCAAACTGAACGGATTGAAATTCGGCGTGCGGCTGCGATAAATTGAGTAGTTCGCAAAATCCGTGGTATCCTTCGAAATCGACCACGCCAAACGCAACGCGTTTTGCTGGGAGCCCGCCGGCACCGGTTGAAAGATCGTCACGGCATCCGGCGCTTTTTGAATCGTGATCAACGTCGCCGCGGTGACGGTTGTTGCCACGTTGCCGACACGATCGACAAAATTGCCGCGCACTTTAGCCTGCAAAACCTGCACATCTTGAGGAACGATATAATTCAATTCGTAAATCCCATCGTTCGCCGCTTGATCGCCTTGCGTGCCGTCATCAAAGAGCAGAACATTTTGTGGTCCGGAAAATATATTTACCGTTGCCCGGCCGCCGGTCTCGTTTCCCACTAAGCGAAAATGAATCGCCTCGCCCGCACTTTTAATTTGCCCTTTGGTGTCTTCAGTAAACGCCGTGATCAATGCCGTCGTATCCAAAATAATCGAATCGCGTACTATTTGCGGATATTCGTTGCCGTCACTGTCACGAAATTTAGCATAGACGGCCTTATTGCCGTCGCCGAAAGAGAGGATCCATGACGGCGTCAGTTCAAAACGTTGCCACGCGGCATTCGCAAACAGCGAATCATTGCTCAGCTTCATGAGCGCCGTGCGCGCGGGCGCCGTCAATTTGAGTACAACTTGCCGCTGTGAAACATAATCGGCGCCGGCTGCGATGATAATTGAAGCAATGGCATTCGGCGCTGCCACCACACTCTCGGAAAGTTTACTTTCGAAACCGCCGGTATTGACGGCACTGACTTGATAATAATATTTAACCCCACTCCGCCATTTGCCGTCAACATAACGCCGGCCATTCGAAGTGTCCAAGAGCGCAAACGTCGTGGTTAACGAATCGCGCCGGTAGATGCGATAGAATTTAACAGCCGCCGGATTGTCGATGTCCCAGGTCAACGTCGCTTTCTGGCCATCAACCGTTACCACCAAATCGCGCGGTTGCGGCGGGAATTGACTGTCCTTGGGAAACGCCGGCGCCGTCGGCTTCTTGTCACAACTCCAGAAACCCAAACTCACCCACAGCAGCGCGGCGGCTAAACCGAATTTTAGTGTCCTCGTTCTCATCGGTGTTGATTCCGGTTTCCTCATTCAAAAATTTGCTTTAACCTTCAACCCAATTGCCGCGCCATGCAACGCCGGATTCGGGTCGAGCGACATACTGACATCCACAGCGCCATTATGATAGGCGGGGAAAAAAAACAAAGCATCAATCAAATTCCACGCGTATACCGAGCCGGTAATAATCAGCCAACGTTTACGCGCATTATAAGCATCGTCCAAATCGGCTTGGCGCGCTTGTACTTGGGCGATCAAAGCCGCCTGGCCGTCCTGAGAGTTTTGATTCGCCCGATAATTTTTTAGCGCTACATTATAGTCATCCAGGGCGGAGCGATATTGCGCCTGTTGGTAAATCGCCACCCCGGCAGTGCTGAATTGCAGCAGACTGATGATAAAACCACGGGTTTTATGATCGCTGTAAACCTGACCCCATCCCGGAGCCCGCATCGACCGCCACAACGCCTTGTACCGCGTTTTGGGCCTCAACTTGATGGTCAGCTTGTCGTCCCCCTGCCCATTAAACACATAATGCTTTTCCGAATTTTCATAGCCGTATTTAGTGGAGCGAATGCGATAACGGCCCTTCAAAAAATAGGAGATCGTGTAAGGCGTCCGGCCGGCCATCGCATATTCACCGTCGAGAAAAACCAGCGCGCCAATTGGCCGCGTCAAAATTTGGATGCGCGCCTCGAAAGCAGCGTCATTCACCCGCCCCCCGTTCGGCGTTAATTCGGCGGAATAGTTTGGTGCCTGGGCATTGGCGACTCGTACTGCCGAGCAGATCAAACCGAGCAGCACACTTGCTGCCAGCCACGAAGCGAGAAAACGACGATGCGACAAAATTTTAATTATCCCGTTAAAAAAGATTTTTATAGTTTTGTTTCGTTGTCCGCCCTCACAGCGCGACCCGAGGTGAGCTAACATCTCTAAACTCCTTGTCGGAAACAAAAAAATCGGCTCGCCGCTAACGTCCGGTTTAGGATTTCACCACTTCCCGGCCATTGATGATCATCCACAGCGTTTTCAACATGATGGCAATATCATATTTGAAGGTCGAGTTTTCGACGTACATCAAATCATAACGCAATTTTTCCCGCGCATCGTCGATGGTGGCGTCGTAACCACAATAAATTTGCGCAATGCCGGTAATGCCAGGCTTGACTTGCAGGCGTTCCGGGAATTGCGGAATATCTTTAACGAGCGTGCTCATAATTTGCGGCCGCTCCGGGCGCGGACCGACCAAGCTCATCTCGCCGCACAACACGTTAAAGAATTGCGGAATTTCGTCGACGTGAATGAAGCGTAAAATCCGGCCCATGCGCGTCACCCGGGGATCATCCTTTTGGGCCCACACGGCGCCGCTCGCTTTTTCGGCATCAACCCGCATGGTGCGAAATTTATAAACCGTGAACGGCCGGCCGAACAAATTCTGTTGGCGGCGCTCGCCACTGCGGCGCTCATGCGCCACCGCAATATTCACCTGCCGGCGATCACGTTTGCGATAATTCAACCCGGCGCGTTGCTGGCCATAAAAAATCGGACCCCGGGAATCCAATTTGATGAGAATCGGCATCACGATAAAAAAAATCGAAGAAAATATAAAACCGGCGATAGCGCCCCAAAAATCGAGGACACGCTTGCCAAATTGATCCCAAAAGTTGGCGTTGGTAAAGGGC
>JAJVHT010000154.1 GCA_022072515.1 bacterium
AACGGCCACGCGATGAGATTCGCTAACCCCACCAGGAGGGCAAACTCGCGCGAGAGCAAGGTGACGACGCGCGCAATGGAAGCGCCGAGCACTTTGCGGATGCCGATTTCTTTTGTGCGGCTGGTCGCCGCGAGAGTCGCCAAGCCGAACAGGCCGAGGCAGGCGAGCATGACGGCAAAGCCGGTGCTGTAAGAAATAATCTTTTGCCAGCGCTGATCCGTTTCGTACTGGCGCTGAATATCCTCATTGACAAACGTAAAATCAAACGGCGTATTCGGCGCGACGGTGCGCCATTTCTCTTCGATTAATTTGATCGTCGCCGGAACGTTCGCGGCGCTGACGCGCACAAGAATGTCGTTGATGCCGAAGTCCGGGTCCATCAACAGCACCGCGGGTTGAATGCGGCGATGCAGGGAAAGAAAATGATAATCCTGCACCACGCCGATCACGGTGGGGCCGCCCGGAATTTTTTTATCGTTCCAGCCGGAAAGCCGGCGGCCAATGATCGGCTCCTGCCAGCCAAATTCCCGCACCAAAGCTTCGTTGACGATCACTGAGTTCAGGAGATCGCTTTGCAGCGCGCGCGAAAAATTTCTGCCCGCGACCAGTTTGATGCCGAGCATGTCGAGATAATCATAATCCACGCCGAAGATGAAAGCCGTGCGCTCCACGCCTTCGTGATCGAAGCTGTTCAAGTCCCAACCTTTGTTAAAGGCCGCGCTGGTACCGGTGACATTCAACACTTGCTGGGGATATGCCGCCAATGCTTCGCGCAAACGCAGCATTTTTTGGCCACCGTCTGCGCTCGCGCCGCCGAAACTGTTGATCGCGATGACGTGCTCGGGATTGTAACCGAGATTGCGCGAAGCAATAAACCGTTGTTGCTGCGTGATGAAGATCGCGCAGACAATGAAAAAAATCGCCAGGCCGAATTGAAAGATCACCAGCAAGCGCGTAAAGAAGCTTTTCTGCCGCAGCTTCAGCGTGCCTTTTAGAACCGTGGCCGGTTGAAAATGTGAGATAAATGCCGCTGGATAGCCGCCCGCTAATAAACCAATCAGCGGCAGCAGGCCGAGCATCGCCAGCAAAGCCCAACCGCCGGAAAGTTGTTGCAAGGACAGCTCTTTCTGCGTGAATTGCTTGAACACGGGCAGAAACAATTCTGCCAGCACCAATCCCAAAACAAAAGCCAGCGCACTCAACAACAATGCTTCGCCGCCAAATTGCCGCACGAGCTGCTGGCGAAACGCGCCCAACACTTTGCGCATGCCGACTTCGCGCGCGCGGCTCGTCGAGCGGCCCAGAGCCAGCGTGATGAAATTGATGCAGGCAATAGCCAGCACCAAGATCGCAATGCCGGCCAGAATCATCGCATACATGGGGTTGCTCACCGGCTCGTGCGCAGAGCCGACGGACATATCCAAATGCATCGCAGTTAGAGGTTGCAAACGAAGCTGCAATGCGTCGTCACGTTTTGCCAACGTGCCGCGCTCTTGCCCTTTCTTGCGCATGTCGCCCCAATATTTGGTGACGAATGCTGGCAGCCTGCTCTCCAGCGCCTTGCTTTCCGTACCCTCTGCGAGCAAAACATAAACCGAACCGTTAAAATTCGTCCACCGGGTGAGATTGCGCTCGTAATTCGGATGCTTCATGATGTGCATGACAAAATCAAACTTTAGGCTGGAATTATCCGGAGGATTTTCCGCCACGCCGGTAACAATGACGTCGACCGGGCCGCGCCAATTTCTGGTGAGGAGTTGCTTGCCCAGCGGATCTTCCGCGCCGAAATATTTTTCGGCCATGCGCCGGGTGAGGATGATGGCGTTCGGCTCGGCCAGCGCTTTAGCCGGATCGCCCTTTAAAAGTGGAAAGTCGAAAGTTTTGAAGAATGTCGGATCGGTGAAAATAAAACTCTCGGCAAAATGTTTATCCCCGTAAGAGACCATGCCGCCGCCCGTGAAAACGCGCACGGCCCGCTCGATTCCCGGAATCTCTTCCTGCAATGCCGGTCCGAGCGGCATCGGTTGATACGCCTGCTGTTGCACACCGTTATCGGCCTTGTGCTCCACAAGAATCGCGCGAAAGAGCCGATCCCTCTTCGCATGAAACTTGTCGAACGACCATTCGTGTTCGACGAAAAGTAGAATCAACAAGCAGCAGGCCACGCCGAGCGCGAGGCTGAAAATGTTGATGAACGCATACAATTTTTGGCGCCGCAGATTGCGCAGGGCGATTTTGAAGTAGTTTTTGAGCATGCTTTGTTCCTCAGTCTTTACAGTAACTTTAACACGATTCCCGCTCACTGTGGGCCGCCGCGTTGGTTATTGCGACAATACCCGCCAAGGGAATAAAATTACATATTAAAATCGCAACGGAAGCCTAATGTCATTCCAGGTTGATTGCTTGTTTGGTTGCTTATATTTTTGTCCAACATCACTCCTCGCCAAAAACAACTCGCAAGCCGCGCGTCAATGCTGCGGGAAAGACGCTATTGTGTGTTTCCTCTTCAAACACCTGGCTGGTGATCGTCAGGCCTTTATATGAACGCGATTGCAATAACCTGATCAGCTCTTGCATATCAGCGCGCATTTGGGGATTTTCACGGTCGCCCACGGCAAAAAATACTTTGGCCGGCAGCGCGTCGTGCGTGTCGCCGTAGGCCTGTTCCAGTTTGAAGACGATCTTCTGATCATACCAGAACGAGGAACTCACCAAGATGTAACGTTGAAACACCTCCGGCTGCGTCAACAAAACATAGGAGCCGAAAAGCCCGCCGTAAGAATGCCCCACCAAAGTTCGATCATTGGGCTTCACTCGATACTGGGCGGCGATGAAAGGAATCAACTCCTCGGCGATGAAACCGAGAAAGTTCTTGCCACCGCCGGAGTACTTTTGAAACTCCGGACCGTAGCCGCCTTCGAGGGTGAACGTCGGTGTATAATCTCGCGTGCGTTGGCGGCGATAGGTCGCCATTTCCTGGCTCGCCCCTTCGTAAGCGATGCTGACAATAATCATTGCGGGCAAGTTGCCGCGGTCAACCAAGTGCTCGACGATATTATGAGCGAGGGCGAACGCGTAATCCGCATCCAGCGTAAAAACGACCGGATAAGCCTCGCTCGTAGTTGCATAATTTCTGGGAAGGCTGATATACAGCACATAGTCAAGTGCAACAATTTTAGAATGCAGTCTGCGTACTTCCGTGTGCGGCACTTGATAAGGGCGAACGTCAAAGCCATTCTGTGCGAAAGCCGAACTTCCGCCAACGAAAGAAATTAAAATGAGCCAAAAGCTGCGAAGATATATTCTCACCTTGATATTTCCATAGATTTGTGACGAACAATTTTCATTGCTGGCTGGCTTTCTTATTCATACCGCAACGATTCCACCGGATTCGCCAGCGCCGCTTTGATTGCCTGCGTGCTCACGGTGAGCAACGCAATGAACAACGCCAATCCGCCCGCGAGCGCAAACACCCACCAGCCGATGTCAATGCGATAGGCAAAATTTTGCAGCCATTTGTTCATCGCGAAGTAAGCCAGCGGCGCCGCGACCAGCAAGCCCAGTAAGACGAAGCGCGTGAATTCTTTGGATAGCAGCACGACGAGGCTGGAAATCGAGGCGCCGAGGATTTTGCGTACACCAATCTCTTTGGTGCGTTGCTCGGCTATAAACGCCGCCAAACCGAACAAGCCGATGCAGGCGATCAGAATGGCCAAGCCGGCGGAGATTCCAAAGATTCGGCCCAAACGTTCGTCGCCATTATACAAATCGACCCACCATTGATTGAGAAATGCGTATTCGATGGGATTGATCGGGTCGAACTGCCCATGCACTTTGGTAATGAAATCGATCGTCGGTTGCACGTTCCCGGCAGCGATCCGCAGCGTAAAATAATCGATGCCATGAACCGCGTGGTGGCCGCCGGCGGGCATAAAGCCCATCACCATCGGCTCGATTTTATCATGCAACGAGTGGAAATGGAAATCGCGAACCACGCCGATGACGTGGCCGGTAAAATCATAAGCCGGCACGCGAATAATCTGGCCGCTGGGAGAATCCGTAAACAGCAACTTCGCCGCCGTCTCGTTCAAGATTACCGCGGTGGAATCGGTGGCCAACGCACGCGAGAAATTGCGGCCTTGCACCAGATCGATCTCGTAAACGCCGATGAAATCTTCGTCCACGCCGTTGAAATACATTTGCTGCGCTTCGGTCTCGGCCTGCCCTTCTTTCACCGCTTGGATGCGGCGAAAGTTTTTCCAATCGCCTGGCACGCGCGACGAAACCGTTACACCGCGGATAGCTGCATCACGCAAAAGTTCATTTTTGACGGTGAGAAAATTGGACTGCACGTCGTCGCTGTTGATATCGATAACCACCAATTGATCCTGATTGAAACCAAGTTTTTTATGGCGCGCATAATTGAGCTGCTGCAAGACCACCAAAGTGGCGACGATCATGAGAATCGAGAGCGCGAATTGCACAACCACCAAGCCTTGCCGCAGCCGCGACTTTTGCGCGCCGGCTTTAAGCTCGCCCTTGAGAACAGCGGCTGGTTCCAAACGGGAAAGATAAAACGCGGGATAGCTGCCGGCGACGAGGCCGACGAGCAGAACCAAACTCAGCAATCCCAGAAAAACCGACGCATTTCCGGCGATACGCAAAGACAGGTTCGCGCCGGCCAGCGAATTAAAATAGGGCAGCATCACCTCCACCAAGCCGATGGCGAGCAGGAAGGCAATCACTGCGCTGAGGAGGGATTCGATGATGAATTGGCCGATCATTTGGCCGCGTTTGGCGCCAATGACTTTGCGCAGCCCAATTTCTTTGGCGCGTTTCATGGAGCGCGCCGTGGCTAGGTTCATATAATTGATGCAGGCGATTGCGGCGATGAAAATGGCAATCAACGCGAAGACGTAAACATAAACGATCTGCCCCTCGTGAAAATTGTATTCAGCGCCGATTTCCGCCGAGCCGAAATGGATGTCGCCGAGCGGCTGCAAATAAAATCGCCTCTGCGCTGCGGCTTCCTGGCCGCGATGCGTGAGGTTGAATTCACCAAGCTTCGCTTCGAGATTGGCCCGGTCCGCCGGATTTTTCAGCAGCACGTAGGTGATCACATTCGTGTCACTCCAGTCCGTCAACATGCCGCGCACGGTTTCAAAGCGCTCGAGAGTTGATTGTGATATCAGCAGATTGAAGTCGAGATGCGAGTTGGGCGGAATGCTGCGCAGGACGCCGGTCACGGTGAATGCGGTTTGGCCAAATTCGGGGAAATCCTCGGCTTCGATTTGCAAGGGCTGGCCCAGCGGCTCTTCATCGCCGAACAACTGTTTCGCCAGCGTCGCCGTCAACACCACCGCGCCAGGCGCCGAGAGCGCGCGATTGCGATCGCCGGCAATCAATTGGAAATCGAAAAGTTTAAAAAAGCTCTCGTCCGTGAAAAAACTTCTCCGCACGATTTGCCCGGTGGGGCCGGTGGCCTCGCGCTTCACCGTCAACCGCCATCCCTGGAACAATCGCGTCGACGCTTCAACTCCCGGAAATTCATTAACGAGCGCCGGCCCGAAAGGCGCCATGGTGTAAGCCACTTGTTGCTCGCCTTGTGAGCCGCTGCGAACCTGAATGACGCGAAACAGGCGATCCGCCTTTTCATGAAAACGGTCGAAACTAAGCTCAGCATGGACGTGCAGAAAAATCAGAATGCAGCAAGCCAGACCGATGGCCAGCCCGAAGATATTGATGAACGAATAGATTTTGAATTTGCGAAAATTCCTGAGGGCGACGATAAAATAATTTCTGAACATGCTAACCTCTTTTGTCGAAGGGAGAGGGCATAGAGCCGAGGGCAGAGGGCTTTGCTTTAGGCGCCATGCCCTCTGCCCATACTCATTCATATCTCAAGGCGTCAACCGGATTCGCCAGCGCGGCTTTAAGGGCGCGATAACCGATCGTGACGCTGGCAATGATGAACGTGACGGCGATGGTGGCCGCGAACACACCGAGACCGACGTCGATGCGATACGCAAAATTCTCCAACCAGTTATTCATCGCCAAATAAGCAACCGGCGCAGCGACGGCAAAGGCAATCGCGATGAGTCCGGCGAATTCTTTTGAGATCAAGCCAAGAATATCGACAACGGTGGCGCCGAGCACTTTGCGCACGCCGATCTCCTTGGTGCGTTGCGCCGCCACAAACGAGATCAACCCGAGCAGGCCCATGCAACCAATGAAAATCGCTATACCCGCAAAAGCCCGAAACAATTGGGCCATTTTTTGCTCTTCTTGATAGAAATTGGCGAGGCGTTGATCTAAAAATTCCGAGCTGTACACAAACTCCGGAAAGGTCGCGCTCCACACGTTCTCAATATGGCGCAAAGCCTCTTTCAGGCTCGACGCCTCGATTTTAATGCTGGCTTCATAATAAGCGCGACGATGGGCAGCCAGCAGGCAGGGCCGTATTTCTTGTTGCAACGGCCGCGTATGAAAATCTTGCACCACGCCGACAATCGGCAAATACGGCCGCCGCCCCAGTTTGAACATCTTGCCGATGAGGTCTTGCGGCGTGTAGCCGAGCTTTCTCGCAAAGGTCTCATTCACCACCAATTCCGAAACCGTGTCGCTGGCAACGTAGTTGCGGCCCGCCACCAGCTTCAAGCCATAAGTCGGAAGGTATTCCGTATCGGCAAATTTCAGATCGGAAGCGAACGTTTCTTCCGGCCCGTTCAGCGTATGCCTTAAATTGGTATCCCAGGTATTTCCGGAAGCGGCACTGGAATAACCCATCGTGACATTTTTAATACGGCTGTTTTGCAGCAACTGGGTGCGCAACGTTTGCAGCTTCGTTGCTTCGTTAACGGGCAAAGGCACGGTGACGATGGCGCTCTGATCAAAACCCATCGCTTTGTTTCTGAAATAGTCCATTTGGTTGGTGACAATGAGTGTTCCGATAATCAGCATTTGTGAGATAAAAAATTGAAACACCACCAAGCCGCGGCGCAACAACAAGCCGCCACTGGTCGAAGTATTGACTTTACTCTTGAGCGCCAGGGCCGGCATAAAGTGCGACAGCACAAACGCCGGATAAAGCCCGGCGAGCAGACTTACGGTTGCGACCAACGCTGCCCAAAAAGCAAGAACTGACAAATCGGAAAAAAGATTGAAGCTGAGGTGGAGCTGCAACACGTTATTCAATATCGGCAAAACCAGTTCGGCGAGCACAACGGCCAACGCCGCCCCGAGCAAGGTGATAACGAAAGTCTCGCCGAGATATTGCGTGATGAGTTGCGAGCGAAAGGCGCCGAGCACTTTGCGCACGCCGACTTCCTTGGCGCGGCTGATCGCCTGCGCCGTGGCCATGTTGACAAAGTTGATACAGGCGGTGATAAGCAGAAAAACGCCGATCAACCCCAGCGCCCACAGCGTCGCTTTTGAGATCGTGCGCCCCGCATAAGTGCCATAACGGCCGTCGTAATGCACCGCGCGCAATGGTTGCACTTTATGTACGCGCTTATTCGCGTCCTTCGCATCGGGATGATATTTTTCCTTGAAACCAACGAGCCGGCTTTCCAATTCCTGCGCCGAGTCGTTGGGCGGCAAAACCACATAGGTGTTGACATTCGAGGTCAAATTGCCCCAGGCTTCCACGTCCCAACCGGTTTGCGGCAGCGTTTTCCACGAGATGAGCACGGAAAAAGGGAAATCGGTGTGAATCGGAAAATTTTTGATGACACCGATCACTTTCAAATCGATTTGATTATCCATCCGGATCGTGCGGCCCAGCGGATCGGCGCTGCCAAAAAATTTTTTCGCGAACGCTTCGGTGAGCGCAACGTTGTTCGGCGCGGCCAGGCTTTGGGGGTCGCCGGCAAGCCAAGGAAAATCGAAAATTTCAAAGAACTCCGGTTCGACAAAAGCCACCCGTTCATTTTCCTGAAAACGCTGCACCGTTCCCTCATCCTGCGTGATGGCGAAGAGACCACCGTAATTGCCAAAGACAACGGTGACTTTTTCCAGATTTGGAAAATCCTGGCGCAAGGCGGCGGCCATCGGCATCGGCGATCCCATCGTCTCGCTGATGCTGTCGTTGATCTTTTCATCGGTCACGAGGCGATAAATACGGTCGCGCTTGCTGTGGAAACGGTCGAAGCGCAACTCATACTGGATGATCAAAAAAATGAAGAGACAGCACGCTATACCCAGCGCCAGGCCGAGCACGTTGATCGCCGTGTAATTTTTCTGGCGGTTGAGTTTACGCAACGTGGTGATCAGATAATTTTTGAACATGACTTCTCCTTGCCAAGCGCGCAGCGCAGGACGTTTTCAACAAGAAAATTCTGAATACGAATTTAATCGACGGCTTATTCCGCAAAGCTATTCATAACGCAGCGCCTTAATCGGATTTCCCAGCGCCGCTTTGATGGATTGAAAACTCACCGTCAACAACGCAATGGCCAACGCAAGCGCCGCGGCGAGCAGAAACGTGCCGCTTTGCTGATGCAGGTTGATGCGATACGCAAACTCTTGCAGCCAGCGATTCATCGCGTAATACGCCAGCGGCCAGGAGACGAACGTGGCAACAGTCACCAATCGGGTAAATTCTTTGGACAACAGCAAAACGATGTTGCCCACCGAGGCGCCGAGCACCTTGCGAATGCCGATCTCTTTCGTGCGTTGCTCTGCCGTGTACGACGCCAGGCCGAAGAGCCCGAGGCATGCGATAAAAACCGCGAGCAGCGAAAACGTGCCGAAAATCTGGCCGAGGCGATGCTCACTTTGATAAAGCCGCTCGTAACGTTCGTCGAGAAAAGAATATTGAAACGGAAAATCGGGGCGATATTCCTGCCATTTTTGTTTGAGAAAGTCCAGCGTCGCCGCGAGGTCGGCGGGCCGGTTGGCGCGAATTTTCACCGAGACGGTGTTAAAACTTGACGGCGCGATGAGCATGACAATTGGCGTAATCGGTTGGTGCAACGATTCATAATTGAAATCTTTCACGACGCCGATGATGCGGCCTTGGCGGTTGCCATACTCAAAAGGTTTGTCCACCGCAGTTTCCGGCGCAGCCCAGCCGATTTTTTTTACCGCCGTTTCGTTGAGAATAAAAGCTTCCGTCGAATCGGTGGGAAAGGCCGTGGAAAAATTGCGGCCCGCAGCCATTTGCATGCCGTAAGTCGGAATAAAGTTGTGATCAACACGAACATTGGCAATGCGGAATTCCAGTGGCGTGCTCTTTTCCCCGTCGAGCAATCGCCCTCCCGAAGAATCCAGCAAACGTCCCGAGGGCACACGCTTCGAGGCGGCGACGCCGGCGATGTGCGGATGCTGCAAAAGCTGATTGCACATGTCGGGATAGCGCCGTGCAATTTCTTCACCGGCGCTCACCGGCAGCACAACGATATGCTCTTTGTTCAAACCGAGGTTTTTGGTGCGGCAATATTCAAGCTGATTATAGACGACGCCCATGCCGACGATCAAAATAATCGAGATCGCAAACTGAAACACGACCAGCATGCTGCGAAAGCGCGATTTGGTCGAGCCGATTTTTTGCCCTTTCAAAACGGCAACGGGTTGAAAATGCGAAAGAAAAAAAGCGGGATAACTGCCGGCGACGATGCCGACGAACAACGCCACTCCCAGCAAGCTTCCGAAGATGAACAGTGCGCTTTGCGAACGGAGCGCCAATTCCTTGCCGGCGAAGGCATTGAATTGCGGCAGCGCCAGCTCGACAAAAACCACGGCGAGCAAAAGCGCGATAAAGGCGAGCACAACCGTCTCGCCGAGAAATTGTTTGATCAATTGCTGCCGCTCGGCGCCGACGACTTTGCGCAGGCCGACTTCACGGGCGCGATTCGCCGAGCGCGCCGTCGCCAGATTCATAAAATTAATGCATGCGATCAGCAGCAGAAATACCGCAATGGCCGCAAAGATGTAAACATACATCATGTTGCCGTTCGCTTCGATTTCGGAATCAAGCTGCGAATGCAGATGAATGTCGGTCAAGCGTTGCAAATGCAGCGTGGTTTGCGGAATCGCCTTTTCTCCGTCGGGATGGTGGCGGCCAATAAACGCGGGTATGGCCTGAAGAAAATTCGCCGTCGAATAATTCTTAGAGAAAAGCAAATACGTCGCGTAATTGTTGCTGCTCCAGTTTTTAAATTCCCGTTCGCCGAAAATCTGCTCCGGCAATTTCAACGAGCCGAGAAAGTCGAAATGGAAATGCGAATTGGCCGGAATTTCCTGCATGACGCCGGTGACTTTGAGATCGACTTGTTGGTTGAAGTTGATGACTTTTCCCAATGGCTCTGCTGAGCCGAAATATTTTTTCGCCATCGCCGGGGTGAGCACGACGCTGTTGGGATCGGCCAACGCCTGCTTCGGATCGCCGTGGAGTAACGGCAGCGTGAAAATTTCAAAAATGTTCGGATCGGCAAAATAAAAACGTTCTTCCTGAAAAACCTGGTCTTGATATCGCAGCAAAGGATTGCCGCCGCTGTTGATTCGCGCCATCTGCAAAATATCGGGAAAATCATTTTTGAGCAACGGCCCAATCGGCGGCGCAACATGGCCGAGGTGCAAGCTCGTCGATCCATCGGAGTTGAACCACTCGCGTGTAACCCGGTAAATTTGTTCCGCGTGCTCGTGATGCCGATCATAGCTCAGTTCGTCACGCACATAGAGCAAAATTAAAATGCAACTCGCCATGCCGACAGCCAACCCCAGCACGTTGATGAACGAATAAACTTTGTACTTCAACAGATTGCGTAGCGCGATTTTTAGATAATTTTTGAGCATAGTTGGGTTCCAGTAATCAGTCTTCCGTTTGCAGTGATCAGTGCTGAAAACTGCTCACTCTTGCCATTCACTCGTATCTCAGCGCGTCGATCGGGTTCGCCAGCGCGGCTTTGATTGCTTGCAAGCTTACAGTGAGTAAAGCGATGAGCAATGCCAGCGCTCCCGCCCACACAAACGTCCAGAGGCCGAGCGGCGTGCGATAAGCGAAATCTTGCAGCCAAAGGCGCATGGCAAAATAAGCCACCGGCCAGGCAAAGAGATTCGCGAGCAGCACCAGTTTTAGAAAATCTTTCGAAAGCATGCCCACCACGCCGGCAACGGAGGCGCCCAACACTTTGCGCACGCCGATTTCTTTCGTGCGCTGCTGTGCCGTGAAGGAAGCCAGCCCGAACAAGCCGAGGCACGCGATGAAAATCGCGAGAAACGTAAAGTAGCTGAAGAGCGTTTGAATTTTTCCTTCCGCGCGATAGAGTTGGTCGAAATCCGCATCGAGAAAAGAGTATTCGAAATCAAATTCGGGATCGAACTTTTTCCACACGCGCTCCATGTGCGCCAGCGTGTTGGCGATATCCTTGGGGCTGATTTTAACCAGCATGTAATTGAAACTCTGCGGGCCGATGTTCATAATCAACGGCGCGATGCGCGAGTGCAGCGATTGAAAATGAAAATCCTTCGCCACGCCGATGATCGTGCCGCGCCGCGTGTTGTCGTCGTCGAACCAGGTAATGCGTTTGCCCACTGCGGTGTCCCAGTCAAACAGTCGCGCCGCCGCTTCGTTGATGATGAAGGCGGAATCCGCGTCCGTGGTCATCTCTTTTTGAAATGCCCGGCCTTCAGTAAGGGGAATATCGAGCGTCGCCAAGAAATCGTAATCCACGCGCATTTGTGAGGCGTCCTGGTCATCTTCTTCCGGCCGCCATTGAATAGAGTTGTTGTTGAATCTGCCGCCGGGAACGTTGGAGACCGCCGAGGCGCGCAATACTTCCGGCGCGCGCAAAAGCTCGGTCTTGATGGTTTCATACTGCGCCCGCATCGCGCGATTCTTTATGCGCAACACCACCACTTGCTCCTTATCGAACCCGAGTTTCTGCGTGCGGAGAAAGTGCAATTGCGAGGACACGATGGCCGTGCCTGCAATCAACGCAATCGAAAGTGCAAATTGCGCCAGGACTAATATGCGGCGAAAACGTACGCTGCGCGCGCCGGCTTTGATTTCGCCTTTTAAAACTTTAACGGGCTGATAGGCGGAAAGAAAGAACGCGGGGTAGCTGCCTGAAAAAACGCCGATGAGCACGGTGAGCAACAACATGCCGAGAATGATTTGCGGTTGCTCGAAAAAACTTACGGTGAGTTCTCTTCCGCTCAGCGCATTGAAGGCGGGCAAGAGCAGTTCCACCGCGGCAATGGCCACGAGCAGTGCCGTCACGCTGAGCAGAAGCGCTTCACCCAAGAATTGCCCGATGAGCTGCAACCGTACCGCGCCGAGCACTTTGCGCATGCCCACTTCTTTCGCGCGCGTCGCAGAACGTGCGGTGGCGAGATTCATGAAGTTGATGCCGGCGATCAACAAAATAAAAACGGCGATGGCCGTGAAGAGATAGACATACGCGATGTCGCTGTTAGGCTCGAGCTCCCACGCCAGGTGCGAACGCAAATGAATGTCCGTCACCGGCTGCAAAGCAAAACGGACTCGACCTTCGCGCAACGCCGCGCGCCATTCTTCCGGCCAGTTGAGATAAGGGCCCACCCAGTTCGGAATTTTGGCTTCGACGACTTTCGGATCGGCGCCGGGCTTGAGCAGAACATAGTTGTAATGGCCGAAGTCTTCCCAGGTGTAATAGCTCCCAGTCTCGCGCGGTTTCAAGAGCGTGTACGAGACGAGAAAGTCGAAATGAAAGTGCGAATGCACCGGCACGTTCTGCACTACACCGGTGACTTTGAGATCGACGTCGTTGTCGACGCGCAGCACTTTGCCCAGCGCTTCTTCATTCCCAAAATATTTTTGCGCGATGCGCTCGCTAATGATCACCGCAGCAGGCTCCAGCAGCGCCGTTTGCGGGTCGCCTTTGAGGAACGGAAACGAAAAGACTTTGAAAAAGGTCGTGTCAACCGACAAGACATTGGTTTCATCAAAGCGTTTATCGCCATAGCGCATGGAAAAAATGCGCCGGGTCAAGCCGGGGCCCCAAAGCGGAGAAAGGCTGACTGCGTTTTCCACCTCGGGCAGATCTTTCACCATGGCCTGCGCCATCGGGTGCGGTGTGCGTGTTTGCGGATGCTCGTTGAGCCACGCTATGCGATAAATGCGCTCTGCCTTTTCGTGAAAACGATCATAACGCAGCTCGTCCTGCACATACAGCAGAATCAAAAAGCAACAGGTCATGCCAATGGCGAGGCCCGCGAGATTGATGAACGAATAGGCTTTATAGCGCAACAAATTGCGCAACGTAATTTTGAGGTAATTTTTGAACATAGCACGGCTCGAAATCTATTCAAAACGAAGCGATTCAACCCGCGAGTGCGGGATTGGGCTTTTATTCATATCGCAAAGAATCGACTGGATTCGCCAGCCCAGCTCTGATCGCCTGCGTACTCACCGTCGCGAACGCGATGAGCAGCGCCAGCCCACCTGCCAACGCGAATATCCACCAGCCGATGTCGATGCGATACGCAAAATTTTGCAGCCACTGATTCATGGCGTACCAGGCGACGGGCCAGGCGATGAGATTGGCGAGCGCGACGAGCTTGAGAAAATCGCCGGCGAGCAGGGAAATGATGCCGGTTACCGAAGCGCCAAGCACTTTGCGGATGCCGATTTCTTTGGTGCGTTTGGTGACCGCCAAAGCCGATAAGCCGAACAGGCCGACGCAGGCAATGACGATGGCAAACAGCGTGGCATACGAAACGATCTGCGCCCAGCGCTCTTCGGCGCGATATTGCCGGTCGAAATCTTCGTCGAGAAAATAATAATCGAACGGTTTTCCGGGCGCGGCTTCACGCCAGGTATTTCGCAACAGCTC
>JAJVHT010000147.1:0-2232 GCA_022072515.1 bacterium
CACGGCTTTTTGCTCGCCGAATTGAGCCAATATGTCGCGCAATTTCCGGACGGCGAAAAGACGCCGGAAGCGCAATATCTCATGGCCAAAGTTTATCAAGAGAAAGGCGACAAACAAAAAGCCGCGGCTGCTTTTCTGAAAACGATTTATCTTTATCCCGGCACGAATTGGCAGCAGCAAGCCGCCCAAGACGCGCGTAAATTGATTTCCGAAGAAGGCTCCTTCAAAGATAAACGGGCAAAGCTGCTGGCCTTGGTGGAGGGAACACCGCAGGGGCAGGCACCGGCGGATCGTTATTATGAATATTTAAATATTGCGCAGATACTCGATCATGCTGATGTTTATGGCATGATAGTCGACGAGGCGCGAAGATTTTTGACGCAGTTTCCGGAAGATGCGCGCCAGGATTCGGTTTGGCGCACGATCGGGGAAGTTTATGCGAAGAAAGGCGACAAGCACGAAGCCGAGGTTAGTTATTTGCGCCTCGACTATTGTTGTGCGGAAAGCCCGCTGCTACCGGCGGCACATTACAGCCGCGGCGAAATTCTATCGAAAGAATTGGGCGACCACAAAATGGCGGTGCAAGTGCTGAGTGAGCTGGCCGCCAAGTATCCGCAAAGCGAGTATGCGACGCTGGCGATTTTCAAAATGGCAGAGATTAAACGAGAAAAAATCAAGGATTTCGCCGGCGCGATTGCCGATTACCGGAAATTTGTCGACACCGGCGCCGATAGCGTGAAAGTGGTGGAGGCATTATGGGCCATTGCCGAGATCAACACGGACAATGTAAAAGATTACGGCAGCGCGATCGCGGCGTACAACGAGATCGTCGAAAAACACAAAGCTGACAAGCGCGCGGTGGCGGCGTTTGAAAGAGTCGGCGACGTTTTCAAAGACAAGCTCGCCGATTACAGCAAAGCCGCGGAGCAATACGCCAAGATTGTCGAAGTCTTTCCGTATTACGACAAGGCGCCGGATTTGCTTTTAAAGGCCGGCGGACTTTGCGAAGACAAATTGAAGGATTATAAACGCGCGACGGACTATTATGATATCATCCTTGAAAAATTTCCGCAGCACAAAAGCGCGGATGATGCGCGCAAGCGTATTGAAAAGGCGAAAGCAAAGGCGGCGCAGTGAGGCGGCAACGTTTGCTGAGAAACCGAAATGGCGTGACCGCGACGCGAGTATTTTTTAAGACGAATGCGCAAGGCCGCAACGAAGGTCAATTGGGGTGTTGCAAGCAAGGTAAAGCTGAATTGTTGGTGCACTTATGTTGATATTAACTTGTCGCCTTTGTCAGCAACGGCATTCTTACTCGACGGAAGAGTTGGTGGGATTGTTGTATATTTGCAAGGCTTGCCAACAGCCGAATTTGGTTTTGGCTGGTGCATATGGCCGTGATGAGATTGTCCTGCCCGCCTCCTTTCTGCCTCAAAGCGCGGCGCCAAGCCAACAACAGCATGAGAATCGCCGCAAGTGAGGTGATTGGGTGAATTCACGCAACTTTATTGCTAAAAATGAGAATTTTGCCCCAATTGACCACCGGGGATGGATGAATCGCTAAAGGACGGAAGCTTTTTAAAAATTTGAGCTTATGGCTCTGAGATATTGATTTTGACATTATTTTAATTTATGGCACGGCAGTTGTCTTATATAAATCTTGAGCCGTGCAATACCCAAGCTGTAGACGTATGGCATTAGTACACCTGATGATGATTACTCAACGTCGCAGAGAAATTGATGTATTGAAGCTTTGAAAACCTGCACTGCGCACTCACGGCTCGAACACACTCGGCGCCACTGGCGGCCATTGAGTTGATTCATCCGTGATGCGCATCCGGCCGCCAGTCCTTATTTGTGGGACTGGTAAAATGTAAAACATTCAATTAATTAAAGGAGGAGTGCGATGTACAAAAGACTCTTAGGTTTGTTGCTTGGTGCCAACCTGTTGGGCGCAGCGGTATTTGCGCAAGATCTCGGGGGGGCATTGGGCATCGGTGTGCGCGGCGGCGTGGCGCAATACCAGGGCAATGATTTTTCCTCGAAGAAAATTCGGGCGTGGGGTAATGTCCTCGGTGAATCCTATCTCACCAATCAATTCTCGCTGGAAACCGCTTTGAATATCGGCCAGATTGCCGGTGAAAACGGCGGCGATTTTCGGTCGACGCTCACCGGCTTGAGCCTGCTCGGCCGTTTGGCGCTGACGCCGGGCGAAGGTTTTCGTCCGTATCT
>JAJVHT010000147.1:2332-8317 GCA_022072515.1 bacterium
CTCAACGATAACCCGGCGATCGAAGTTGAGATTCAAGGCCACACTGACAGTCAGGGCAGCCGCACTGCGAATATGAGACTGTCGCAAGCGCGCGCTGATGCGGTTAAAGCCTGGTTGGTGAAAAAAGGTATTGCCGCCAATCGCTTGACCACGAAAGGAATTGGCCCCGACCAACCCGTGGCGTCGAATGATACCCCGGCGGGCAGGCAACAAAATCGGCGCATCGAGTTTAACCGTTTGAGGTAAGTTGTCTGGTGCTCTGCCTTCACTGCGGAAATGAAGACAGAGTGTTGTGTGACCGTCCGGACACGCTGAGGTGTCCGGACGGTTATTCTTTTGTATTCAAAAAGGAAGGATGGATGAAACCATGGCGATGATGAAAGAATTCAAAGAATTCGCGATGCGCGGCAATGTGGTTGATCTGGCTGTCGGTGTGATTATCGGCGGCGCATTTGGTCAGATCGTTAGCTCCTTTGTCAATGATGTTTTGATGCCGCCGCTCGGCCTCTTGACCGGCGGCGTGGATTTCAGCAAGCTGATGATCACGTTGAAGGAAGCGGCAGATCCAGCGCAAGCCGTGCATCTCAAGTACGGCGTCTTTATCAATACCGTCATTAACTTCCTCATCGTGGCGTTTGCTATTTTTCTGATGATTCGCACCATAAACCGCCTGAAGCGAAAAGAAGAAGCGTTGCCGGCAGTGCCGACGACCAAAGAGTGTCCGGAGTGTTTGATGACCATTCCGCTCAACGCGAAGCGCTGCGGACATTGTGCCGTGGCGGTGAAATAATTGGTCAAATAACCAAGAAAGGGCAGAGTCATGCTTTACACCATTTTAATCGGTCTCTTGGCCGGAGCTTTGGCCAAATTCATCATGCCGGGCAAAGACCCGGGCGGCATTATCATTACAATTCTTTTGGGCATCGGCGGCTCGCTGGTCGCGACGTATCTCGGGCAATTCGTCGGGTTATACAGTGCAGGCCAGACCGCGCAGTTTGTCGGCTCGACCGTCGGCGCGATTTTGATTTTGTGGATTTACCGCGTCATCCGCAAGAAAAAAGCGGCATAAATTTTTGTGGCCCAATCCGAAATGATTTAATTTGCCGAGGAGAGAAACGTTTTGGCAGAAAAAGAATTCAACTGGAGCGGCTTGGCGTGGCGTTTTTTAATGGCCGTGGTGCTCGTCGCGGCAACGTATAATCCGGAAGGCTATTCTTTTTTTCATTGGGCGCTTTTGCCATTGACGAAGACCCCGGCAGCGACTCCGACGCTGAGTGGAATTGATCCGTTGAAAGTTTTGGCCGGTATTGCCCTGCTCGCGGGCTGGGTCGTTTTTTTGCAAGCCACAAAACGTTCGCTTGGCGGCAAGGGCGTTTTGCTCGCGACTGCGCTCTTTGGCGGCATCATTTGGGTTTTGATTGATTGGCAGGTCTTTTCCCCGCGCGGCACCAAAGCCATCTCGTATCTGATCTTGATCGTCATCGCCTTGGTGTTGGCTACCGGTATGTCGTGGTCACACGTCACCCGGCGCCTAAGCGGCCAGATCGATACGGATGAAGTCGCGCCACCCTGAAATCGCGCTTGTAAAGCAAAGTTGTTTTGTAAAAACAACGGTGGTTCGTTTACCTCGTGCGCTAACTGTGACGCCTCCCCTTCGTCATAGAAACGGGCCACCGTTTTATTCTTTGAAAATTTAACGACGCTTGCCGCCCAGGACGGCGCCCAGCAAATCACCCAGCAGGCCGCCGCTTTGTTGCTGTTGGCCTTGGCTGCCGCTCATGCCGCGCATGAAAAATCCGGCCACGTCATCCAAAATATTGCCGTCGCCGTTTTGGTCGATCAACGCCGCAATGCCTTGCGCTCCCATACCGCCGGTATCGCGTTGTTTGGTAAGAAATCCCAAGATGATCGGCGCGAGCATGGGAATGATTTTCATCGCCGTGGTTTTGTCCAGATTGAGATTCTGTGAAAGCAAGTTGGCGGCTTGCACTCCAGAGTCACCGAGCAGCCCGCCGAGGGCCGGGTCGGGATTTTGGCTCTGCGCCTTCATTCCGAAAAGGCCGCCGATATCGTCCAGCACGCTGGCGCTGCCGTATTTGTTCAAAATGTGATCGACGCGCGGCGCGCCGCCACGTTGTTCCATCTGCCGTTTCAAACCGCCGAGAATCATCGGTGCGACTTGCGGCAAAATTTGG
The DNA here is from genome assembly GCA_022072515.1 of bacterium. GTDB lineage: Bacteria > Zhuqueibacterota > Zhuqueibacteria > Zhuqueibacterales > Zhuqueibacteraceae > Zhuqueibacter. Next base: position 4,528 of record JAJVHT010000147.1, read on the forward strand.
CCCGCGGTGTTGGGATCGAGGCCGAGGGTGGAAGAAAGATTTTGAGCGACATCGGGACCAAGCGCTCCCATCAGTTCTTCGATTAAATTAGGCATAGGTAACTCACAAGGTTAAATTTTAACAGCCGTTAGTGGATTCAAAAGAAGCTTGTTTTTTTAATTTACACGATTATATTAAAAAAGCTATATTTTTTTAAAGAAGTAACGGTTTGAGTAATGGGCAATAGAATTAACCATCCGGTCACGGTATGGCCCGGCGGGTAAAAACCCCATGTCCGTATAGGGTGTGTACTAACCGAAAGGAGCAAGGAATATGTTGAAAGAGAAGTATCAGGAGCTGCTTGACCTCGGCACGAAGCTGCAAGTCAAGAATGGCGAGGTGAAAGAAGAAGGCGGCAAACTGCACATTAAAGGTACGGCGCTGTATCAATATGACAAGAACCAGTTGTGGGACAAGATCAAAACGTATCCCAATTGGGAAAACGAGATTGCCGCCGATATTAAAGTTGAGAAGACGGACATTTACGGTGTTTACACAGTGAAGGCGGGTGATACGCTGTCGAAGATTGCCAAGGGCCATTTTGGCGATGCCAAACGCTACATGGAAATTTTCAATCTCAACAAAGATATTTTGACCAATCCGGATTTGATCAAAGTCGGGCAAACACTCAAAATTCCCAACAAAGCCACGACTTGATCAGCGCGCGAGCGGGTTATTCGAGTTCTGATCTCAGGAAGATGTCAGGCTCGGCACTTTTTGCCGAGCCTTTTTTCTGTCGAAAATTTCAACGGGCTGGCCCCGGAATTTGATGGAGGTGCTTTTATTATGACAAGCCTATTAAAAATTGAAGGTGTCGGCGAATCGTATAGCCGTAAGCTGCAAGACGCCGGCATCAAATCGACGAAGGCTTTGCTGGAAAAAGGCGCGACTCCGCAGGGACGGAAAGAAATGGCAGCGCAGTCGGGGATCGGCGATCCCTTGATCCTGCGTTGGGTCAACCATGCGGATCTATCGCGCATCAAAGGTATTGGCGGACAATACGCGGAACTGCTGGAAGCTGCCGGTGTCGATACAGTCGTCGAACTGGCGCAACGCCATGCTGAGAATTTGCACAAACATTTGGCCGCGGTGAATGAGGAAAAAAGACTGGTGCGTAAGCTGCCCAACCAGACACAAGTCAGCGCTTGGGTCAAGCAGGCCAAAAAGCTGCCCCGCGCTGTAACGTATTAATAAATGATCATAAAAACTTTTGAGTTTATTGGAGAAAGACAGCATATGAGAAAATTGTTTGCCATTACTTTTTGTTTGCTGACCTTGAATGCTAATGCCCAGCAAGCGGATACCGCCAAAGTCAAAAAGCTGTGGACACACAGTCTGGTCGGCGGGTTGAATCTCACCCAGGTGTCGTTTGATAATTGGGCGCAAGGCGGCGAGAATGCCCTGGCTTATGCGCTTTCACTGGTTGGCAAGTCGGTCAACGATCTGCCGAAAACGGACTGGACAACGTCGTATAAATTTGCCTTCGGCCAGACCCGGCTGGGCAATCAAGGGTTGCGCAAGACGGATGATAAAATCGATCTGGAGACAATCCTGACCTACAAAATGGGAACCTACATCAATCCTTATGTCGGCGCCACCTTTAAATCGCAATTTGCCTCGGGCTTTGATTACGGCACGAAACCGAGGACGGAAGTTTCCAAATTTTTTGATCCCGCGTATATTACGCAAAGCGCCGGTGTCGGCTACCAACCGCTTCCGCAGATCAAAACGCGGCTGGGCGCGGCGTTGCGCGAGGTGATCACTTCGGAATTTTCCGAATTTAAATATGCCGATGATCCGGGCACGGCAAAGATTGAAAAAACCAAAGTCGAAGGCGGCTTGGAGTCTGTCACGGAAGTCAATTGGCAGATGCAGTCCAATATTTTATTTACCGGCAAGCTGGAGCTCTTCGATCCTTTCAAGGCACTCGATAAAGTTGTCATCCGCTCCGACAATACTTTGGCGGCGAAAGTGAGCAAATATATGAACGTTAACTTTAACGTCCAGTTTGTCAAAGATCCGCCGGTCAAAAACTACCGGCGCCAGATCAAGCAGGTGTTGGGGGTGGGATTGAGTTACACGTTTTTATAAAATATGCGCGGTGGGCGAACCTTTCCCGTCTCGCCTCAGCAGCGAGACGGGAAAGGATTCCGATGGAGAGTTCGTTGGCGCTAAAGAACCGCCTGCCAGCGACGAGGTAACGGAAAAATGTTTTAAAACAAAAACAAATTTAACCCTGCACTCAAGAGATACCCGCCTACACTCGATCCTTCAAAGCCGCTTTTCCCTTCAATCCCCGCCGAAGTGATTTCGACTTCAAACCCAATTGACGCATATTTCACCACACGATATTCCAGGCCGCCATCGAGAAAAAAGCCGCTGGCGTTGCGTTTGCCCGGCGCCCGCCCGAAGACACTGACGGGGCCGATTTCGTTGAGGTTAAAAAAGGCGAAACCAAAGCCAAAATGGTTCACCATGCGGCGTTCGCCGTAGGAAACATAGCGCACACCGATATTGTACCATTGCTCTTCCCACTTTTGTTTTTGCGCGACATTGTCGATGGTGAGAGTGACTTCTTTGTCGAAACGATGATATTTTACGGCGGCGTAATACGGCGGCCGAATTTTGACCAAACCGGTAGCGCCTAAAGTTAAGCCGCTGCGCTTGTCATAGATACGGCTAAACCCGTCGTAGCTGATGCGGAAGACACTGGCCTGCCCGCCGATGATAAGTTGGTCACGGCCGCCGGTAAAATCTTGCGCCGGCGCCAGACCCACCCACAACAAACAAGCGATAATGACTGATTTCACGCGCATTTTTTCCTCATTCCGTTATCCGTGCAACCTTTTTTGAAATAATGGTGTCTAAAGAATAGACATGCGAATTTAGCCTCATCGTCCAGACGCTCAGAGTTTAAATGCGAATAACTCCAACCTAAGCTCACTAAGCGGCTGGACCATAAAGTTACAGGGTTTGGTTATGGTTTCAACCGTTATTGCCCTTTTGCTGGCCGGCGCGGTGATTTTTTGGAACACACCATTTTCACTTTCTTTCCTAACGATTCGGCGCGTGCTGTATCGGGTGCGGCGCCGTGTGATTTTGGTGGTGTTGTTATTTGCGGTCATTTCCGTTCAGCCGCAACCCGAGCAGACGTCAAGCGCGTGCGCCAATTCCCCCGCTGCGAAGCCGGCGAAAACATGCCGCCACACGAGCTAATGCTGCCCTTGCCTTTTTCGCCATTGATAAAAAATTCCACTGCCAATGATCACGCCGAGTGTATCGGCCAGCGCGTCTGTCCAATCCATCGTCCGTCCGGGCACGAAGTATTGATGAATTTCATCGCTCACGGCGTACAGCACGCCAATGATAAGAGCCAGCCACCAATCGCGTCGGGTGATTTGATTTTTCCACACGATTGACCGTAGCAGCAAAAAGCCTAACGGCGCGTAGGCCACCGTATGTTGAATTTTGTCATCCCAGCTAAAAACCGTCACCGGAAAAGTCAAATCCGGTATCGACGACAGCAGGAACAACAACGCCGCCCAGGCTAACGTGACACCAAAACGATACAATAAAGCTTTCAATTCGTTCCTTCCAGCACCGGCACTTTCCCCAACACCTGCTCGACCGTCAGCATTTGCAGAGGGCCGAGATTCAATCCGCGCACACCTTTCTCAATAGCTTTGCGGTCGCCCACCACGATGATCGCCAGTTTTTCGGGATCGAGATATTTCTTGGAGACGCGGGCGAC
>JAJVHT010000147.1:8417-13698 GCA_022072515.1 bacterium
GGCCGGCAAACCATAGGGATGCTTGGTGCCGTATAAAGTTTGATTGAATATGACGGAAGCAATGGCGCGCGGTTGATCATGCCATTGCCCCAGCGTCGTCAGGCGTTCTTTGCGTTGCCGTTCCAATTCCTCGGCGGGAAAAGTCGGCCGCAAGGCGACGTCGGCCATTAGCGCCAGCGCCGAGTCTAATTTGGCCAATGGCGTATTCAAGGCGACGACGGAATTGTGCTGGCCGGCCGCGGCGGAAATAGTCGCGCCGAGGAAATCGATGGCATCGGCTAATTGCAACGCATTGCGGTCGCCCGCGCCTTCATCGAGCATGGCGGCGGTTAAACTCGCCAATCCGGTTTTTCCGGCTGGCTCCATAGCCGAACCGGCCTTGAGCAGCAGATCGATTTGCACAAGCGGCAATTCATGCTTTTCCATCAGCACCACTGGCAAGCCATTGGCAAGTTTGAGATGCTGAATCGCCGGCAGTTTTAGTACGGGCGGCGGTCCGAGTTCCGGCGCTTTGCTGCGGTCTTGTGCCAGCAAAACCCCGGCAGCAAAAAGTGCAAAGCAAAACGCAACTTGCAATAGCACGGCTAAAAATTTTCTTCTCATTTATTCTCCTCGAACAGTTGCAGGCGATTAATCAATCCATGGACTTCGTGGCGGCCAATTCTTTCTTGCCTTGCGGCACGATGCTTAAGATCACGCGGCCATCGTCACGTAAAAAAGTCAGCGCCACGGCGCGCAAATCTTTGGCCTCGATGGCTTTGTAGCGCGCCAAATCTTCATTAAAATAATCCGGATTACCGGTGAGCATGAAATAGCTGTTGAGCTGATCGGCTTTAGCGTCAACCGATTCGAGGCGGCGCAGGAAACTGGCTTCATATTGGTTGACCGCGCGCTGCAGCTCCCGGTCGGCGGGCGGCTCATTTTTTAGTTTGTTGATTTCTTCCTGTACCAATTTCTCGATTTCGTTGAGCGTGTGGCCGCCGCGCGCGGTGACGATGATGGCGAAGAAAGAGCTCAATTGGCTGGAAGCCTGAAACGCTGAAACATCTTGCGCAATTTGCAAGTCATAGACGAGCCGTTTGTACAGGCGTGAATTGCGGCCGCCGGCCAAAATGTTCGACAACAAATCCAGCTCGGCATCGCCCGGCTTGAAGTTTGACGGCGTCAGCCAGGCCATGTACAATCGCGGCAACTGCACGCGATCTTCCAGAACGAGGCGTTTTTCCTCGGCTAAATAAGCGGAGGGCGTGGCCTGCGGCGGTACGTTGGCGCCGCGCCGCACGTCGGCAAACCATTTCTCAATCAGCGCGCGCGTTTTCGCGGGATCGAGGTCGCCGGCAATCACCAAACTGGCGTTGTTGGGCGCGTAATACTTTTTAAAGAAATCGGCCACGTCTTCATAGCTTGCCACTGTGAGATCCTCCATGTAGCCGATCGTCGGCCAGTGATAAGGATGATCGGGCGGGTAGAGATTTTCGCCGAGGGTCGGGAAAGCCAAGCCATATGGCGTGTTTTCATAGCGCTGCCGGCGCTCGTTTTTCACCACATCGCGCTGGCCGTCGACTTTTTCCGGCGACATGGCGTCGAGCAAAAAACCCATGCGATCCGATTCGAGAAACAGCGCGAGATCGAGCGCATTCGACGGAATCGTTTCATAATAATTGGTGCGATCCGAGTTGGTCGAGCCGTTATTATTGCCGCCGGCGGCTTCGAGAAAATTGTCGAAATCGCCTTCCGCCACGTGGCCGGAGCCTTCAAACATGATGTGCTCGAAGAGATGCGCAAAACCGGTGCGTCCCGGCTTTTCACGCCCGGACCCGGCGTGATACCACATATTCACGCTCACCGTCGGCGTCGAATGATCTTCATGTAAAATGACACGCAACCCGTTTGGCAAAACGAAATACGTATACGGCACGGAGATTTTCGTCTCTTGGGCGAGTACCGTTGCGCCGCAGAGAAGAAAAAATGTCAATATCTTTCTCATAGCATTTCCTTGTAATAACTGTTGCCGAGAAACCAAAGTCATAAAAGTTTAAAAAATAAGACAGGCTCGCCGCCGAAAAGGTTGCAAGCCTGTCTTGCCGTTTACCTTGATTTTTTAGTCATGGTGAGCAGAGTCGAACTGTAAACACCCTGCGACTGCGCTCCGGGTGAACCGAATAATTCAATGTAACAATGCACGACGCCTGGCAGATTGCGGCGTCACGCCCGCTTTCATAATGCGCCTTAGCGGATCAGTCCTTTAAATTTTTTTCAAGAAACGAAAAAGTTTTTTCCCACGCGTTTTTGGCGTCTTTGGCATTATAAGCCTTGGGGTTATTTTCATTGATAAAAGCGTGGCCGGAATTTTGATAAATCTGCACCGTGATATCTTTCTCGGCTTTTTTGCACGCCGTTTTGAAAATCTCGATATCTTTCACCGGAATGCCGCGATCCTTGGCGCCGAAAATGCCGAGCAACGGGCAATTGATTTTGTCGATCAATTCCGTATCGGTGACCAGGCGGCCATAATTGATAACCCCCGCGGCCAACTCGGGAATATTCAACGCGGCCTGCAGCGAGTAGCCGCCCCCCATGCACCAGCCGACGCTGCCGATCTTGTCGTGCTGCACGTCGTTGCGCGAAACGAGATACGCAAATGCCGCCTGCAAATCCCGCGTTGCGCGATCCTCCGGCAAGCCGCGCATCAACTCGTGCGCCGCGTCCGGATCCGCCGCCACCTGCCCGCGATAAAGATCAATCGCCAAGGCGATATAACCCTCATCAGCAAATTTTTTCGCGTTCTCTTTCATCCAATCGTTCAAACCCCACCATTCGTGAATCAAAATGACGGCGGGAAACGGCCCTTTGCCCTCGGGATAAGCAATGAACCCCGTCACGGTTTCGGCGCCGCTTTGATATTGCACCGCCTGCGTTTTAACCGACGGATGGGCGCGATGATAAATAAGCGCGGCCGAGGTGAGCGTAATCAGACCGGCTAAAACCAAACCAGATGCTCGCATACTCTTCGTCTCCTCCCGGAAAGGTCAGAACTTGAATGGCATAATCTGCCGGCGGCTGCCACACAGCCCAGCGTCCTATCGTTGCAGCCGATGGTTAGGTATCCTCCTTCTGTTTCGCAATTCAAGTAACTCTGTCGTTATTGCGGTATTTCGGTTTCTTGATTTTTCGCCTACAAACTCAAGGCACTCCGGTCAACCGGCGGGAGTAAAAGGCTCGCTTTCCTCGGCTGGAGGTTTTTTACCAAGCGTTAGAATGCGCGCCTGTTTGCGCGGCGACGCCGGAGCGGTATTGGCGGAATCTTCTGTTGCAGGAGTATTTTCTTCGGCAGCAGCTTCTTGCGGTGGAACCACTTTTTCGATGCGCACCGGCACGCCGCCCATCGTAAAATCGGCGCCGCGAATTTGCTCATCGTCAATAATCCAGGTGATGACTTGTAGGGGCAGGGCGAGAACGAAAAATTTGACATGCCACCAGCCGCGCTTATAATCCGGATCAATGCGCTCGACGCGCGCGAAAAAGGCCGGCTTATTCTCAAAATGAACCAAAACGATATCGGTAGGCGCTATGGCTTCGCGCTTGAGTGACATAGAATCTCCATAGTGAATGCTTAAAGATAAATATCTTGCCGGTGAATGTCAAAGGTTTTTTGGGGTCGAGTGAACGCAAATTATCCATTTTGTACCGAAAGAAATTGCCGTAAAGCTTGTGCCGAACCATCTCCGGCTTGATTTTATGCCATAAATCTGGTATCTTGCAAAGGCGCGCCTTGTGGCAGCGGAGAAATAAAATTCGTTCATCATCAAAAAACCAACATTCAGGGTTTCCATGGAAGGATTGCTCAAAGAACTCTTTGCAAGTCATTTCGGCGAAGCGCCGGATTCCAGCGCGCCGCTCAAAGGGGGCGGCTCGGATCGCAAATTGTTTCGCCTGGGAAATGCGAACCGCAGTGTGATCGGCGTCAGCAATGCGGATCGCCAGGAGAATAGCGCTTTTCTCGAATTTTCGCGGCACTTCCGAAAATACGGACTGCCGGTGCCGGAGATTTATGTTGAAGATTTGGACCGTGGAATCTATTTGGAGGAAGATTTAGGGGACACGACGTTGTTTCACTGGTTAACGGAACTGCGTTCGCGGGAAGGATTCTCCGCCAAGTTGCTCGAAATTTATACCCAGGTCGTCCAAATTCTGCCGCAGTTCCAAATCGTTGCCGGAAAAACTTTGGATTATCGCTTTTGTTATCCGCGCGGCAGTTTTGACCGGCAATCGATGCGCTGGGACTTGAACTACTTCAAATATTATTTTCTCAAGCTGGCGCAAATTCCGTTCAACGAGCAATCCCTGGAAGATGATTTCGACCGGCTCACGGAGTTTTTGCTGGCGACGGAGCGCGATTTTTTTCTCTACCGCGATTTTCAATCGCGCAATATCATGCTTAAAGATGGCGCGCCTTATTTCATCGACTATCAAGGCGGCCGCAAGGGGGCGCTGCAATACGATGTGGCGTCGCTGTTGTTTGACGCCAAAGCCGATATTCCCTTCGAGGCGCGTGAGGAGCTGCTGCAGCGCTATCTCGATGCCGCTTCCCAGTTGACAAAAATTGATCGCGCCGCATTCGTGCAATATTACTACGGCTACGTTTATATTCGCATCATGCAAGCGCTCGGCGCGTATGGTTTTCGCGGCTTTTATGAAAGAAAGAGCCATTTCTTGCAGAGTGTGCCGTACGCCATCCGCAATCTCGAAGTGCTTTTGCGCTCCGTCGAACTGCCGATTGAGCTGCCGGCTTTAATGCAGGTTTTCAAACGTCTGGTGACCTCGTCGGTGTTGCGACAATTCGGCGAAGCCGAATTGAAAATGACGGTGCGTATTCAGAGCTTCTCCTATCGCGGCGGCATGCCGCGCGATGAGAAGGGACATGGCGGCGGTTTTGTTTTTGACTGCCGCGCGCTGCCCAATCCCGGCAAGTTTGAGGCCTTCGAAAAGCTGACGGGCAAAGATCCGGAAGTCATTGCCTTTCTGGAGAAAGAGCCGGCGGTGCAAAATTTTTTAACGCACATTTTTGCGATCGTCGGTAATGTGGTCGAGAACTATCAGCAGCGCAACTTCACCGACTTAATGGTCGCGTTCGGCTGCACCGGCGGGCAGCATCGTTCCGTTTACTGCGCCGGCATGTTGGCGAAGCATCTGCGTGAGAAATTCCACAATCTGAATGTCGAAGTGCGGCATCGGGAACAAGAGAAGAAGAACGTCTGACCTGCCCTGCAATCAGTGATCA
>JAJVHT010000216.1:0-9853 GCA_022072515.1 bacterium
GGCCAGCGGCTTGCTTTGGTCAGTGTGCCGGTTAACGAACCTTCATCAAACGGCACCCGCGCAATGACAGCAACGTTGTGTCGCCGGCAGGCGGGAAAAAGCTCATCTTGCGGATTCTGATCAAAAATATTGTAAATGACTTGCACGGCGTCGATGAGGCCGCTCTCCACCGCTTTCACACCATTCCACGGCTCCCAGCGATTGAGGCTGATGCCGATGGCGTGAAACAAGCCCTGCCGTTTCAACTCATTCATTTGATGAATCCAGCGTTCATCACCGAGCCAACTGTCTTCCCACGTGTGAAATTGCATTAAATCGAATGAAGCCAGGCCGGCATTTTTTAAACTGCTTTCAACATATTTTTGCATGTGCTCCGGCGGAAAACAATCCTCCAACGTATATTCGCGGCGGCTCGGCCACTTGAAATTTTTCGGCGGCATTTTCGTCGCGGTGTACAATTTCTTGCCCGGGTTCGCGCGAACCACTTCGCCGAGCAACCCTTCGCTTTTGCCGGCGCCGTAGCCCCACGCAGTGTCAAAAAAATTACAACCCAATTCCACCGCGCGTTGCAACGAAGCTCTGGACTCGTCATCATTCGAGCCTTTCCACCCTCCCATGCCCCACATGCCATAGCCAATTTCGCTTACTTGCCAGCCCGTGCGGCCAAAGGTTCGATATTTCATACGCTTTCCTTTCATCGTTTGATGAGCCGGATTTGGTCAGGAGTTCCCCTGAATTCAGCAAGCTTGTGGCCAACCCGACTTTACTTTAAATTGAATCCGAATTCACGCAACGCCGCGCGCAATGGCGCCGCATTTAGAAAATGTATTGTGCGAAAACCGAGCGGCTGGGCGGCCACAATATTTTCCTTGATATCATCAATATATATCGTCCGTGTGGCATCGAGTTGATATTTCTCCAACAGCAGCCGAAATATGGCCGGGTCCGGTTTTTTTAATTTCACCTCGCCGGACACGAGGATGCCCGCGAACCAATTCAAAAATTCAAATTTTTTTCTGGCCACCGGAAACGTCTCCGCGGACCAGTTCGTCAAGGCGTAGACGGGCACGCCCATCTGTTTGACCTCGCGCAAAATACCGACCGTTTCCCAATCGGCGTCGCCCAGCGTCTCTTCCCAGCGCTGCACATAGGCGTCGATCAAGCCGGCGTATTGCGGGTGTTGCATTTTTAGAATCGCGGCAGCCTCATGAAACGGCCGCCCGGCGTCTTGTTGGGCGTTCCATTCGGGCGTGCAAATGTTATTCAGGAAATATTCGATCTCGGCGTCACTCTTTAAAAGCTTGCGATAAAGATAACGCGGATTCCAATCGATCAACACGCCGCCAAGATCAAAAACAATAGCTTGAATGTTCACCAATCAAAACTCTCCAAATGTAAGATGGATTTAGCCGTGCCGTATTTTTAGAATCAAGATAGTCAGCGCCAAAATAAAGGTAACGGCGTTACTGAGAATCAGCGGCAAATCGTTGCTAAGCAGCCCGTAAATGAGCCACAGAAAAACGCCGGAACAAAAAATCACAAACATGCCCAGCGACAAATCTTTGGCAGATTTGGTCTGCCAGCTTTTAATGACTTGCGGCAGAAATGCTGAGGTAGTGAGGGTTGCCGCCGTTAAGCCGATCAATGTAACGTAATTCATCAATTTCCTCAAAATCGCGAAGATCGCCGGTGTGATCGGTCCAAGTTGCACGACGTTTTCCTTGGTGATTTGCGCGAGAGAAGAATAATGGCCGCTGACATCATCGCCAAGATACACACGCCATTACTTTTTCGCGCTGGCGCCGGTTAGCCAATCGTGATCCGGCGAGGCGCATCCGCTCATAAGCGTCAACGACATCAGCAAAAACCCACCCCTTGGAGAGAACACTGTCGGAACGTTTTACTCCGCATTTAACGATCTTTTTGTCTAACTCTTTTTACAAAAAATACAGGTTCCAATATAACATGAGAATCTTTTGATTTCAAATATATTTTGTAACTATTCAGCTATTTTAGCGCCCGAGCAGTACTGAATAGTTACTATATTTTTCTCTTGCAAATAAAAAAGCTACGACCATGCCCGGCATGTTATCGTAGCTTGCAATTTCAACCCGTGCCCCTAGCAGGACTCGAACCTGCGGCACAAGGTTTAGGAAACCTCTGCTCTTCCAATACTGAGCTATAGGGGCGAACACCACGGACTTTGAAATTTACAAAGTCGCTGCAACAAAATCAAGTCATTCCAACAATTAAAAAATAAATTGAACGGCAACGCCTCGCCCTGAGAAGCCAAGCAAAACCCACGGTGTTCGCCTCTGCAAGAACAATAATGCAACTCAATGATTGGATGTAAGATTTAGCACTTGCGGCCGCGCTATTTTCGCATAATCGCTGTAGCTCATCCGGATGACGTCTTCGTGCGTGCCGGCATTGAACGTGATGAGCCGATCTTCCGTCAGATCGTGGCTGATATAAACCGGCAAATTATAGAGCATGCCCAATGGCGGCATGGCGCCGACTTCACAGCCCGTGCAAATGCCGGAAAATTCTGTTTCGGTGGCCAAACGCACGTCTTTGGCGCCAAGTGAACGTTTAACCATTTCCAGGTCAACTTTTTTGTGCGCCGGCAAGACAAACATGCAAAACTTCTTATCGACGGTGAGGATAATCGTTTTGGCAAACTCTTTACCCGGCGTATGGGTGTCGGCGGCAGTCTTTTGAGCGGAATAATCCCGGCGATGATGAATGCTGTCATAAGGAATTCTCTGCTCGTCCAGATAAGACTTAATTCTTTCCAATGGTGAACTCATAATATTCTCCTTTAAAAACAGCGGTGTGGCAAAAACAGGAAATGGTGATACTTCCTGTTCATGCGCTCAGACTTCGCGCTTTGGCCAGGCGCGAAGCGATTAAAGTATAATGATAAACATCTTCTACCTCACGATGCCGGCGCAACCGATAGATCGCAGCCATCACCACAGTTGCCATGATCGAGATCATGAGCCAGGCCATGTTCGTCCTGAAACTAAAAAAAAGCCGGCTTACATGCCAGTCGAGTACAAGCTTGATCAGGCTCAACACAAAGCTGAATAAAGCGGCCAACAAAAGCGAATCAAGCATTCTGACCTGGGCCTCGCGGTGTTGAATCTCCTCCCATAACTTGGGAACATAGATCTTCAAGAGCCGTTTGCAGATGGAAAAGGGCTGATAGCCCCGCAAATCAGTCCAGGGTTGATGAACTTCAGATTCCACAAAAGCTTCGAGAACTTTAAAATATTCTCGCTTTTGATGAATTGCCGGATAAGGAAAAAGGTAATCCTTCAATTTATACGAGCCGGGCAGCGCCGAGATTTTGTTGAATCCCATGATACTTTTGGGAAAAAAGAAAATCACCCCGATTGCGAATGAGGAGACTTCGGCGATTCGTGAGGGGATGGCCTTCATCAAATATCCCGCCAGCAGGGCAAAAAGAGCCAGGCCCACATAAGCGAAAGTTCCCAGCGGCGCGGCAGTGAATGCCGCACGATGCAATCCTCCGAGTGCATAAGTGATGTTTTTGGGATTGGGGTCATCGACCCAGCCGCTTGGCGATAAAACCTCGGCCATCGTCAAGAGCAAAATAACCCAGATCAATCCGGGAAGAAATACGCCCATAAAATCCACAATGGTTAGCCGCACTGGACTTGATTCGGTTTGCATAAATTATTTCTCTTCTGCTGCGGGGTTGAATCGCAAACTAAACTATTCCAGAATTCCTGCGCTCAGATGGTCTTGAGTAACTCCTCGAATTTTTGCTTCGATTTTGCCTCCACTTCCGCATGCAAGCTCCCGCCGTGACTGTCCATCGTCACGACCACCGGAAAATCTTCGACACGAATCAGCCACATGGCTTCCGGCACGCCGAGATCAAGCTTGTAAACGCCCAGCACTTCTTTCACGGATTGCGCGATATAAGTCGCGGCGCCGCCAATCGCGTGAAAATAAACCGCTTTGAATTTTTGGCAGGCTTCCAGCGTTTTCGCGCCCATCCCGCCCTTGCCGATCACGCCTTTGACGTTGAACTTTTCGATCACGAGATGCTCATACGGTTCTTCGCGAATGCTCGTCGTCGGTCCGGCGGCGACGAATCTGTATTTGCCGTTTTCTTGCGCGATGACCGGGCCACAGTGGTAAATAACATTGCCGGCCAAAACTTTTTTCAGCGTTTCGTACATCGGCCGCTCGCTCTCCGGCGGTTCGTGCTTGATAAAATTCTCGACCATGTAATGGTGCGCCGCATCGCGGCCGGTAATCATCGCGCCGTTCAGCAAGACCTGATCGCCGACTTTGAGCTTGGCAATCTCCACGCTGGTTACGGGTAGAGAAAGACGAATCATGTTGTTGCTCCTTTGGTCTCTTTTTTATAAGCAAAATAAGAATAAACGACGGCGCCAACAGTCACAATTAACACGGGCGCCAAGACAAAAACGAAGGCAAATTTTCCGAGCAATGCGCCGAACAGCGCCAGCAAACCGGCGATTTTGAAAAGCTTGCCGCCGAGTCGATGTGTTTGATCCCAGACTTTTTCGTTGCTCAGGGTCCACGGCGTGCGAATGCCGATAAACCAATTTCTCTTGGCATGCTCGCACAAGATGCCAATGTAGAAGAACAGAAATCCCAACGCGAGGGGAAAAATCACATTCGGGCTGATCTGCACGCCCTTGCTCCACAAGATGATTTGCAGTTGAATAACGAGAAAAAAAATGGCCAGCAGAATAAAGAACCCATTATAGTAGCTGCGAAAACGTTGGTAATTTGCCTGCAAAGGATCAATCCGGGGAATTATTATGAAGAGTAAAGCCATACCCAACAAAATAAACGGCGCCAGAAAGACTCCCCAGAATTTTGACATATAGCCATCGACTTGACCGCTGGCATTCCAATGTGAGGCGATTTGCGCCGGCAATTGGGGATAAAAATAGATGCCGAGGGCAAAGGCGATCAACACCATTCCAAACAAGACGAACTCAATCTTTTTGAGGTTCATGATTTCCTCACTTTTATGCAAAATCGTTTTGCCGATCATTTCTGTTCCATCATTTCTACCCGCTTGCGCATCTGATCAACTTTAGCTTTTACCTGTGCCATCATTTGCTCGAACCGCTCATCGTTATGCAAATTTTCCAGCAACGGATCAATCAGTCCCCAGCGATACTCGATCCACCCAGCATCAATCGCTTTTTGTAGCCATTCGTATGAATCTATTTTCTTGCGCCGGGCCGCATTAATGCGTGCCATATCATAGCGCGCCCAACTCCTTTCATTCCCTTCTGCGATTAGCAGTTGGCCCCGATTGAAAAAATAATCGAACATCCGGTGGGCATCACTTTCCTTGCCCGTTTTTTGGTAAACATAAGCCATTTCCAAAGATTGAAAAGATGAATCGACGGAAATAGTTTTTTCATAGTAGTTCATTGCCTGTCTATAGTTACGATCCAGGAGACAAGACAGGCCTAAAATCTCGAAATAATTTGGCGCCATCACGAGGGCTTCCTGCCTAATCGCCGCGGCTGCTTTATATTGTCCTCCCTGCATGTACAAACGCCATAAGCGGTAGTAACCCCTCCGATAATCTGGTGCAAGTTCCAACGACTTCTTAAACCATCTTTCAGCATTTGCATCGTCAACAAGAACCATATATGCCGTACCAATGGCGCCCGCAACACTTGCCGAGGTGGGGGCCAAAAGGAATGCCCTTTTTAACCAGGGTAAAGCTTCAACTGGACTTGTTTCGAGAAGCGCCCAACCCACATTTACAATGGCAGGGAAATGATTTGAATTCAGTCTTATCGCCTGCAGGCTGGCTTCCAGAGATTTCTGTATCCAGCCTTTGTTATAATAAGCGAGTCCCAGTGCTTTGTATGCCTCGGGAAGGCTCGAGTCGATCGCGATCGCACGCCGGCTCAATGCAATAGCGGAATCCAGTAAATCTCTTTGGGCGCAAGCATCGGCCATCCCCGCGTAGGCGAGAGCGTAAGTCGAGTCAAGCGTAAGTGCTTTTGCAAAGAAACTATTCGCCATCGCATAACCTTGTCGTTGTTGATGGCGGTTATAATATTCACGCCCTTTGAGATAGTAATCATACGCCGTGATATTTCCGGTGGGCCTTTTTTCAATTTGTTCCTTTTCTGGAGATAAGAGCTTTGCCTTGAGCGCCACTGCAATCTGCCGTGCAATATCACTTTGGATGGTAAAGATCTCCGCCATCTCTTTATCGTATACTTCTCCCCAGAGATGCCCCTCATCAGTTACATCAATTAGCTGTGCAGCGACACGCACGTGGTTTCCGGCGCGTCTAACACTCCCTTCCAGCACGGTGGCGACACCGAGCTTCCTGCCAATATCACGGATATTTTTGTAGACTCCTTTATACTGCATCACGGACGTCCTTGAAATCACTTTCAGGTCGGCGATCTTCGCAAGCTGGGTAATAACATCTTCAGTGATCCCATCGCTAAAGTATTCATCTTCCTTGCTCTCACTCAGATTGGCGAAGGGAAGGACGGCAATGGACTTTCCGTCAATGGCGGCCGTCTCCGCGAAAAAGAGTATATATCCGGCGATTAAGGCCAATATCACGACGCCAGCGCTCCCCCAATAGACGCGCGTTCGTCGTTGCGGTGTAGTTCCGGCGAGGACTCGTTTGGAAGCGCCGGACTCGAACTGCTGCCCATGCCCTTGCAAATCGGCCAGCAGTTCAGCCATCTGTTGATAGCGATCCGTTGCTTTCTTGACAAGGCATTTGTTAATGATACTCTCGAGTTCTTTTGGAATGTTCGTGCGCAATTTGGAAACCGGTTGGGGATTCTCGTTGAGAATGGAATAGATCACCGCCTGCGCATATTCCCCCATAAAAGGCAACTGCCCAGTGACCATCTCGTAAAGCACGACGCCCAATGCCCAGATGTCCGCGCGATGATCCACGTCTTCGCCGTATATCTGTTCCGGAGACATGTAAGCGGCGGTGCCGACGGTCGTACCAATTTTGGTGAGTTGCGCTTGCCCGGCGAGCTTGGCAAGACCAAAATCCAGAATCTTAGCGACGCCGTCATTGGTCACGATGATATTGGCCGGTTTGATATCGCGGTGGGCAATGCCATGCTCATGCGCCTTCGCCAAACCCCGCGCAATTTGAATGGCAATATCGACGACACTGTCCACTGACAACTGATTACTGATTACTTTTTTCTTCAGCGTTTCGCCATCATAATAAGCCATGACAATAAAAAGCTGCCCATCCTCGGTCTCACCGATTTCGTGGATGTTGCAGATGTTGGGGTGGTCGAGCGCGGAAGCCGCTTGCGCCTCGTGGATGAAGCGTTCTTTGGCCTCCTCTTCACGGGTCAAGTCCTGCGGCAAAAATTTGAGGGCGACGAAACGCTTCAACCTGGTATCCTCGGCTTTGTACACCACCCCCATCCCACCGCCACCGAGTTTTTCGATAATTTTGTAATGGGAAATGGTCTGGCCGATCATTTTTTAACTCACTTTTTTGTTGCCTGTTAAAGTCCTCGGCCAATTTCACAAAGCGTTTGTATGGTTTACATAGGCTGTCGCTTCGGGATTAAAGCTCTTACTCTTACTCACTATGAACATTTTCAAAAGCGAGTATGAGCATGAGTAGGGGTAGAAGTAAGAGCCAGCGCAACCAGTAACCAGCAACGCGCTAATCAATCTCCACCCTCCCATCATAAAACTTCATCGTCCGGCGGCGCTCCGCCCAGCACATGTAGGAGACGCTCACGAAGAAACTGGCCGGCAATCGATGCGCCCAATCCGCTTTTACGCCGAGCAGTGTGGTTTTGCCGCCAAAGCCCATCGGGCCGATGCCGAGCTGATTCGCTTTCTCCATAATCTCAGCTTCAATCGCCGCCAAAGCCGGATTCGGGTTTTGGTCATCGAGCTTGCGGAAGAATTGTTTTTTGGAAATCATGTAGCTGGTTTCCCGGTCGCCGCCGATACCGACGCCCAAAATCCCGGGGGCGCAGCCTTTGCCTTGCGCTTGATACACCGCATCGAGAATGACTTTTTTGATGCCCGCCATGTCGCGATCAGCGCCGAGCTTGGTGTTCGGCAAGCTGTATTGCGCGCCGACGTTTTCACAGCCGCCGCCTTTCAACATCAGGCGCAAACGAATATACGGTTCTTCCCACTCTTCGAAGTGAACGACTGGAAACTCACGGCCGAGATTGTTGCCGGAATTTTTGCCTGTGAGCGAATCAACCGCATTGGGCCGCAAATAGGATTTGGTCGTGGCTTCGGCAACCGCGTCTTGAATCAGCTTGCGCATTTGCAGGGTCGAGAGGCCGAGCGGATAATCAATATAAAAAATCAGTGTGCCGGTATCCTGGCAGATCGGCGTCGAGTCGGCTTGCGAAAGCACGATATTTTGCTGAATGGTTTTGAGCGCATTAACGGCCGCCGAGTTTGGCGTTTCGCTTGTACGGGCATGCTGCAAAGCTTGCTTCACATCCTCCGGAAGCTCAGTCGAAGTGCGGCGAATAAATTCCACCAGCCCGGTTTTGAAAGTTTCAGTCAGTTGCATGGTTCACCTGGAATTGATCAAGTGTTGTTTAGGTATCAGTAAAAAACAAAATTCTACCCGATCCGGGGAGCTAAGTTTTTCATCATTGCTAACCTCATTTTGTTATATGACGCTAAAAGGAAACGTTGTTGAGTCAAGCCTCGGCCAATCCCCGATGCAATCCTAATTCCCGCGCCAGCTCAATCACGCGGTGATATTCAACCCGGGAAACCCGGCGAGCCAGCTCTGGAAGATAAGGGGCTTTGAAGGCCGGATGATACTGCTCCATGATGTTGACGTAACTGTCCGGTGAAATTTCTTCAGCGATGAAATGCAAGATCGTTTCCGAACCGGCGAGGTTATTGGGCAAAACCAAATGCCGAATCAACAGGCCGCGTTCGGCGAGGCCCCAACGGTTGATTTTGAGATTGCCAACCTGACGATGCATTTCTTGCACGGCCGGGCGCACGTGCTGCCAATAATTTTTTACCCCAGAATAACGCCGGGCGTGAGCGTCATTGGAATATTTGATGTCCGGCATGTAAATATCAATGATGCCGTCGAGCCATCGCAGAGTCTCCACCGACTCATACCCGCCGCAATTATAAACGAGCGGAATCTGCAGGCCGCGTTCAGCCGCGCACTCTAAGGCTTCGACGATTTGCGGCACAAAGTGCGTCGGCGTCACCAAATTAATGTTGTGACAGCCGCGGCTTTGCAAATAGAGCATCTGCTTCGCCAGCTCTGCGGTTGAAACCGCCAATCCCATTTTCAAATGGCTGATTTCGTAATTCTGGCAGAATAGGCACCAGAGATTGCAATTGGTAAAAAAAATAGTGCCCGAGCCGCCGAGACCGACCAGTTCCGGCTCCTCGCCGAAATGCGGGCCGGCACTGGAAATGATGATCTCGGCAGTCGAGCGGCATTTGCCAATTTCACCCTGCATGCGGTTGGCGTGACAGCAGCGCGGGCAAAGCGTACAGTCACGCAGAACCGCTTGCAGTTGCCGCGCGCGCTCCGCCAACTCGCCGCTGGCGTGCAGCGCGATATAGGCCGGTTGTGACATGATAAATCAAATGCTGAATGACCGCGGCGGCTTGGTTGTTACGGCCTGAAACCCAGCGAGATTTCCAGCTTGGCTTCAGCCAGGTGAGTAATGAAATCGGTCGCCGCCGCGATGCCGATTTGGCCGGTATTGATCACCAGGTCATACGCGCATGGCTCATTCGGTTTGCAGCGGAAATGATGGCTAAAGAATTCGTTACGCTCCTTGTCGCGTTGGGCGATCTC
>JAJVHT010000216.1:9953-13652 GCA_022072515.1 bacterium
CGGTCGCCGCCGCGATGCCGATTTGGCCGGTATTGATCACCAGGTCATACGCGCATGGCTCATTCGGTTTGCAGCGGAAATGATGGCTAAAGAATTCGTTACGCTCCTTGTCGCGTTGGGCGATCTCGTGCAGGGCTTGCTTTTCGTCGTATCCTTGCATTTGCATCACACGCTGTTGGCGGATTTCCAGGGGCGCCACCACGCGAATCCGCAATCCTCTTTCCGGCGGCAGAATAAAATTGGCGCCCCGCCCCAAAATCACCGCGTTGCCGTACTGCGCAATACTGACGAGCACGTGGGTGAGATGGTGCAAATAATGCGTGTTGTCCAGCAACTGCTTGGTGAAGAGATTCTGCAAATACGTATCCAACTCACTCTGAATGTGCTCATCAAAACGGGCCACCAATTCCTCCCGAACGTGCGATTTGCTGGCAATCGCTTCGATGATCTCACGATCATAATGCAGCCACCCGAGCTTTTCGGCCAGCCGGAGCGAAATCTCCACGCCGCCGCTGCCCAACTCCCGCGAGATGCTGATGTAGGGCCCGAGCTGTTTCGGCGGCTGGCGCGCGGACGCCCCCTTCTGATTCTGCCACTCGAAACGCTGCTTTTCCCACCATTGCATGTGTTTGGCAATTTGCTTTTCAATGGGAACATCGCGTAAAATTTTGCTCATGGCAAATCTCCTTGAAGACAATGCCTGCGTGGGTCAGCTTTGCTTTTCATTGCGCGGCTTATTGCGGCAATCCGCCGGTCAGCTTCAAAATCCAACGCATGCATTTATGGCCGAAATCCACCGGCTGGCAAAACATCATTGGGCAGCCGCCGGGAATCACGGTGATCTTGTTGTCCTGACAAAATTTGGCGGCGGCGGCGGAAACGCTTCCCGCTCCGAATGAACGATGCATCCACACGCGTGTGACGCCGATTTCCGCACATTCACGCACGAGCTGCTCGGCGACTTCCGGCCGCGTGGCGATCACCACGCCATCGACTGGCGGCGAAATCGCCTTCAAATTCGGATAGCAACGGTCGCCTTCAACCGTTTCGGCGTTGGGATTCACCGGAAAGACGTTGTAGCCACTTTCGCGCAGCTTGTTATAAATGAAGTTCGCGGCCTCGCCTTTCGGATGGCGCGAGACCCCGGCAACGGCAATACGCTTTTGCGCGAGGAAGTCGGTAATCTTCGCATTCAGGGTCATCATCTCAACAGAGCTCCAAAATATTTAAACCTGTTCCAACGCGCCCCGCAAGTCTTCGATCAAATCGTGCCAATCTTCGAGGCCGATAGCGAGCCGGATGCCGCCGGGCTCCATGCCCAGCTTGCGCTTTTCTTCTTCCGGCAACGCGGAATGCGTCATCGAATACGGGTTTTCAATCAGCGTTTTGATTTGTCCGAGACTGACGGCCAGCGTAATCGAATAGGAGTGGTCGGCGACGTAATCGATGAATTTTTCGCCACGCTCGCTGGCGCTACCGCTCGCGCCACTTTTCAAGACGAAATAAATCATTGCGCCCGGCGAAAACTTGCCTTCGTAATTGACCATTTGCCGTTTGGCTAATTCAAACTCCGGATGCGATTCCAAGCCGGGATAAATCACACGCGCCACTTTCGGATGTTCCTGCAAAAAACGCGCAACTTTGTGCGCCGTCTTCTGTTGATTGATCATACGGGTGGAGAGCGTCGGCAAACCGTGAACGAGAATGTCCCAGGCGCTTTTGGGCGACAGCACACCGCCGAAATCCTTGCGGTAGAGCATCAGTGGGCCAAAAAATTTCTGCGGGCCAATCACCGCGCCACCCATATCTGTGCCAAAACCGCCGATGCCTTTAGTCAAGCTATGCACGGAGAAATCCGCGCCAAAGCTGAGCGGCCGTTGGCAAAAGGGCGTCGCAAAAGTATTGTCGACAACAATCTTGATTTGTTTTTCAGGGGGACGATCTTGATTGATGGCCTCGACCACTTGCCGCACCGCGGCAATGTCAATCAAGCTCAAATCGGGATTGACGGGCGTCTCAAAATAGACCACCCGCGTTTTAGCGGTTATCGCCCGCTTTAACTCGTCCGTATTTTGGAGATTGACAAACTTCGTTTGAATGCCATAGCGCGGCAGCCAGTGCGTGACCAAACTATACGTACACCCATAGAGAATTTGATGCGCCACAATCTCATGCCCGTTTTCACAGAGCATGCCCAGCACCGCACTGATGGCTGCCATGCCGGTGGCAAAAGTTACGCATATTTCGCCGCCTTCGGCGTACGCGAGATTTTCTTCAAGCATGCCGCGCGCCGGCTCATCCAAACGGTCATAAATGTAAATCGGCACGTGCTTGACAAAATCAGTGGACTCGCTGGCGAACTCAAAAAATCCCTGCGCGCCACGTTGCGTCGAATTCAGGCGATAAGTGGCTGACGATGATATCGGCGGGACAACATGATGATTGTAATCCCATTTTCGGCTCTCATAATTGCCATGAATCAAATGCGTCCGCATGCGATAATCGGCCTTGGGACGTTTGCGATTGGTTTTGTTCACGTGGTTGGGCATTGGAATTTGCTCCGAAGTTAAATGCTATTCCCTCATTAATGTGCACGAAATACACAATTCTCACTTTGTTGTATTTTCAAGAATCGTACCGCAAGAAAAACCCTTTGTGGGGAAAAAAGGGTTGAAATATCAAAAGGTTAGCGCAGCACAATTTAACCGGGAATGATCACTTTTTCTTGAAATTGCGAATCCAGCGCTATAAATTCGCAGCTCTAAGAATTTTCTTGCGTTAGCGGCTTGCCGGAGACTCACAACTGTTGCATTATCAACTCCGCCCAAGCGTCGGCACCGTCCAGAATGTGGCATTCCCTTTGCGTTCTCTTCAAGAAAATCAACGAGAGAGGAGCGGGTTATGTTAAGATCAACACTGCTGAAAGCCATTGGCCTGCTGGTCATTTTAGCGGGCGGCATGTCCTGTGCGAAAAAGGATATCTTCCCAGTCCCGGAAGAGCTGCAAAAGCAAATTGCTTTGGGTGAAAGTATTTATAATAGAAAAGAGTGCGGCAAATGCCATAACGCCAGCAACGCCGGCGCGGAGGTCACGGCGCCGGCGCTGACGTCTGTACATCTGGTGGAGGACACCCTCATTGCCAAATACCGGCTTTACCACCTCGAACCGAGCAAAATGCCGCCGATTGAATTGACGCATCAGGAAATTAGCGCGCTCGCGCAGTACGTTGCTTCCTTGCATGCCAAAGCCTATACCCCGGCCAATCTGGCCAGCCATGATGCGCGCTGCCCGGTGTGTGGTGCGACACTGCTTAAAGCGGCCGCCATCAAGAATTCTTTGGAAGCGTCATACAATGGCAAATTTTACTATTTTGAATGCCCGGACTGCAAAAATATTTTTTTGAGCAACCCGCGTCTATATTCGCGCAGCGGCTATGCGCGTACCGGGCCGTAATGAAGTGTTGGCATGGGGTTGAACGGCCTATGCCCGCAGGTGATTCAACCCCAACGACAAAGAGTAATGTCCTTAAGCAACTCAGTTGGGAGAAAGGGGATTCAATTTCTCTCGTCTTCCCTTCCGTTCTGCCTGGAATTCGCCCTTGACTTTCCACTATTGTTTGATTAGCTTGAGAAAAATTGAAATTCAAAAACCAGGAGGAGCGGATTATGTTGAAAGCAACCATCCTTTGCGGCCTCGGGG
>JAJVHT010000214.1 GCA_022072515.1 bacterium
CCGCCAGTAGGCAAAGTCATTGTCAATATAATGCGGATACGCCAGTTTGTTTTTGTCCACCGCCGCTTGCACGTTTTTGACCTCGCGCTCGCGGTCAAATTCGGGCGAGTGAATGCCGACGATCAAAAAATTTTTATCTTTGAATTTATTTTGCACGTCCCGGATCCAGGGATAACTGTTGCTGCAATTCCAACACAAAAACGTCCACACATTGAGCAACACAACTTTGCCGCGCAAGCCGTGCTCGCCGCTGCCCGCCATTTGCAACGGCGCAGAATTGATCCAGCGGCTGGCATCCTGGCTGGGAAATTCGGGAGCGCGGCGTGATTCATCCGCTGCGGCTGCGCTGCTTTGATTTTGCTGCCACCAGGCTAAAAAAATCGCAACGCTGAAAACGAGAAGAGAGTTTTTCATGTTCAACCTTTCTGCCGTAAAATACCTTTATTCTCTTCAACCCGTTTTCACGCGAATTTCTTCCCGCCTATTGTGCCGCGGAAATATTTCTTCGAAACATGCTGATCTCCGCGCCGAGGCGATCTTGAATCGCGCGAATCGCCCGGCTGCTGCCGAGAAAATGTTGCATCATAAATGAAAACGCCAGCTCTTCGCCATCAGCGGTGGTGGTGTAACCCGAAAGCGTGCTGACGGCGCTGAGCGTGCCGGTCTTGGCATGCAGCACACTGGCCGCCGGGGTGCCTTTCATACGGCTGCGCAACGTGCCGTCGACGCCGGCAATCGGCAGGGTCGCGGCAAACTCATTGCGGATCGCGAAATTTTTCCACATCGCCGTCAGCACATTCACTAAATTGGCGGGCGTGACCAGATTGTAATGCGACACGCCGGAGCCATCGGCGCTATACACGGCATTCGTGTCGACGCCGGCGCTGCCGAGAAACTGGCGCATGGCGCGAATGCCTTTCGCCGCGGTGCCGGGCCGGCCCAATTTCTCCGCGCCGACGGTTTTCAACAACAGCTCGGCGCTCAAATTATCCGAAATCTTGTTGAGATTGATCAAAATCGGCATCAGCGGCGCGCGCTGCTCGGCGAGAATTCTGCTTCGCGCCGGCGACTCGCCACGCTGCACCTGGCCGCGCAAGACAATTCCCGCGCTGTGCAAGGCGTCGCGAAAAAGTTTGCCGCAATAAATCTCCGGCTCCAAAACATTGAGCGTTTCTTCCTGCGGTGACTCGTCTTGTGCAATCGCGCCGTCGACGAGAAGGGTGTTCTCATTTTGTTGCCATTTCCGTGTCATCAGCAACGGCGGCAGTTTTAACGAATCAATTTGCGCTTTACGTTTTACCGTCACGCTCGTATTCACCAGCGAGACATGATCCGTTGGCGGAATGATTTGCACGCGCGCCGGCTTGCCCGCGCTATCCGCCGGCGTCACGCGGACGGTGACAGCATTGTCATTGACAGTGAGCGCGGAAAGGCGCGGTTCATCCGTCGAAGGGTCGTCATCCCACATCCAGCCATTCCCCCAACGCAAATCGTCAAAATAAAAATCATCGCAAATGAGATTGCCGCGAATTTCACGCAGGCCGCTTTGCGCCAAATCTTGTGCGAGCGCAAATAAATCTTTGTCGGTCAAATCCGGATTGCCGCGGCCGATCAGATACAAATCGCCGGATAAAACACTATCAACCTTCGCCGCCGAATCACAGGCCACGCTGGTGCGAAAAATATAAGCCGGACCGAGCAGCGACAACGCCGTTGCCGAGGTGAGTAATTTCTGATTGGACGCCGGATGCGCCAAAATATCGGCATCGCGCTCGTACAGGGTTTCACCGGTGCGCAGTGAAACGATTTTGATGCCGGCCAGCGCATGCGTTATTGCCGGATCAGTCAAAATCTGATCAAGTCGCTGCCGTAGTTCGGTGAGCGATGGCGCGCCACGCGCTTCGGTTGTTTTCAATTGCCGCGAAGTGGCGCAAGCGGAGAGAAGAAGCAAAAGGGAAAAAGCAAAAAGCAAAAGGCAAGAAGCAATGGGCAAGTTACGGCGGGTCATGATCGTCATATTGGAAAATGAATTTTTGTGTTTTTCAAAAAACTCGAACGCGAATTAACGCCAATGGGCGCGAATATTTTCATTCGAGGTTAAAACCGAAGTCTTCTCATTTCTTGTTGCATCAAGCTCCGAACGGCGCACGCAAAACTTTTCCGGCTAATTTGCCGGTGAACTCGCCTTCGTCAATCACAACTTCGCCGTTCACGATGACAAAACGAATGCCGGCCGGATATTGCTGCGGCGCCGTCCAGGTGGCGCGATCGCTGATCTGCTGCGGATCGAAGATGACGACATCGGCGCAGTTACCAACTTGCAGAGAACCGCGATCTTTTATTCCCAGCGCAGCGGCCGGCAGCGAGGTGATTTTACGAATGGCTTCCGCCAGACTGAACAACTTGTCATCGCGCACATACTTTCCCAAGACGCGCGGGAAGGTGCCGAAGCTGCGCGGATGCGGATTGCCAAAGCGCAGTTGGCCGCTCGCCGCCAACGCGGAACCATCACTGGCGACCATCGCATACGGATATTTCAGCACGCCGGCCAACTCTTCCTCGCTCATGCCGAAGCCGACCATGCTGCCGCCGCCTTCTTCTTTGATGACCAAATCAACGAGCAGTTGGAACGGATCTGTGCCCTCGGGCGAAAGCTCGGCGAAATTTTTTCCTTCATATTTTTCCCGCTCGGGATTTTTTCCCAAACTCGCAATCATCACGGTTTGCCAGCCGCCGAGATTGGTCACTTTCGCGAGAGTTTCCTGGCGCAAACGCGCTTGCAACGCCGGATCTTGCAAGCGCGCCACAAATTTTTCGCTTCCACCCTCGCGGCACCATAAAGAAAAAAGCGAAGAGAGTCCGGTGTTATAAGCGATGTAAGGATATCGATCACAAGTCACCTGCATTCCGGCGGCGCGCGCCTCGTCGAGCTTGGCGAGAATGAGCGGCACTTTCTGCCAGTTGCGGGGATTTTGCGCTTTAAGATGGGAGATGTTCAACGCCACGTTAGCGCCGCGGCCAATGCGCATGGCTTCGTCGATCGCCTCGAGCACACGATCGTCTTCGTTACGCATGTGCGTGGAGTAAATACCACGGCCATCCATGGCTTTGCACACTTCGATAATTTCCTCCGCCGTGGCAAAACTTCCCGGCGTGTATTCCAGCCCGGAAGAAATGCCGTATGCGCCCTGGCGAAAAGCCTCGCGCGCCAGCGCTTGCATTTTCTCGATTTCTTCCGGCGTTGCGGGCCGATTGTCTTCGCCGACGACATATCCGCGCAGCGAACCCTGGCCGACCATGCTGGCGACATTGGTGATGATTTTTTGCTTCTCCAAACGCTGAAAATAGCCGGCAAAATCAAGCCAGTCCACGGCAACGCCGTAATCGGATTGCAGATTTTTATCCCACTTTTCACGCATGGCGCCGGTTAAGGGCGCGACCGAGTCGCCGTCTTGCCCGATAATTTCCGTGGTGACGCCCTGCCGGATTTTGGATTGCGCTTCGCCGCCAAGCAGCAGTTCTTCGTCGCTGTGCGAATGAAAGTCAATAAACCCGGGCGCGACCGCGAGATGGGCGGCGTCAATTTTTCGGAGGGCGGATTTATTTTTTAAATCGCCGAGCGCGACAATTTTGCCGTCTTTGATGCCGAGGTCACCGCTAATCCCCGCTTGGCCGGAGCCGTCATAGATTAAGGCGCCGGTGATGAGCAAATCAAATTTGTCCAAAAAACTACAGGCCAGCGAAAACCAGGGTGCGGCGCCAAGAGTTGCCGCAGCCGTGGATTTGAGAAAGCGACGGCGGGAATAAGCAGACAAAATTTTTCTCCTTTATAATTTGACCCACATCATTTCGACTTGACCGCGATGCTTTTGGCCTGGTTGCAAAATCAACAGATGCGCTTCCTCACGCCGGCCGTGAGCATGCAAATTGTGCACGTCACCGCTGCACGTTTGATTTTCGACACAAACAAAATCTTTATCAGCGGGTGAATAAACGATCAAATGAGTGAAATCGGCGGAAGCGCGGAATTCCAAACGGACTTTTTCATCGACATATTCAATCCAGGCCGGCTTTTCGGGACGCATGCCAAAATATACGGTATCGAGATCGATTTGAGAAAGGGGCGTCGGTTTGCTAAGATCGGGACGGGCTTGCGCAATGGGCCAGGATTTTCCGGTCGGCAAAAGCAATTTGGGCTCAAGCTCCATTTCGCGAGTCGCCGGACCATAAACAATCATGTTGTCGCGATTTTGTGTCACTCGAAACCACGGATGCAGGCCGAAACCAAAAGGCAGGCGTCCTTCGCCGGTGTTTTCGACTTCATACGCAATGCCCAGGCTCTCCGCCGCGAGGGTGAAAGTTAAAGTGATTTTGTGTGGGAACGGGAAAGCGGCATAATTGGGATGAAACGGCTCAACTTCCAGCCAGGCTGAAAAGGAAACCTGCGTGGCGCTGCTTTGGGCGACGCCGAGTTTCCAGGATTCGTCAAAAACCAGCCCGTGCAAAAAACGGTCTTCGTGATTTTTGCGGTGATGGTAAGTGCGGCCTTCAAACTCATAACGGCAATCGCGCACACGATTGGGGGTGGGAAAAAGAACAGGGATGCCATAATAAAACGTGAGCATGTCTTTCCAGCTTTGCGGCTGGCGCAGGCGCTCGACGCCGTTGACGAGGTACGAAAAAAGATTGCAGCCGCCGGTCGGCGCAATGCGCGCTTCTTGCTCAAATTCGCCGCCAGTCGCGGTCAAGACCATGATCTCGCCTTCCCAACCGGTGCGGCGTTCGGTGGAATGGGAAAAGGCCATTTTTTCCTCTGCGGTTTGTTTTGGGGTGCAGCGAATTGCGGTTTAATGTTAGGAGATGAAGATAATGAAAAATTGCGAAAATGCAAGAGGATTTCTGGGCAACTTCTACGACTAAACAGAGAGATCGTATTGCAAGGCGTGGATCCAGTGTCTTGACCAAAAAATTTTCATCTACAGCAAACCACTATCTGCCAATAACCCGAGAGATTCTTTCGCAAATTCGGTAATACTTTTCGGAGAATCGGCAGGAATATGTTGGCGCGCATCGAGAAATGGATGAAGATGATAAAATCCACCCTCACGATCAAAACCATAAATTCGCTTACTCTGCATGACCAGCGCCAAATTTAGCTTGGCGGCGGTTTCGTTGGCATAAATTTGGATAAAGATTTCACGATCAATGGTAAGACGTAATTTGATCGCATAATCAGTATGATCAATTTCCAGGAGCCGGAGCGATTCAGCCAAAGCCACCGCTTTGGCCTCTGCCAAGACTTCATTCAGCTTTATCATTTATTTCGCTTAGTTTCCGTTCCATGGAACGAATACCATCAAGGGCCATTTCCCAATCCTGAGAATCGGATTCAACTTCCCATGAAAAACCTTTCTTGGCGACAATATTGCGATTGATAAACTCATCATACGTCATGCCATAGTTTTGGCGCATCAACTCGTCAGTTTTTCGATAGCGCATTAAACGCCGCAAATAATCGCGCCGGAGCATTTCTTGAAGTTCATCATCGGAAAGTGCTTTGATGTGCTCGTGAACGGCTACAGACATGATTCACCTATTGATTTGTTGTTTGAATCATAGAAACAAATATTGATCTTATATTACAAAAA
Organism: bacterium; assembly: GCA_022072515.1. Taxonomy (GTDB): domain Bacteria; phylum Zhuqueibacterota; class Zhuqueibacteria; order Zhuqueibacterales; family Zhuqueibacteraceae; genus Zhuqueibacter. The sequence goes on from JAJVHT010000214.1 coordinate 5,649, forward strand.
GTGACGCAAATAGTCAATGAAAAGCTTGATAAAATAAAAAGGGAGTAAAGGCTTTTCATCCTTTCTCCCTTTTTCAGTCACATTCCTTACTGGGTTACGCCACGGCCTCGCTCACGGTTTCTGGTACACCTTTATACTTCCCATTGCCCTGGCCCACCTCGGCAGGCACCGCTTTCTTCCGACTCAATCGTGCCCGCCAGCCTTCCATGTACGTATAAACCACCGGCACCAACAACAGCGTCAAAATCGTCGAGCTGAGCAATGCGCCGATGACGACAATGGCCATGCTTTGGCGAATTTCCGAGCCGGCGCCGAGGGCCAGCGCCAACGGCATCATGCCGAGCACCATCGTCAGCGTGGTCATGAGAATCGGCCGCAAACGCGTCGGGCCGGCTTCGAGAATGGCTGCGCGCGCCGAAAGCCCCTGCGCGCGTTGATCGTTGGCGCGGTCGACGAGCAAAATGGCGTTCTTCGTCACCAGGCCGAGCGAGAGCAAAATGCCGATCATCGAAAACATGTTCAGCGTCTGGCCGGTGAGCGCCAATGCCCCAAGGCCGCCGACCAGCGCCACTGGAATCGAGAACATGATCGTGAACGGATGCGCGTAACTTTCAAACAACGCGACCATGATCATGTACACAAACAGCACGGCGAACGAAATCGCAATCAACATGTCGCGAAACATGTCCTGCATATTTTGCACGTCGCCGGCGTATGCAATCGTCACCCCGGGCGGCAATTCGAGCGTGGCGGCTTGCTGTTGAATCGCCGCGGAAATTTGGCCGATCGCCACCGTGCCATCGAGGTTCGAGGAAACCGTGATCAGGCGCTCGCGGTCTTTGCGGCCAATCGTCGTCGGGCCTTTGCCGTAATAAATGTCGGCGACTTGGCCGAGAAAAATGCGCTCGCCGCGATAATTCACCAGCGTCACTTTTTCAACGTCGGCCGGATTCGAACGATTGGCTTTGGCCAACACGACGCGCGTGTCGTATTCGGTGTTACCGTCTTTGAATTTCGTCGCGATGTCGCCTTCCAGCGCGGTGCGCAGGGCCACGCCGATTTCACCGAGCGTCAAACCGAGCTGCGCCGCGCGGTCGCGGTCAACCGAAATTTTGATTTCCGGCTGGCCTTCTTCCCACGAGCTTTTGGCGTCACGCGTGCCCGGAGTTTTCACCGTAATCGCTGCAATTTTGTCGGCAACCGTCGCGAGCGTTTCCAGATCCGGGCCTTTCACTTCGATTTGCAGAGGCGCCTCTTGCGCCGCGCCAAACATGCTGATCGGGCTCATGCGTACGGTCAAACCGGGGATGGCCGCCGCTTGTCTGGAAATATCGTTCATCACTGCAGCAGTGCTGCGTTCGCGTTGGCGTTTATCTTGCAAGGTGACAGAAATTTGCGCGACATTGGGCCGTTTGGCGCTCGTCCACTCGTTTTGCGATTTGCCGATCGTCGACAAATAACGCGTGACCTCCGGCATGCTCGCCAGAATATTTTCCACGCGCGCAGCGGCGCCATCGGTAATGTCCAGCGCCGTGCCAATGGGCATTTCGAGATTCACGGCAAATTCGCCGCGGTCAGCTTCGCTCATAAATTCGGTGCCAATGAGTCCGAGTGGCACCAGGGTCAGGCTGAATATCAATAGCGCGATGCTGACAAGCACGACGAGGGGACGATGATCCAATCCCCATGCGAGTAAGCGCTGATACTGCGTATTCAATTTTTCCTGGAAACCTTCAAACTTTCCAATCAGGAAATGCAGCCAGCGCCAGCGCAAAGTGGTCGAGCCGGCGCGCGACCATTTCGAGGCCAGCATCGGCGTCAACGTGAAGGAAACAAACAAAGAAAGCAAAGTGCTGACGACGATGGTGAGACCGAATTCCTTGAAAATTTTCCCGACGATGCCGCCGATCAACGCAATCGGCAGGAACACGACGACGTCCACGAGCGTGATGGCGATGGCCGCAAAGCCGATCTCGCTGCGGCCTTTGAGCGCCGCAGTTTTGGGCGCTTCGCCTTTTTCGAGATGGCGGTGAATATTCTCCAGCACGACGATCGAGTCGTCGACCAGAATGCCGATCACCAGCGCCAGCGCCATCAATGAAACAAGATTGATGGTGAAGCCGAACGCTTGCATCATGATGAAGGTGGTGATCAAGCTCGTCGGAATCGACAGCAACACGATGAAGGAGTTGCGGAAGCTGTGCAAGAAGACGAACAACACGATCGCCACCATCAAGACGGCGAGGCCGAGATCGCGCTTCACTTCATCCACCGAATGCAGCGTGAAACGGGTAATGTCCTGGGCGATTTCAAAATGCACCCGGCCGTTTTGCTCTTTTTCAATTTTTTCCAGCTCGGCTTTGGCCAGGGCCGCCACTTGCACGGAATTGGCGCCGGATTGCCGCTGCAAGAACAGGCCGATGGCGGTTTCACCGTTCAAACGCGTGTACGTGATGTCTTCATTGTAAGTATCCAGCACTTTCGCCACGTCGCGCAAATAGACCTTGCTGTCGCCCTGGGCCGCGAGCACAATGTTGTTCATCGCTTCCGGTGTGCTGAATTTACCGGCGACGCGCACGATGTACTGATTCGTCGGCGAGTTGATCTTGCCCGTCGGGAAGTCCAGATTTTCGCGCTGCAGCGCCTGGCTCACTTGCAACACCGAAAGATTGTACTCGCGCAGGCGATCGTTGTCGACTTCGATGCGAATCTCGCGCTTTTGGCCGCCGACGATTTCCACGCTCGACACCCCGGGAAGCTGTTCGAGGCGCTGCGAGACATGCTCATCCGCGAATTGATACAACGCGCGCGCCTCGAGCGTCTTGCTGCTCATCGCCAGGCGCACAATCGGAAAATCATTGATGTCGGATTTCGTCACCGTCGGCGTGTAAATTTCCTTGGGCAAATCGGCGCGCACGCCGTCGATTTTGCGCTGCACTTCGTTGGTCGCGGTTTCGACATCGGTGGTAAAGGAAAATTCCGCCAACACCACGGACACACCTTCATTGGAAAATGAGCGCGCGTGTTTCAATCCATTGAGACTCGCCAGCGCTTCTTCGATTGGCTTGGAAACCGCGGTTTCCACTTCTTTGGGGCCCGCACCGGGATAAACGGTCACCACCGAGACCATCGGCCAATCCATCTTCGGTAACAAATCGACGCCCATTTGCGAATAGGCAAAGAGGCCGAGCGCCGCCAGGGCGACAAATACCATCGTGATGAAGGCCGGGCGTTGGATGGAGACTTCAGTGAGTTTCATATATCTGCCTAATTTGGAATATTGGATTGCTGGAAAGACGGATTAATGGACTTTTGTTGGGTGGGATATTGCAAATTCCAACACTACAGGACTCCAGAAATCCATTACTCTAACGATCCACCAATTCTGTTGCCGATGCTCCTATTCTTGAACGGCGACTTTCGTGCCGTCCGTCAAACGCTGCTGTCCGGACACCACAACGCGCGCGCCGGCAGCGAGGCCGTGGGCAATTTCCACCTGCTGATCTTGCTGCATGCCCACTTGTACCTCGACGCGTTTGGCGACGCCATTCGCTTCGACGAAAACATAAGTGCTCCGGGCCGCGTCAGAGAACACGGCCGCGCTCGGCACGACGATGGCATTATTGGCGCTGGCTATTTGAATGATGGCACGGCCAAACATACCGCTCCGCAGCGATTCGGCCTTGTCGTTCTGCACGAGAATTTCGACGGGATAGGTACGTTCCATATTGGCTTTTTGAGCAACCGTCAAAACCTTGCCGGAAAATTTTACGCCGGGCAACGCATCGGCTACAACTTCGACCGGTTGGCCGATTCGCAGCAACCCGACTTCATTTTCCGCGACGCTGGTGCGCAGTTTCATGTTGCGCGCATCCACCACCACCCCGATCTTATCACCGGGCATCACCATCGCGGCCTGATTCACGTAGCGATCAGCCAGCCTGCCGGTGAGCGGAGCTTTGATTGCCGTATCATCATAATGGCGCTGCGCCAATTGCAGCGCCGCTTCGGCGCCCTTCAACTGCGCCTCGGCGGCGCGGGCCGCGAGCCGCGCATTCTCAATATCATTCTGCGTCGCAATTTGATCTTGGAACAGCTCTTCATAGCGTTTCAAATCTTTCTGCGCCTTCTCATAATTCGTTTGCGCCGTCATCGCTTGCGCCTTGGCCTGTTCGAGCGCTACCTGTTTCAAATCATTTTCCACTTGCAGAATCGTTTGCCCTTTGTTGACCCAATCACCGATTTGCGCTTTAACGGTCAGCACTTTGCCGTTGGTTTCGGCAATCACCGTCGCCTCGTTTTCGCCGGCCAGCGTTCCGGAAACCGCGAGTGTTTGGGTCATCGCCGCCGGCTGCGCCACTTGCACTTTAACCGCCAGCGGCAGGCCCGCCAGCGCCGCATTGGCGGGCTTGTCGGATTTCCAACGGCTCCAAGCGACAAAACTGACGGCGATAGTCGCGAGTATTGTTATCAGAATCGTTTTAGCTTTCATAAGTGATCTCGTTTTCAAAAAATTTAGATCGAGATAATTTGAAATTTTAAATTTTTTACCGCTGCAACACACCCATCGCCTGCGCCAACGCGGTTTTCGCCAACAGAAAATCATATTTGGCATTCACATTATCCCAGCGCGCTTGGCTTTGCGTATTTTGCGCGTCAAGAAAATCGAGATTAGAAGCGAGCCCGACTTCGTAGGATTTTTTGATCACGCGAAAATTTTCTTCGGCTTGTGCTTTGGCCTTTTCCGTGAGGGCAACTTGTTTTTTGGCCAGGTCGAGATTTTGCGAGGCCTGCAAGACTTGTAGACTCAGCCCGCGCTCAAAATTTTTCTGCAACTCTTCCGTTTGCGCCTTCGTCTCCTGGGCTTTCTGCAAATTAGTATAATCACGAAAACTGTTGAAGATCGGAAACTGCGCGGCAACGGCCAGCGACCACGTTTTGTAACTGTCGAGCTTCAATGTGTTGTTCGCTTCCCAACTGTAGTTGTAGGCCAGCGCAACTTTCGGCGTAAAATTGGAGCGCTCGACTTTCACCACCGCGCCGGCGAGATCGACGTTGGCTTCCATCACCTGCACACCGGGGTTCTTGCGCAGCGCCGTGGCGATTTGCTCATCAACAGTCGCCGGAATGCTCAGCGGCAAATCTTCCACCGGCGCGACCGCATAGTCGGTGTTCAATTCCAGGCCGAGCACTTGATTGAGCGCGGGACGCGACAGCGCCAAACCGTTTTCGGCTCTCGCCAAAAAATTTTCGGCATTGGCTTTTTGCACTTCCCAACGCAAAATTTCAGTCTTGCTGCGCAAACCGGCGTCGACTTGCTTGCGCGCGCTGCTCAAATGCTCCTCGGCGGTTTGCAAAAAATCTTTCGCGACGACGAGCAGCTCTTGCGCCCGCAGCACGTTGAAATAAGATTGCTGCGTCTCGTAAATCACCTGCTGCTCGGTATTGGATAGATTTGCTTGCGCCGTCAAGTCTTGCGCTTGCGCCACACTGACGTTGGCGAGCAGCGTGCCGCCGGTAAAAATCGGCTGCGTCACGCTGATCGAGGGGCCATAAGAATCACGCCAGGCCCCGGGGCGTACATTGCGCCGCAGCTCGTCGGGAAGAAACGCCGCATTGTTCGGATCATTCACGAAATTATAAAATGCGTTGGCGCGATCCAGCGTGCTGCCGTCCAACCGCGCATAAGTCAGGCCGAGATTGACGCTCGGCAAAAATTGCGTATAGGCATTTTTCACGCCCCAGCTTGCCGCGCTCGCGCCTTTGCGCGCCGCTTTGAGCTGAAGATTTTTCTCCAACGCCGTTTGAATCGCTTCATCTAATTTGAGAATTTTGCCATTCGGCGGCGTGATCGTCATGTCATCGCCCGCTGGTTGTGCAAACGCACCAGCAACCAGCAAACAGCAACCAGTGACGAGCATCCAGGTTACGTGTTTCATTTATGTTTCTCCTTAAAGATTATCTTGCCACGCTTATTTTTATCATCAACTTTTGCAAGCAGGCGAACCGCAGGCAGATTTAAATTAACCGGCAGCCGGAGCCGCTGCCAAGCTGAAAGCTTGTGCTTCCTTTTTTTCGGCGCATTCGGAGCATTGCCACTCGGGTGTCCAGCGCTCCACCGTTTGCACGGTGTCCATCAAGCGATCCAACCACGCCAAATCGAGCTGCATGTGTTTAGTGGCATGCTCAACCAGCATGTACCAATTGAATGGAATTTTACCTTTATAGTTTTCGGCTTCCTGCGTTAATGCGTGCAAATGTTTTTCGAGGTTTTGTTTGCGCAGTTGCAGCGCTTCCAGAACCTTCTCGCGCGCCGCGCCGCAGATAAACGCCACCCCCAGGCCGAAGAGCCACTCGGGGTGGTCATCTTCGCGCAAAAAACTCTGCACCATCTCGCCCAGTTCTTCGCGGCCCACCGGCGTGAGAGAGTAAACCGTGCGCTCGGGCGTATTGCCGACTTTTTCTTTGCCGGAGCTAATCAAGCCCTGCTCTTCCAAGCGCGTTAACGTGCTGTAAATTGAAGGCAGCTTGATTTTCGCCCAATAATCCATCTCCCGTTCTTTGATTTGCTGGTGAATCTGATAGCCGTGCATCGGGCACTCAGCCAGCAAGCCGAGAATTGCGATTTCGTTTTTGGACATTAATAATTTGACCTCGTTAATCTCAGCGTAATTCGAAAAATTTGTTCTGTTGTATACTATTCTTGTTTAGAATAGTTTCAATCATAATAAAATTTGTTACATCACCTTTGTACACCACGAGAGCCTTATCCATAATTTTTATACATTATTTTAAAAAATTAGCCAGGTTTTTCTGCTGCCAAAGAAATCCCCGTTGGTAGTATGGCATAAAACACGTTCCCGAGCTACGACCGGGGAGTTTCTGAAATTGGGGAGTCGAGTTGTGGAGGAGAAATTAACGCGAGATCAAATGAAGGTCACTATTCAGCTATTTCACCGCCCGGGCGCCAATTTTTGAGATTTATGTTATCGCGCCAATTCGTTTTTGCATGCAGATTCGAGCGCCCGGGCGGTACTGAATAGTTACAAATGAAGTGGAATAGCGCAGCGCTATCAAAGATAAGATATTTTTGTAATGCTTACTCGGTGACCAAGAGCCCCATCTTCACGACTTCAAAATTTTCGCCCTTTACCTGTTGCAAAGTATGCAGATGATCATCATTCCACCGCGCATCCGGCGCGCCGCTGAGATACCAGGCGCTGCCATTATCGGCGAGGAACATGCCATATTTTTTCAAGGCCGTGAGAACGACCTGTGCCTCGGCGGGAAATGAAGAAATATCGTAATTGGCTTTCAAGCGCACGCGCATTCCCATCGGCGGCAGATTGGCGTCGGTGCGAGAGCTGGCGAAGTGGCGCGCCGGATGAATGTACGCGCGCCGCGTCACCGGACAGGTAAAACGCAGCGCGTGGCGAATCGCTTTTTGCTCGACCACCTCGTCGTAGCGCACGAGGCCGGGAAAAATCGGCAAACCCGCCGCATCGGCGGAAGTCCAGCCGGCAGGCCGCAGCGCGTTGGAATTTAAATCGAAAATCGCGCCCGAGCCGGCTCGCCAACTGGCGCCGCCGTTTTGCGGGTAGGCGGCAAACAGCTCGTACAATCTCCAGTTGTCGCGATCGATCACAATCACATGGCGATCGCCGTCGCCGTTCG
>JAJVHT010000191.1:0-3475 GCA_022072515.1 bacterium
GTTGAGGTGTCCGGTCAGTTCTATTTAAACGTAAATAATAAATGATAATATTTACCGGCGAAAGTCTGCAAGTGAAGAAACCGGACAAAGATAAATCTTCTAACGGCGATGGTACGAATATGGCATCATCAGTCGAGAGAGAATTTAAATTGACTTTTGCCCTCTGGCCATTATATTGTAAACAGTTGCGTGCGGATCGCAGCAAACATCTCCAGCAAATATTAAACTTCCAACACATGGCCATGCCTTTGCAAGAAATTTCCGCTTTGGTCGCGCGCTTTACGTGCAATCACAACCCCTATCTCGCCGGCAATTACAATGAAACGCCGCTTCGCCACGAGTTTGATGAGGTCAAAATTGTGAAAGGGCGGGAATAAGCCGATGACTCCGTAGAAGTCAAATGTTTATAGCACCAAACGCCATTCATTTGCAAACTCCAAAGGAGTGACATGTAAATCTGGTTGACGACATCACCTCTCAAGCCGGTCATATGCCACTCCTAAGGAGTTGGGCAAAGATTTTGTGTTTTTCTTCTATAAACATTCCACGCCTAACGAGTTAGAATCATTCTCACCAGTGCAAGAGACAACAGCAAGAATCGCAGATAGGAGAGATCATGAATTCAATAGAGCAAAGCATCGCCAATTCAATGGATTGTACAAACAATGAATTGATCCCGTTTCTCCCATATATTTTGCAAGATTTTTGGGAGATCGGGACTTCACCCGCTGTGATTAAAGATCTCGTCAAGCAGTATGAAACAAATTATCAACACCTTCAGATTGTCGATTTAGGGTGTGGAAAAGGAGCCGTCAGTATCAGATTGGCCGCTGAATTACAGTGTCATTGTTTGGGAATTGATGCGATAGAACCATTTATTCGCGAAGCGCAGATCAAGGCCAAAGCATTCCAGGTTGATTCGTTGTGTTCCTTTGAAGTGAATGACCTCAGGCAACGTATCCACGAGATCACGATGGCAGATGTCATTATATTAGGCGCGATTGGCCCGGTATTCGGAAACTATTACGAAACTTTATCGCGGGTATCCCCAGCGTTGAATGAAACTGGCCTTATCATCATAGATGACGGATATATTGAGGATTCCAGTTCGTTTGCGCATCCGTTGATGCTCAAAAAAGGCGAGTTACTCCAACAAATCCATGCTGCCGGGATGCAATTGATTGATGCAATTCTACCGAGTGCTACTGAAGAGCAGGAAAAGACGTATGATGAAGAGTTGCATCATATCGAAAAAAGATGTCATGAATTGGTGGTGAAATATCCAGAAAAAGCCAATCTGTTTGAAATGTATATTCGTCAGCAACGTGAAGAGTATGATATTTTAGCGCATAAAGTTATCAGTGCGACAATGGTGCTCAAACGCGCCATACACTAAGGATACATGCACATCGAAGATTGTTTTGATATGATCATGAGATAGGATGGATGGTATTACGAAAAAGACGCGTGGTTCTAACGATCTGCTTGCACCGTCCGGGCGCTCATTTTATGCGAGCGGCTCAATCTTGTGCTCACCGAACTAAGCGCCCGGGCGGTGCTGAATCGTTACGAAAACTTCTCTATTTTCCCTTCCGAATATAAATATCCCCGTTGTACGTCGAAAACTGCATCTCCGGCCCGCCGCCGTTGATGAGGCCGTAGACGGCTTTTTCCACTTTTAATTTGTATTTGCCGCCTTCCTTGCGGCCGTCTTCTTCCACGCGATTGGCCGCAGCTTCGAGCTTGACCTCGAAGTCGCTATAAACCTCGCCGTTGTTGGTTTTCATTTTGGCTTTCGCCCGCACTTCCGGCGGAAAAGTGACATCCACATCGCCATTCCAGGAGACAAATGACATCGCTTTGTCCGGCTCGACCTTCGCAAAACTCACCGTAATGTCATCGTTGTGCGCATACGCCACCACGGAGCCGGAAACATCCGTTATGGTGATCGCGCCGTTTTGATTGTTCACTTCGATCTCGCCGCTCACGCCCTCGACTTTGATGTCGCCGTCATTGAGGCAGCTCAGTTTCAACGAAATTTTTTTCGGCACTTGAATCGTCAAATCCACTGTGCGGTTCATCGTCTCTGCGCCGATGCGCATTTCGTTGTCCTCTTCTTCCACCGTCAAACCGGTGGAGATAATGGCGAGGCGCTGCATGCCCATTTTCTTTTTATCGGTCATTTCCCGGCGCGACGGTTTTTCCGGACGGATGCGGGCCTCCACCAGCACTTCCTTGCCATCATAAGCCTTGATCGTCATGCCGCCGTTCATCAAGCTGGCTTTCAGCACACCCGGCCGTGCTGGATCGCTGAAGGCGACGGTCAAACGATCCGGCGGCGGCTCCTGGCTAAAAGCGGCAGCCGCCCAAAGCAATGATCCCAACAACAAAAGAATTCTCTTCATTTTTTCAAACCTCACGTTTTATGATTTACATTTTACAAATCGCACTTTACATCTTACGTTTTACTCCTCCCGCCTGACAATCCGAATATCACCATTGAACGCATCAAAACTCAACTCCGGACCGCCCTGCGCCACCCGCACGCGGGCGGCCTTATCGTATTTATAAACGCTTTTTCCTTTATAATTCTCGCGCGACGGCGGTGCGTTGCTCAGATAAGTCACCGGGAAATCCGTGTACACCTCGCCGTTAAACGTCTTGAGACGAAAATCCGCCGAAAGATTGGGCCGGAACGAGATTTCCACATCGCCATTGAGTGAGCCAAAATAAGCGCCACCCGTGGGATTTTTCTTGAACCGCACTTTGACATCTTCGTTGAGCGCATAAACCCGGCCCGTGCCGGAAACTTCCAGCATCTCGATGCCGCCATTGATATTCTCCACTTCATACTCGCCGGCGACCTCAGTCACTTTGATATCGCCGTCATTCACGGTCTTGAGATAAAAGTCGGCGGGGCGCGGAATTTTCAGCTCGAAATCAAATTTTACTTCGTAGCCGGAATACTGTCGGCCGCGGCAATTCTGGCAGCGAAATGGGCCATCCACATAAAGCCGAATCGTGTTGTTCTTTTCGCTGATCTCCAACTGCACGTCCTGTAACGCTTCCTCGACTTTTTCCGGCGAACGCGCAAAAATCGTTTTGTGCGCGACAAGCTGCACCTCGTTGCCGTCATAACCCGTGACGGTGATCGCGCCAAAGACATTATCGACTTCCACTTCCTTCGCAGCCGCAGGGTTGGAAAACTTGAGCGTTTGCCGGATCTCTTCTTTTTTCTCGATCTTCCAGCTTTGCGCGTTGACAGCGACGGCCAGAAGGCAACAGAACGTGGTTAAATGAGCAGACTTCATGATCTTCTCCTCGGCATACCAGACGGGCCGTCTGGGTTACAATAATTGTTGAATGCCCCATTCGGCGCGTTGCTTGACGTCGGCGTTGATTTTTTCATTCGCGATGAGCTGTTTGAGCGCTGCCGTCGCTTGCTTTTCGCGCATCTCGACAATCAAATCAATCA
>JAJVHT010000191.1:3575-13263 GCA_022072515.1 bacterium
TGCACGCGCGCCTTCACCGTTCCCACCGCGCAGCCGAGCAGTTCGGCGATTTCTTCATACTTCATCTCTTGATAACGGCTGAGCACCAAAACCTCGCGCTTTTCCGGCGACAGCCTGGCCAATGCCGTGCGAAGCTGAGAGAGCGTTTGGTTTTCTTCCAAAGCCTCATTGGGAGTCGGATCCTCACTGAGGGGTTCGCCGGCGTCTTCATCCCACGGCATTTCGCGTTTGGCTTTCTTGTAATAATCCACCCATGAATTGCGCGCGATGCGATACATCCACACCGTGAACTGACTTTCACCGCGATAGCTTTGCCGGTACTTCAACATGCGCAGGAAAACTTCCTGCACCAAATCTTCGCTCGCGTCGCGCCGGCCGGTTTGCCGCAAGAAATAATTGTAAAGCGGCACATGATGGCGCTCGAACAAGATACCGAGTTTGCCGATCTCGCCGTCCCGGACTTTAAACATGATCACATTGTCTGCCAGCTCGCTCACCCGCGTTGCGCCTCTCGTTGGTTATTGATGCGTTCATTCATAAAGACTGCGGTGGGAAGAAAAGGTTACATAAAATTGCCGGACAACGCAACAAGGCAATATAGCACAAAATTTTGGGAAAGCAACCGGCGTTCATAAAAAGAAAGCGCCGCTTGGCCCTTGCCGTAAAAATATTTTTCTCTTTTCCTCGAAAAAATTTTAGCGCACAGCCTTTTCTGCATCTAAAACCTCACGCGCGTAGCGTTCCAATAACAAAAAGGTATTTGCTTATTTCATGCGACAGCCGTCATTGCACACCGAAAAAACTGCGTTACGCTATTTATTTTTAAGCATTCAATGGCCTTGGTAGCTATATTAAAGAATATTTAAAATCTCACCCAGAAACATTGTCTCACCCTAAGACAGCTTAGGTTGATTTGCCGGAATTTTTCCGTTAATTTTCGCCAAAAAATCCCGCTAACTATAAAATAATGTAGCATTCGTATTTTAGTCCGCGCCCAGCGCCTGGTATATCGTTTGCTAAAAAGAACTGCGTTTATAACTTAATTAACCTTTGTGCGAGTCGTAGCCGTCGTGTGAATTCCAGGGAGATTAGGATTGATCCCTTCGGTTGGCGAATTCGTGCAGTAATCCACAGGGGATGTTCACGCAACTTTGAGACGCATCAGATGGACGCCAAAAGACTTTCTTACCTTGTTCCGAGGATCGTACAAGGGGGATATTCGCAAGGGGAACTGTGTGAGTTTATCAATTTGGTTCAAAAAATTTCGTTGAGCTACCTGAAGTATCAGGAAGTGATCGGCAAACATATTCGCTGGGAGCGCCGCGGCAAAAGCGGCGAGCTTGAGGATATGGCAATCGATTGCGTCGCCGGTCTTTTCATGCGCAACGAGAACAACGAGTTTGTGCAGTTGCGCCGCTACTTCGGACCGTATCTCGACGGCCATAGCGAGTTGAATGATGTTGAGCTGCTGATCATGCTGCGCCGCCTGGTGATCAAGAAAACCAAGCAGGAGTTGTCGCGAATCTTCAAAGAGCGCGATCCCGAAGGCGCGAAGATCATCCGCAATATTCGCGTCGCCGTGAAAAACGCCAGAGATTTGGGCATTTTCCGCGAGATGGGCCGCGAATATATTTTCGTGCGCAACGCCGCGCCAGCCGGGCGCAGCTTGGCGCACGCCGAGGCTTATGCCGAGACGGCAAAGAAAAAATCCGGCCCGCCGGCGCTGCTGAAGGAAACCCCGAAAGGCAAACCGGTGCCGGCTCCCGCGCCGGTGAATGTCATGCCGGTGGTCAAAGCCAATGAGTTGTCGGAAGAAGAGCTGGTTTATCTGCGCAAAGCCAAGCCCAGCATTCCGGAAAAAACGCTGAAGAACAATTATTTGGAGCTGTCGACCGCCAAAGACCACGTTTCTACCACGATTCGTAAAATGCTCTCGGTGGTGAAAACCGACGAGCGTTTCCAGAATTTTCTTCCAACCGATGTGGTTGCCCGCCTGATTCGCCACACGAATCTCGAAATGGTGCGCACCCGCCTGATTTCCCAAATCGAAGATATCTCGCCGCTCGATTATGTGCGTTTGAAAGAAATCGAGCGCGCGAAGAAACGCGTGTTGCAACGCGTTCGCCAGAAGATTCACAGCCAGTACGTCGCCAGCGGCAAAGTCTCGACGGAGAAGGGCGAGATTTACTTTAAGACGCTCGCGGATGTGCTGGACGACATCACGCACAGCAAAAAAATCGAATCGTATTTCCGCCATCTGCGCAAATACATTCCGGATTTAACCCAACGGCGTTATCGCGAAGAAGAGCGCACCATTTTTGAGTATCTCGGGAAATTGACGAAAAAATGGTTTCGCGAATTGCTCAAAGATTTGCTCTAACAATTTCGTAGTTTCAAAACTCGCACGCCAAGTCACGCGACCGCCCCGAAAGCCCGGGCGGCGCGGTGACTTTGCGTGTCGTTTTGCTTTTGGTCAGCGCGGACGAATTACGAAAACGTTCCGGCTGCCCTTAATTTTTTTTAAAAAGGGCGTCGGCACTTTTTCCGTGAATGTTAGGGATTGTCGGTACGTATTGAGTGAGTTTTAAAAGGCCTCCTGAACTGAAAGATCGCTATCGAGGTCGACAATACGGTGAACGCAAGTATCCGTACGAGTGGTCTCTCGGTGATATGGAACATCGCCGCAATCCCTAACTTTTCACGACATGAGCATGAACAAGAACCTGTCGCGCTACCGGAGAGACGTGGTCCCCTTCATGATGGAGGAGATTGACGAGCGCTGCCCCGATGCCGGATCGTTGGAGTACATTCTGTTGTCGGCGCATCAAAACCGTGAGTTGTTCGAGCAATTTGAGCAACATTTTCTGGTCTGCGACGCTTGCCAAAAGCGCATTCGCTTGATGGAGTTGTTTTATCGCATTCTCGACCAAGAAATTCGCCAGCCGGTTTCACCGGTCGTGGTCGAGATGGCGCAAAAACTCACTGAGCCCCAAAGGGCGTAATCCAGGCTGTTGCGATAAAAACCTCTGTGTGGGCTGGAGGTGTGGTTGAAGGACTGCGTTGCAGGTCATCCTCGGTTTGGGCTGCCTGCCGGGAAACGCAGTCATCCTCTTCCCATTTGCCGGCTTTCGGGATATTGTGGGCTTGTCATTCCGCAAAATGGGCAATTTGAAAATTTTGCCGGATGAAATTTTGTTAATATCAAGCTCATTCCGCCTCGCCCCTTGCTTGTTTGCCTGCGCTGAAGCAGCCGCGGTTAACTTGAGTCAAATCAAGTTGCAATCGCGCTGTCTTGCCCTTCTTTTTCCACTAAAAAAACCTTGACAGGTTTACAGATTTCCTTTATATTGGTTAGTTAACCCGCAACTATTTTTATTGTGCGTAGTATGTCATTGGGAGCGGAGATTTGTGCAAATAATTATGGATTGGCTTTGCGGGTTGACAAGACATTAATTTCCTTCATTCGTAACGGCAAATTTTGCGGCTGAACAAATGGATAATCCAACTATTCTCGTCGCGGACGGCGATCCGAAGAACCTGCAGATTCTTCGCGAAAGCCTCGAAGCCTCCGGCTTTGAAGTCATCGTCGCCTCGGACGGCTTGCAGGCTTGGCAGAAAATTTCTTCCGATGTGCCCGATCTCATCCTCTCGGAAGTCAATCTTCCCAAGCTCGACGGTTTTCAATTGCTCGAAAAATTGAAAGCCGATCCGGTCACCTCTTCCATTCCCTTGATGTTTCTGACCAACCGGCGCGAGCTGCAAGATCGTGTGCGCAGCCTGCGGGGCGGCGTGAAAGATTACATGATCAAACCGCTGCATGTCAAGGAAGTCATCGCGCGCGTGCGGATGATTTTGCGCCGCATGGAGCGCATTCGTGAAGAGGAAATCGAATCGACGCGCAAGCTGGCGGGGCGCCTGGAGGAATTTAGCGTGATCGATCTCATCGAGAATTTCGGCATGGAGCGCAAAACCGGCATTCTCACGCTGTACAACGCCAACAACAAGAGCGGCGAGATTTATTTTCGCGACGGCGCCGTGATCAACTCTTCGCTCGGCAATTTGAAGGCCGAGAAGGCCGTCTATCAAATGCTGCCGTGGAAGCGCGGCCATTTTACCATGACGTTCAAAGAGATCAACGTGCCGGACGAAATCGCCGTGAGCAACCTCGGGCTGCTGCTGCAGGGCTTCAAACGCATGGAAGAGCGCGAGCGCCTGTTCAAAATGCTGCCGTCGCCGGAAACCACGTTCATGACCACCGAAACGTTCCGCAACATCATTATCAAGCGCGAGCTGACCACCGACGTCGCCAAATTCATTTCCCTGATCGACGGCAAGCGCGACATTCTGCAAGTGATTGACGAAAGCAATTACGACGATATTAAAACACTCGAACGTCTGGTCAAGCTCTATCAACAAGGCTTCATCAAACCGGCGAAATCCACATTTGCCGGCGACGACGAAATGAGCGACATGGTTTCCACCATTGCCGAGCCGAAGATTATCGAAAAGCTCGATCTTGGCCAGAACGTCGAGTCTCGCTTCACCGGCCGTCCCACCGAAAAGGAGATGTCACCGCAAGCGTTGCGCCGGCCGGATATTCCGACGGCTGTTCCGATAGAACGAAAGCCGAAAGAGGCGCGGACGATAACGATTGAAACGAAACACGATGAAGCGCCGGCGGCGCCACCGGCCACGAAATTGCCACCGCCCGTCCGGACTTCGGAGCCGCCACCGCCCAAAGTTATTATGCCCGCCGCTTTGCAAGATGATTTCGAAGCTTTTGGCGAAGATGCGCAACCCGAAGAGCCGCCGAAGAAAATTGAAAAACCGCTCGAAGCCATTGCCGCCGCCTTGCAGATTCGCAATGAACGCCAAGAAGTTACACCGCCCAAAGAGGCAACGCCCAAGCCGGAGTCACTGCCGATCGATCTCAACGATTTGATGCAGCGCCCAACGGCGGCGCCGCCGATTTTGGACAAGCCCGTGGTGCCGCGGCTACCTGCGCCGCCGGTTGCTGAACCGCCAACCGTTGAAGCGAAAACCGAAGCGGGCGAAACGCTGCCGCCAGTTTTCAAAACCCGTAACGACAAGCCGGCAGCGCCAGCGTCGATTGTTGAAATTTTAGATGAGGCGGTTCCAACTGCAACGGGTGGAGCTTCCACCCGGCCGCCGGAAATTGCGAAAAAATTTGGCAGCCAATTAACGGAAACCACACCGGAACCGGCCGCCGAACCGAAAGAATCGGCAAAACCCGAGGCGCCGCCATTGTCTCTTGTCGAACCCGCCGCCTTGCCGGAAACCAAAACCAAGACGATTGAAGTCGACTCGCCGGAGGCCATGGAAGCCGTGCTCGCCAGCTTGCAAATGCAAAATGAGCTGGTGACGACACCACCGACGATGATAACGCCGCCTCCGGCCTCGGAAATCAGCGCGCCGGTGCAAAAGCCCAGCGCACCCATAACGCCAGCGCCCGAATTGCCACCGCCCAGTGCTTTGCCAGTCTTTGAACCGGTGGAAATGCGGAGTGAACCGGTGACGCCAGTTCCACCTGTTCAAAAAAGTGTTCCGCCGGTTCCAATGCCGGGCGCGCCGGTTGCTCCACCAATGCCGGTTGTGCCACAAAGCATTGAACCCGTCCCGACACCCGTTGCGCCGATGGCGCCGCAAGTTGTCACCCCGCTGCCGGTCACGCCAATCTCGAGCGAAACAGTTGCGCCGCTGCAACCGGTCGACTCCATCACCGCTTGTTTGTCGCAGTTGCTCAAGAGCCGTCCGGCCGCGAAACCGAAATTGGTGATTATCGGGCGCGAAGGCCTGCTCGTTTCGCCGATGGTGCGCAGCCTGCTGGGCGCCGAGTCTTCACTGCGCCGCTTGCAAAGCGCCGTGTTTCAATATTTTGAAATTGGCGAGCGCAAAGTCGAGTCGCAGCCGTTCGAGATCATCGGCATTTCGATGGAGCAGCAATTCACGCGATTGTTGGACACCGCCGGCGAAGATTTGATCGGCTACGTCGTGATCATCGAAGCCCATCGCAAAGAGCGTCTCGAGTATCTCAGCTATTTGCTCAACATGCTCAAGAATGTTTATCGCCGCCCGCTGGGCATCGCCATCATCAAATCCGCCGACCAAAAAAATATGTCCGCCGATACGCTGCGCGATTTGCTCAATATCGTCCCCGCGGATTTCCTGCAAGAATGTACGCCGACCGACAAGCTCTCGGTCTTAGAATTTTTGAAAGGCTTTACCAGCGAGGCAAATTTACAGCGCTGGAGTGCGCAGAACACGGCCGGCGTTCAAAAACAATAGGGTCGCTTTCCCCCAAAAGGAATTTGCTGCGAGCGGTTTTGGAAAAAGTAATTTCACTGTCACACCGGAACGACAGTTGTCGCACATTGGCGCGCTGATTTGAGATGAGCAGGGCGTAGGGTTCAGATAAAAATAAATTTTTGCAAAGCTTTTTAAACATCTGAATCAAATGGCGTTCGCGGGCATCAGATTTGCTATTGATTTTCATGGCTGGTTGTGTATTGCACAAGGGTGCTACGACGAACAGATGTTGTGAATTATGGATCGCAAGAAAATACTTCTCGCTGAGAAAGAGCCGAATGATATTATAGCGCTGCGGAAAGCGCTCGTCACCGCGGGATATGAAGTCCGCATCGCGACGAACGGACCGGAAGCATTGGCGATGGTCGAAAGTTTTCATCCCAATCTGATTGTCGCGGAGATGCGTTTGCCGCAGATGGACGGCCCGCACCTATTGCAAGAAATCCGCAAGCTGGCGGCTCAGCCGGCGCTGCCCTTCATTCTGACGGGCAATCTCAAAACGCTGGACGAACGGGTGAGCGCCATGAAATTGGCGGTGGACGACTATTTACAAAAGCCGCTCGATCCGGAGGAAACCGTCGCGCGCATCGACAGCTTGATTCGCGAAGCGGAGCTGCACGCGACCACGCCGGATCGGCAAGCGCGCGGCTTCAGCGGCAGCCTCAGCGAGATGAGCCTCGTCGATCTTTTGCAAACGCTCGAAGTCGGCAACAAAACCGCTGTCATCCGTTTGCGGCACGCCACCCAAGAAGGTTCGGTGTTCATTACCGACGGGCAAGTCGTCGATGCCACGCTGGAAAATTTGGAGCCGCGCCGCGCTCTGCTGCGCATGTTCACCTGGACGGAAGGCTCCTTCCATGTCGACATCCGGACGCACAATCGTTCGCGTTCGTTGACGGCTTCGACGCGCGATCTGATTTCCGAAGGCATGACGCGGATGTATCGCTGGGAACAGCTATCGAATCAACTGCCGCCGCTGCAATCCGTCGTCAACTTGAACGGCGAGGCCGGCAAAACCAAAATAAACGAAGAAGAAAAAGGATTGTTGCTGCTCATTGGCAAAAATGGCTCCAAACGCATCATCGATCTGGTCGAGGGAAGCCAGTTTGACGATCTCCGCGCGTTGACGGTGATCAAAAATCTTTACGAGCGGCACGTGTTGAAGGCCCTGCCCTGGACGGAAAATCAACCCGCCGGCGAGTCGCGGCCGGTGTTGAAGCCGCTGCATAAAAATGGGCACCTGTCCAATGATTTGATCAGCGGCGCGTTTCAATCGATTTTGAAAAAACCCTCGGATTCCGCGCAGCGGCAGCATGATCGCCGCCGCGTCGAGCGCCGCCAGGAAGATCGCCGCAAGCACGACCGCCGCCGCGACGGCCAATGGCGCGACAGCAATCGCGTTTTCTTAAATAAAAGCGAGCTGATCTTGATTCGCGAAAGACTTTTGCAAGCTGAATGACGATTCTATTTTGACATGCGTATCGCTGAAATTGCCATTCTCGGTCCCAACCATGAAGAAAGACGCCTCTTCATCCAATCCGCTTGCCAAAAAATCGAGCTGACGAACGACAACATCACCTTCGGACGCCTGCCGATCAACGATCAACTCGTGGTGCATTTATATGGTGTCGGCTTGCAATCCGAGGCCGAAGCGCTGGCGTGGGATTTACTGGCGAAAAAATGTTTGGGGTATATCGTCCTGTTTTCGTGGCAGGATGAGGCGTCGTTTGAACGTTTGAAGCCGGTGCTGGATCAACTGGCGGCGCGTTACGACGCCACGATGGTCGTGGCGGCACACGTGGCCAACGGCAAGCTGTCAGTTCCACCGGCGCTTTATGAAGAGGGCATTGCGGTGGCGGCGGAGGGCAAGTTTATGTTTTGTGATGTGCGCCAACCGGCCAGCGCGCGCAAAATTTTATTGGCGCTGATCGAGTCGTTGCTGGATAAAATGTCGTAAATAAATATCTCAAATTCGTATCGCCGTTGGTGCTGTCGCGCCACGGCTTTTTATTTTATTGTCTGGTGAGGAAGAGCAAATGAAAAAGGTTTTTCGCAACATTTCTGAAGCCGTCGGCAACACGCCGCTGGTGCGTTTGAATCGCGTCACCGCCGGCCTCAAGGCCACCGTTTATGCGAAAGTGGAATATCTCAATCCCGGCGGCAGCATCAAAGATCGCATTGCCTTCGCGATGCTCGAAGACGCTGAAAAAGCCGGCCGGCTCAAGCCCGGCGGCACCATTGTCGAAGCCACCAGCGGCAACACCGGCGCCGGCTTGGCGCTCGCCGCAGCCATCAAAGGCTATCGCGCGATTTTTACGATGCCCGACAAAATGAGCCAGGAAAAAGTGCGCATGCTCAAAGCGTATGGCGCCGAAGTGGTGATTTGCCCAACCGCCGTGCCGCACGACTCGCCGGAAAGCTATCACAGCGTCGCCGCCAAAATCGTGCAAGAAACCCCGAATGCGATTCTCGCCAATCAATATTACAATCCCGAAAACCCCGCGGCGCATTATCGCACCACCGGCCCGGAAATTTGGGAACAAACCGAAGGCCAGCTCGATTATTTTGTCTGCGGCGTCGGCACCGGCGGCACGATTTCCGGCGCGGCGCAATATCTCAAAGAAAAAAATCCGGCCATCAAAGTGATCGGCGCCGATCCGGCCGGCTCTGCCTTGCGCGAGCATTTCTATACAAAAAATTTGCTGCACGGACAGCCTTATAAAGTCGAGGGTATCGGCCAGGAAATCATTCCCGGCACGCTGCACTGGGAATATGTCGACGAAGTTTATACCGTCGGTGACAAGGAATCGTTTTTGATGGCGCGCCGTCTCGCCCGCGAGGAAGGCTTGCTCGTCGGCGGCTCCTCCGGCAGCGCCGCGTATGTCGCCCTGAAAGTCGCGCGCGAGCTGCCGGCCGACAAAATCATGGTGGTGATTCTGCCCGACACCGGCAAATATTACCTCTCGAAATTTTACTCCGACGAGTGGATGAAAGAAAATCGCTTTCTCGACATCGAACGCGCGCTGGTGCACAACCTGTTGAGCGCCAAACACAAAGCATTGCCCTCGCTCATTTCCGTGCCGTCCGCCGCCACCGTGCGCGACGCCTTAAAAATGATGGAGACCAAAAACATTTCGCAACTGCCCGTTATTGACGAGGGCAAAACCGTGGGCAGCCTCGAAGAAAGCAATTTGATGGGCCGCGTGTTGGAGAATGCCAATCTAATCAACCAGGAAGTGCGCACCGTGATGGAGCCGAGTTTCCCGATTGTGCAACATGACGACACGCTGGAGCACACCAAGTATTTGCTCGCGCGGCGCTATCCCGCCATTCTGGTGCAGGAGCACGGCCAGTTGGTCGG
>JAJVHT010000198.1:0-6072 GCA_022072515.1 bacterium
CGCAGCGCCGCACCGTCATAACCGTCGAACGAACGCGGCCGGCGAACTTCTTCCTCGCGCACAAATTGTTCGTCCAGTTCCTCCAAAAAACGGGACGGCAAACAACTCTTATTTTCATTACCGAAACGATTGCGCCAAGACGCATGCGAGAGAAAAAGCTTTTCTTTGGCGCGGGTGGTGCCGACATAAAACAAGCGCCGCTCTTCCTCGAGATCAGCATCCACGGCGCCGTCGCGAATTAGCGGAAACAACCCTTCTTCGAGGCCGGTAATAAAGACAACGGGAAACTCCAAACCCTTGGCGCTGTGCAAAGTCATCAACGTCACGGCGTTGCTCTTTTCATCCCAGGTATCGATATCGGTGACCAGCGACACGCGTTCGAGATAACCTTCGATTGTTGCGTTGGAAACTTGTTTTGTATATTCATTGACCGAATTCAACAATTCCCGAATGTTGTCGATACGTTCTTGCGCGTTTTCACTTTTGAGCAAACGAACAATGCCGGTGGCGTCGACGAGCGCATTGGCCCATTCCAGCAGCGATAGCTCGGTTTTGAGACTGACATAACGATTGATGAATTCAAAAAACTCGAGCACTTTCTGGCGCAGTCCGGCTTTGATTGTCGTGATTTCTTCGATGCGGCTCAGCGCTTGATATAACGTCAATCCATTCGCGCGGGCAAACGTCTCGATTTTTTGAATCGTTGTTTCACCGATGCCGCGCAACGGATAGTTGATAATCCGGCGCAAACTCACGGCGTCCGCAGGATTGGTCGCCAGCCGCATGTAGGCCAGCACGTCTTTGACTTCTTTGCGCTCGTAGAACCGCAAGCCGCCGACGATAACATAGGGAATACCGGCGCGCCGCAGGGTATCTTCGATGACACGTGACTGCGCATTGGTGCGATAAAGAATCGCAAAATCGCGAAAGGTGTGGTTGTGCGCGCCGTTATGATAGCTGATCGCTTCGGTAATCTTGTCGAGAATAATCTGCGCTTCGTGAAATTCGTTCTCCGCCTGGATCAGCAAGACCGGCTCGCCCATTTCGCGCTGGGTCCACAGCTTTTTCGGCAGGCGCTGGCGATTGTGCGCAATGACGGAATGCGCCGCTTCGAGAATGTTGCGGGTCGAGCGATAATTCTGCTCGAGCCGAAAAATCTTGCAATCCGGAAAGTCTTGCTCAAAATCGATAATGTTACGGACTTCCGCGCCGCGCCAGCGATAAATGGATTGATCGTCATCGCCGACGGCAAAAACGTTGCGCGTGCGGCTGGCCAGCGCTTGCAAAAAAACATATTGCGTCCGATTCGTGTCTTGAAACTCGTCGACCAAAATATAACGAAACCGATTCGCGTAACTGGCAAGAATGTCCGGATATTGGCGAAACAGCTCCAGCGGGTAAAGCAACAAATCATCAAAATCCATCGCGTTGCTTTCACGCAGGCGCTTCTGATAATGCGCGTAAATTTGCGCAACACTTTCATCGCGTTTATCGCCGTCACCGGCAATCACACCTTGCCCATTTTTGGCGCGAGAAATGCGATAGTGCACGTAACCGGGAGTGAGACTGGCGGAAGCGATATCGAGATCGGAAATAATCTGCCGGATAACACCAAGTTGATCTTCGGAATCATAAATTGAAAACTGGCGGGAAAAACCGAGGCGGTCAGCATTTTGGCGCAGGATGCGGGCGCACAAGGAATGAAAAGTCCCCACCCATAGGCCGTCGTGCTGATGATGCCGCGACAGCCCCACGGAAACCAAACGGGAGAGACGCTCTTGCATTTCTTGTGCGGCTTTGTTGGTGAAAGTCGCTGCCAAGATGTTTTCGCCACGCACACCGCCCCGCTCGACTAAGTAAGCGATGCGGTGAGTCAGCACCCGGGTTTTGCCGCTGCCGGCGCCGGCCAAAATCAGTGCCGGGCCGTCGCTGCAAGCCACGGCATTGCGCTGCTCTGCGTTGAGCGTCTCTAAGAGGTGGTCGAATTTTTTTCCGCTCAGGGGTTTATCCTTGTTGCTGGATGCTGATGGCTTGTCGTTGGTTCCTCGTGATTTCTGACATTCTATTCGATTATCAATCCTCGATCTTCGATCACGCGGCGGCTTTACAGACGCGAGGCATTCGCCGCCGCGCGGCGTTCGCGTTGCACGCGGGCCCGCACTTTGTCAAATTCCTGCTTGGCGCGCAGATGTTGCTGTAAGGTGTAACTGAACGTGTGCGAGCCGTCGCCACGCGCAACGAAATAAATATAATTCGCCTTCGCCGGATATAACGCCGCGCGTATGGAGGCGATACCCGGATTATTCACCGGGCCGGGCGGCAAACCGGGATACCGATAGGTGTTGTACGGCGAATCAATTTCAAGATGGCGGTTCAACAACCGGCGCGGCGGCCCCGGCACAAGATATTGAATCGTCGGGTCGGCCTGCAGTAAAATGCCCTGGCGCAAGCGATTGTGATAAACCGCCGAAATCACCGAACGTTCGCTGTCAACGACGGCTTCGCCTTCGATAATCGAAGCCAGCGTTAACACTTGTTGCAAAGTCATATTCAACTCGTCAGCGCGCCGGCGCAAGGAGTCATTCACCTGCCGATGAAACTCCTGCACCATGGCGCGGATGATTTCCGGCGCTGACACGCCCCAAGAAAAACTGTAGGTATTGGGATAAAGATAACCCTCCAAATTTTTTGCCGGCACCCCAAGCTGCCGGACCAACGCCGAATCGTTCGCGAGTTTGACAAAAATCGTGGAATCAATCTCCAGCGCATGTTGCAAAATACCGGCATAATCTTCGATGGTCTTCCCTTCCGGCAGCGTGACACGCAATTGCACCGCTTTGCCGGAACGAAACAGTTTGTACAACGCCAACGTCGAAGCCCCCGGCGCGAGAATATATTTGCCGGCTTTTACCGTTCTGCCCCATTTCAAAATTTTGTCCGCCCAAACAAAACGCGCCCGGCTGGTAATGAAACCCTGTTGCTGCAAGCTATCGGCAATTTGCGGCAGCGACATGCCGCGATGGATAACAAAATCCTGGCGTCCCAAACTCTCGGGCACGGCCGGCGCCCACAATAGCCAATACGCCGCCGCTCCCGCCGCGGCAACCAGGAAAATAAAAAATGAGGCAGCTATTTTCAAAAAATTTTTCACCGCAGAATCAACAACAAATTATAAATCGAATGGGTATAAGAAGCCACGCCAATGCCGCGCACCACGAATAACGCGCCGAGAATGATGCCGGCATAAAAACGATAGATGAATGAATCGAAGGCCATGGCTTCCCGGCCGCCCAAATAATGAAATCCGGAAAACAGCAGGGCTGAAATAATCACCGCGAAGGCCGCATGAATCAGCCGGCCGCCGCCAAATTTCAGTTTCTCGAAGATCAACAAAATGAGCGAAACCAAAATTAGACGAAAGAGCAGCTCTTCATAAATTCCCGCCCCGAGCGCGCTGGTCAGATTGGCGCCCACATCAGTAATCGAGGTTTTGTTTTGCAGAACCCTCATCGCCAGGCCATTCGTCCGCTCGGTCAATTGCCCGGCGATCATACCGACTAACAGCGCGTAGAGCGTGCTCTCGAAAATACTGTACGGGAAATACACAAATTTGAAATCGACGAGGTTTTGCTTTTTCGCCAGCCAGAACGCCCACACCAGCGCGAGAATATAAACGGCCCACAAGAACAAATTATTGCGGATGCCCATGAACCACAAGAAGCGCTGCAGCATCACCTCGGCGCTATTGCGGATGTGAATTTGTTGATCAGCGTAGATTTTGGCACTGCTGGTCTCGTAGATCACCAGCAGCAAAAAAATGGATAACAGGCCAAAAAAATGTGAGCGCGTTTTCTGGAAATATTCATCCAGCGCGTGGGGCATCAATTTTTCTAAAAACTTCACGGCTCTGCGGCGTTATAAAAGTCTCATCCCGTCCGGGGAAAATGCTGGCGGTTGCTTGGCCATGTTTTTTTCAATCCAGCGAAAAGCGTCAGCGCCAAATTACGGCGAACGCAACCTTCAAATATAGAGAAGTCGCCAAGAAATGTCAACAAGATTTTCGCGAAAAATTTATTGCGAAAATTTTGCGCCGCCGGCAATCCCGCCTTTTAAATTCCTTGCGCCATTTAAAAAAAGTTTTATATTAACCGGCATGAATCGTGCGCCGCAAAATCTCTTCATCGGCACCGCCGGCTGGTCTTATCCTGATTGGAATCAGCTTATTTATCCCTCCCGGCGGCCCAAGGACTTTTCGGAACTGGCCTTTATCAGCGCCTGCTTCAACGCCGTCGAAATCAATTCGACCTATTATCATCCCCAAAGCACTGGCGCTTCCAAGGACTGGTTGAAACAAGTGGCGGCCAATCCGCGCTTTCGTTTTACGGCGAAGCTTTGGCAAAAATTCGTGCTCGAAAAGGCGCCGGCGGCGGGTACGAGTTATTCTCAGGCGGATATCGAAATTGCCAAGCGCGGTATGCGGCCGTTGCTCGAAGCGGGGCGGCTGGGCGCGCTGCTCGTGCAATTTCCGCAATCCTTCCATTATAATCACAGCAATCGTGATCGCCTTGCGCGCTTGCTCGAGGCGTTTCAGGAATTTCCGCTGGTGGTGGAAATTCGCCACGATTCATGGAATCAACCGGCCGCCCTACAACTGCTCCGCCAACAGGAAGTGGGTTTTGCGAACATCGATCAACCGCAAATCGGCCATGCCTTGGGCTTCACGGAAATCGTCAGCGGCCGTGTGGCCTATTTCCGTTTTCACGGCCGCAACCACGAGCAGTGGTTGAACAGAGACGCCGGTGTTGACCAACGCTATGATTATCTTTACACGGCGGCCGAACTGGGCACTTTTTTTTCCGCGGTGCAAAAAACGCTGCGCCAGACCGAAAATACTTTTGTGATCTTCAACAATCATCCGCGCGGCCAAGCCGTGGTCAATGCGTTGCACTTGCAATTCGATTTGACGGGAATCAAAGCCAATGTGCCGGAAAAATTGCTGCATGCCCATCCGGATTTGGTGCGGCTGCGGCTGGGTGACAATCCGCAGCAAGCTGAATTGTTTTGATTTTGTAAAAATAATGTTGTATATTTGACATTTGGTATTTGCATTGTAAATTATACCTGCGGGTTTGGAGGAATTTTAATCGAGTGCAATGTAAAAGTAGCGTATTCCCTTTTCTCCGAGCCACGGCTTTATGGCGCGAATCTCCTGATTCGTTTTGCCCGGTTGCACCAAAGCGGCGATAATTGAAATATTTTTTTCATAAAACAAGCAAGGAAGATTACAGTGAGCACAACTTCTTCTCGAAACGGCGGGATGACTAGCAACGGTCACACCATCGTCAATGATTTCAACATTCATGTCGCGACGGCGAACGGCTCGGGCAGCCAAACGTCGAACATGGTGTTGCTGCGTTCTATTTTTCAAATGGGCATTCCGGTTTGCGGCAAGAACCTCTTCCCTTCCAATATCCAAGGTTTGCCGACGTGGTTTACCATTCGGGTCAACAAAGACGGCTATATCGCGCGGCGCGAGAAAAATGATATTCTCGTGGCGATGAATCCGGAAACGGCCCAGGATGATGTTCGGAAGCAGGAGCCGGGAACGATTGCAATTTATGATGAGATCCTGAATCTGAATCAACTGCGGGATGATTTGATTTTCTATCCGGTGCCCTTCGACAAGTTGGTCAAACCGGTTTGTCCGGAAGCCCGGCTGCGCAAGCTGGTGCGCAACATGATTTATGACGGCGTGCTGGCGCGTTTGCTCGGCATCGAAATGCCGGAGATTGAAAATGCATTGAAGCAGCAATTCAAAAAGAAAACCAAGGCCGTTCAGCTCAACTTCGACGCGGCCAAAGCCGGTTATGAATTTGCGGGCGAAAATTTGCCCAAGCAGGAGTTGTTTCGCGTCGAGCGCATGAACAAGACCGCGGGCAAAATTATCATCGACGGCAACTCCGCCGCGGCGATGGGCAGCATGTTTGCCGGCGTGACGGTTTTTACGTGGTATCCGATTACGCCGTCCTCATCGTTGGGTGAGGCGTTGACGGAATATATGAAACGTTACCG
>JAJVHT010000198.1:6172-10708 GCA_022072515.1 bacterium
GAGCGCGCGGGATACAGCGAACGTCCGGAGGATTACAAAAACAACATGGACCGTTTGGCCCGCAAATTCGATACGGCGCGCCAACGCGTGCCGGCGCCGGTGATTGAAGCGAATCCACAGGCGGAAATTGGCCTCATCGGTTACGGCACGAGCCACTGGGCGATTGAAGAAACCCGAGATTGGCTGCGCGAGCAACACGGTCTGCAAACCAGCTATTTGCGCTTGCGGGCGTATCCTTTTAATGATGACGTAAAAAATTTTATTCGCACGCATCGTCGCGTCTACGTGATCGAGCAAAATCGTGATGCGCAAATGTTCGGTCTGCTGAAGCTTGAACTCGACGCTGTCGAGATTGCCAAACTGCGCAGCGTTCTGCACTATGATGGATTGCCGATCACCCCGAACAGCATTGTGCGCGGCATTCTCGCCCATGAAAAAGAAGCGCCGAGTGCCCAGCCGGTTGAATCCGTGGAAAAAGTTTTGTTTGCATAATCTCGTTGCTTCTTGCTGCTTTGTGCGTAGCCAAGAATGACCTGGAACCAAACATCAGAAATAAAATATAAGGAAAAAAATAAATGAGCACAGAAGTCGCAACCGCTCCTGTTACCAAGGCCGCCAAAGTCAATCGCATCGGTTTGGAAATGGCGCCTTATCGCGGCGGCAAAACCACCCTTTGCGCCGGCTGCGGTCACAACGCGATTACCGAGCGTATCATTGACGCCTTTTATGAAATGGGTGTTGATCCGTATGGCGTCGCCAAATTCTCCGGCATTGGTTGTTCGAGCAAATCGCCCGCCTACTTTTTGGAAGTCGCACACGGCTTCAACGCCGTGCACGGACGCATGCCGGCGATTGCCACCGGCTCCCTCATGGCCAATCGCACGCTTTTGGGCATCGGGGTCAGCGGTGATGGTGACACCGCCTCGATCGGCATGGGGCAATTCATCCACTTGATGCGCCGTAATCTCCCGATGATTTATATTATCGAAGACAACGGCTGTTATGGCCTGACCAAAGGCCAATTTTCCGCCACCGCGGATCTGGGGTCGAAACTCAAAACCGGCGTGGTCAATGATTTGCCGGCGATTGATACGTGCGCGTTGGCGATTGAGCTCGGCGCCACCTTTGTCGCGCGTTCGTTCTCCGGTGACAAAAAACAATTGTTGGCAATTTTAAAAGCGGCCATCTCCCACCGCGGCACGGCGATGATCGACGTGATCTCGCCCTGCGTCACGTTCAACGATCACGAAGGCTCGACGAAGAGCTACAGCTACGTTAAAGACCACGAAGAAATGCTGGGTGACGTCAGTTTTGTGCCCTATTTTGAGGACATCACCATTGAATATGAGCCGGGCACCACAAAAGAAGTGACGATGCATGACGGTTCGCATTTGTTGCTGTCCAAGTTGCCGGCGGAATACGACCCCTCGAATTCTCTGCATGCGCTGCGGCTGTTGGCGGAATCCAAGCATCGCGGCGAGTTGTTGACCGGAATTTTCTATGTGAACTCGCAAAGCAAAGATTTCATCTCATTGTTGAATCTGGTTGACGAGCCTTTGATGAATCTGCCGCTCGAGCGCGTCCGGCCCCAACGCCAGGCCTTGGATGAGCTTATGGACGAGCTGAGATAATACAGAAATTGGGGGCCAATATTAGGCGGCGTTACAGTCAGCACACGTTCTTTGATCTATTCGAAAAAGGGCGATCCGGAAGTACTTCCGGTCGCCTTTTTTCGCCCGTTACAAACATCGTCAAGCAAGCTGTAGACTCATCAAAAGCTCGAGGAGGATTTATGGAACTGCTGAAAATTGCCAGCGTGCCAGCC
Source organism: bacterium (assembly GCA_022072515.1). Lineage (GTDB taxonomy): Bacteria > Zhuqueibacterota > Zhuqueibacteria > Zhuqueibacterales > Zhuqueibacteraceae > Zhuqueibacter. The sequence goes on from JAJVHT010000198.1 coordinate 7,998, forward strand.
ACCACGGTGCCCAAAGAAGCCACGGTCATGGAAGCCATCAATGCGATGGTCAAAAATCGCGTCGGCGCGGTTGCCATTGTTGAACAAGGCTATCTGCGCGGAATTTTTACTGAACGCGATGTGATGATCCGCGTGGTGCAGGCCCGGCGAAATCCGGAAACAACGCAAATGACGGAAGTGATGACAACCACCGTGCAAACGATCGCGGCAAGCGCTTCGCCACACGAGGCGTTGTCACAAATGCTCGAACAGCATATCCGCCATCTCCCCATTACCGGCGACAAGGGCCAGCTCCTCGGCATGTTGTCGATTCGCAATCTTTTGCAACGCCGCGTCGAAGATTTGAGCCATGAGTTAGAGGCGGTTGACGCGTATTTGGGCGCGGATGGGATTGGCGGTTAACGACGATCTCAAATAAATAGAACAACAAAAGTCACTTTACCCGAAGGGAAATGTTCTACACGTTCATGGGCGATACGAACGCTGGTCCTCCGAATCACGAGTGGATTGCCTCGCGACGCGATGCAGTTAAACACTATCTCTGGAAAAGATGGAGCTTAAGCGGCGAAGATTTGGAAGATGTATTACAGGAAACGATGGCCGCGGCGCTGCAAAGCTTTCCAAATTATAAGGGCCTTAACGACGCCAACCCCGCAACCTATTTGATCGGTATTGCGAAGAATGTGGCGCACTCATTTTTTCGCCGCCGCAACCGGCACGAGCGCCGGCGGACTGCCATCGAAGATATTGCGGATATTCTGGATGACGGCATATTTCGCGACGAAGCCGAGGCCGCAGAATTGGCTAAACTTTTAAAGGAAAAAATCTCCGCGTTGCCAAAAAATTATGTCCAGGTTTTGGAGTTAATATTCTACCAAGATTATAGAGAACGGGAAGTCGCCCTCAAGCTAGGCCTCCCGGTGGAAAAAGTCTATAGCCTGAAATCTGACGCGCTCAAGCGGCTAAGGAAGCTCTGTACTAAAGATGATCGTTTTAAACCTTAGCGGCATGAGCGAAATTTTTTAGAGGAGAATTTTCGATGTCATGTGCATATCACGATCGTCTCGCTCACATAGCCGATTATGTGCGAGGCGAGTTGCCGGAAAGCGAGCAAGAAAATTTTGAAATCCACTATCTTGCTTGTGACGAATGCCTGAAAGCCGTCCGTTTCCTGGAGAAAACCGCCTTCACCATACACCATTATGGCGCGGACATTTTTGCCACTGCACAGGCTCCGGCTAAAACCAAATGGCTTGATCACCTCAACACCTGGTGGGAGGACATTCCGCTTTCTCAACAATGGAAGGCGGCCATCCCGGCTTTTGCTACCTACGTCGTCGTCGTCTGCATGTTAGCCCTCGGTTACTCCTGGGTGGATGAAAACTTAAAATTATCTGCGCCCTCCCTGAATGAAAAATCCAGCAAGTTTATGCCGGAAGTTTTGGACGATTCCTTGGTCGAATGGCAGCATTATGATTGGCAGCAACCGGTAACCGCCACGGACGATACCGCGCTTTATAATCGCTTAGTCAACGTGCGAACTATTTACCAGGCGCGAAGGTATCATCTTGCCGCTGATCAGCTCGCCGTGATTGTTCAAGACCACCCGCAGGCTGATGCAGCGCGTTTGTTTCTGGGAATCAGCCAATTTCACCTCCGCCATCCTACCGCAGCCATTCAAAATCTAGAACAAGTCCTGCAATCAAGTCTGGAGCTAAGCCCGGAGCACAGCGCCGCGCGCTGGCATCTGGCACAATGCTATCTCTTGCAAAGCAAATTTGATGCGGCGCGCCAACAATTAACGGCGTTGGTGAAAACAAATGACGCGCAATTTAGTGCGCTGGCAAAGGCCTCCATGGGAAAATTGAACCGGCAGCATAAATGAGTTGGTTTCTCAGCGTTCTCTTGATCGTTATCCCGGCGCTCTTACTGTTCTACTTCTATTTCACCCGCCGTATCACCGCCGCCATTCAACAATTAACAGCGTGGCCGCTGCGGCGGCTGCGTTGGAGCATGCGCGCGGTTGCCTTCTATCTTCTGCTTTATCCCCTGCTTTTGCTGATCGCCAATATTTTTCGCTTGCCCAGCCTCAATTACGTCTTGAGCGGCGCAGAGAGAGGGGCTAATCTTTTCGTGACGTTTCCGTTTTGGATTGGCATGGTCGTCATCTTGGAATTTCTGCCGCTGCTCCTGGCAATCGACGTTTTCTCTCTGCTGTTTCGCCCTCTTTATAAAAAATATCGAACCGTCTGGATGAAATGGCAGGCGATTATTTCCTTGGCCCTTCTCGCCCTTGTGATCGTTTACGTCAGCGCCAGGGTGGTGCATGATACTTATTCCATTCGTCTCGCCAAACACGAAGTGCCCATCGCCAATTTGCCCGGCGCGTTGGAGGGTTTTCGTCTCGTCCAACTAAGCGATTTGCAGGCGGATTTCTACACGGACGAGTCCAAGATGCAAGCCTACATCGAATTAGCCAATGCGCAAAATCCGGATCTCGTCGTGTTTTGCGGGGACTTGGTGACGCGCGGCACTGATCACGTTGCGCGCGGCGCCGCGATGATGGGCCGTTTGCGCGCACGGCTCGGCGTCTACGCCTGTCTCGGCGATCATGATTATTGGGCGAATCCGCGGCTCGTCGCGCAACAGTTGCAGAGTCATCACGTCATCACAGCGGAAGATTCGGTCTTGACGCTGGCCGCGAGTCCGGA
>JAJVHT010000198.1:10808-13235 GCA_022072515.1 bacterium
AAATTATCTTGGCGGCATTCACACGCTTTACATCTCGCCTTTGAAAGCGCTGAATAATGATATTGAAAAGAATTTGCAAGCGCCGTTAGCCGGCATTCGTGAGACCGCAAAACAAATGCAGCTCGAAGTGCCGGAGATTCGCGTGCTCGTGCGCACCGGTGACACGCCGAGCGAAGTTCGCGCCAAAATGCTCAAACGCCCGCCACATATCCTCATCACTACGCCGGAGTCGCTGTTCATCATGCTCACCTCCGAGCGTGCGCGAGAAATGTATCGCACCGTCAAATATGTCATCGTCGACGAAATCCACGCCCTGTGCGGGCAGAAACGCGGCGTGCATCTCTCCCTCTCGCTCGAACGCCTGGCGTATCTTTGCCGCCATGACTTTGTCCGCATCGGCCTTTCCGCGACACAAAGACCTTTAGAACGTATCGCCGCTTTTCTCGGCGGCCAAACGGGGGAAAAAGCCAACGGCAAAAAGCAAACGGCACATCTCGACGAAACAATTTGGGATGCCATTCCCCAGCCAAGGCCGGTTGAGATTATTGATTGCGGCCAGAAAAAAGACGTTGACCTTAAAATCATCAGTGTGGTCGAGGATTATGGGAATTTACCGGACGACAGCATCTGGCCGGAAATGACGAAGCAACTTTACGGTCTGATCCAGCAGCATCGCACGACACTGATTTTTACTCTCATGCGCGCGCAAGCTGAAAAAATTGCCAAGCGGCTGAATGATTGGCATCGCCAGCAAACGCAGTCTTCCGAAGAGTTGGTGCAAGCGCATCATGGCAGTCTCTCCAAAGAAGTCCGGCTGGAAATGGAAGACAAGCTCAAGCGTGGCGAGCTGCGGGCTTTGGCCGCGACTTCCTCGCTGGAGTTGGGCATCGACATCGGCTCGATTGATTGTGTCGTGCAACTTGGCTCGCCCAAATCCGTGAGCCGCGCCATGCAACGCGTCGGCCGCAGCGGCCACTTGATTTCCGCCACCAGCAAAGGCCGCTTCTTTCCGCTTTATCGCCACGACATCGGCGACCTGGCGATGATCGCGCGCGGCATGTTCGACAACGCCATTGAAGAAACCACGGTGCCGGAAAATTGCCTCGACGTGCTCGCCCAGCAAATCGTCGCGATGGTGAGTGTTGATGAGTGGAATCCTGATGAGCTATATCAAGTCATTCAGCAATCTTATTGTTACCGCCATCTCACGCGCCAACTTTTCGACGGCGTGCTTGATATGTTAAGCGGAAAATATCCTGCGGAAGATATGCGCGAGCTGCGGCCGAAAATTTCGTGGGATCGCCTCAACAACCGGCTCCTCCCCCGCCGCGGCGCGCGACTCGCGGCGATCATGAATGGCGGCACAATTCCCGACCGCGGTTACTACGGTGTGTACATTGCCGACACCAATATCAAAGTCGGTGAAATGGAGGAAGAGTTCGTCTTCGAGTCTCATATCGGCGATGTTTTTTACCTCGGCTCATCGGAATGGCGCATCACCGGCATCGAACGGGATCGCTTTTGGGTAACGCCGGCGCACGCTGAACGCCCACGTCCCCCCTTCTGGCGCGGCGATTCCATGTATCGCGATTACGAAACCGGCTCGCGTGTCGGCGAATTTCGCCGGCAAGTGCAGGAGCGCATGGGTTTGCCCAACGTGGTCGAATGGCTGATGGAAACTTATGCCATGGATCGCTGGTCCGCGGAAAATTTGCTCGGTCACTTCGACAAACAAATTGAGTGCACGGGCACGTTGCCAACCCATCAGCAAATTGTCATCGAGCAGTTTTATGACGAAGTCGGCGATCCGCGCTTGTTTATTCATTCAGTTTTTGGCGGCAAAGTCAACGCACCGTGGGCGTTTGCGCTGCAACATAAAATGGAGGAACTCACCGGCGTCGAAGTGCAAAGCCAATTTGATGATGACGGTCTGATTCTCCGCTTTGTCGATACCGATCGCGCGCCCGCGCTCGAGCAGATTCTGGCTTTATCACCGGAAGAGGTGGAAGAGCGGAATTTCAAGGCGCTAACGATGACACCGCCGTTTGCGACGCGTTTTCGTTACAACGCCGCGCGCGCTTTGATGCTGCCACGCACCACGCCCAAAAAACGCATGCCGCTCTGGCAGCAACGTATGCGCGCCGCCGATCTGCTGCAAGCCGTGCGCAAATACGATGATTTTCCGCTCATCATTGAAACGTATCGCGACTGTTTACGCGACGCACTGGATTTGGAAAGCTTGAAGCGCGTGATCGCGGATATCCAAAGCGGCAAAATTGCCGTGCATGTTGTACAAACCGAATTTCCCTCGCCGTTCACGGGCAATTTGCTCTACAATTTTCTCGCGAATTACATGTATGATTTCAACGAGGTGCGGCTCTCGCAACACGCCCGCGCCCTGGAAATCAATCGCGAACTTTTGCACGA
>JAJVHT010000037.1 GCA_022072515.1 bacterium
TTCTTCTTTTTTTCCACGAATCATGGAAAACGCCGCCATCAGCATAAAGATAGCAAAAAAAATCATGACCGCAACATCTTTGCTCAAAATAAATCCGCCTGCCGCAAACACCGGATCCGGAATGGCCGGGAAAAGGTAGCGTCGCGTTAAGTACACGCCCAAAATGGCGGGAATGCCAAACACCAGGGCCATTTTCGGATTGTTTTGTTTGCGCCGCCAATACTCAGCCGCGCCCACCGCCGCGGAAGCGCCGACAATCACGAGCGAATATCCCGTCGCTTGCGACGGCGCGACCTCGAACAAATAGACCAAAACCGGCACGGTTAAAATCGAGCCGCCGGCACCGATTAATCCCAAGATCACGCCCAACAGCAGCATCGCGGCGTATCCGAGAATGGAACTCATGGTCAACATCAAGTGGCTCCTGTGGTCAAATTTTGCTGATGACGTTTTGCAGGCGTTGGCGGACTTCAGTGGCAACGGCAGCGAGCTTGTCGTTTTTCACGCCGGCCATCGAGGCCACCGGATCAACGGCGGCGACTTCGACGCCACTGCCCTTTTCCTGCACGATCACGTTGCACGGCAACATGGCGCCGATGTACTCTTCGGCTTGCAGCGCCTGATAGGCAAATGGCGGGTTGCACGCGCCCAAAATTTTGTAGCGGCGAAAGTCGGTGTTCAGTTTTTTCTTTAACGTTTCTTGCACATCAATTTCGGTGAGAATGCCGAAGCCCTCCTTTTTCAACTCGCCGGTGACGCGCGTGATGGCTTCATCAAAAGAATATGGCGTCAGCTTGGCAAAATAGTAGCTCATAAGAACTCTCCTCTATTCCTGCTTTTTACGAGATGGCAGTATGAAAAATCCCAGCAGCGCGCCGTACGCGGTGCTGATCCACGGATTGCTGGTGATCGGGCACGTGCCCGACACACAGCCGATGAAATAATAATAGGCATAACCAGCGGTCGCCCCCATGATAACCGGCAGCAACCGTTTTGTCCAAATCCCGATATTGTGTTTGGTCACGCGTTCCATGTATTCAAATCTTCCATTTGCAAGATTGCTTCGCCTCGCTGAAAAACGCGGGGCACGCCAGGATTTTTTCGTCCACATAATAAAAAATTGATGCCAGCACCCGGCTGGCCATTACCAGCCTCAGGAAAAACCTCCGCTGCCACAACTGCGGCTGCTCGCACGGGAGGAGCTTTGATTTTGCACACCGCCAGTGGCAAACGCAGAAAATTGTTTTTCGACGCGTTTATCGCCGCAGTGCGGACAGCTTAAATCTTTCTCGTCCGCATTAACTTTTTGCAGAACTTCAAAATGCGAATCGCAGCCTTCGCAATGATATTCATAAATCGGCATGGCAATCCTCGGCTTCTATTGTTGGTTATCTTTGGTCTCGGCTTTTTCTTTTTTGTCTTGAGATTCGCCCGGAACCTCGCAAGCTGCCGACATTCAGGTGGGTATGCCCAACTTCGGCAAGATCACCAACTGCAACAAAAAGTAAATCACTAAAATCAACAAACCGCTCAAAAAATCCATGATAGCATCACCTAAAAATTGTCACGTATCGCGCTTTCATACTTCTCTTATTGGATGCACCGATGGGCGGCGAGGTTACAAGCTTGCATCGCATCATCAAGGCCTCAGCCCCAACCGACCGAATCTAATAATCCGTTAACGTCTTCGGCGGGATCGCAACCCGCAAAGCGTTGAGCACCGCGACGACATCGATGATTTCCTGCGTAATGGCGCCAGCCACCGGCGGCAGATGGCCGGCCATCGCGAACAACATTCCCAACACACTCAAAGCCATTCCGCCAACCGCACTCTGCAACGCAATCGTCCGCATGCGGCGGCTGATGTGCAAAAACTCATCGACCCGTTGCAGCGAGCTGTCTAAGATCACGGCGCCGGCAGCTTCGGCCGTGATATCACTGTGCTGGCCGAAAGCAATCCCGACCGTGGCGGCCGTCAGCGCCGGCGCGTCGTTGATGCCGTCGCCCATAAACACCGTGTTCGCCCGTTTCGTCTCGGCGCGAACGAGTTCCAATTTCTGCTCCGGGATCTGGCTGAAATAAATTTCGGAGATGCCAATCTGTTCCGCGAGATAGCGCACTTCGGATTCCCGGTCACCGGAAACCAGCATGACACGATCGAACCGGTGTTTGGGTTTGAGATGATTGATGAATAAAGCGCCATCCAGCCGGGGCTCATCGCGGAAACGCAAGGTTGCCGCATAACGCCCGTCAATCAAAATCACACATTCCAAGCCGCCGGCAATCGGCGGCAACTGGCGCGCGATTTCAACATGCTGCGCCACGAGCTTGTTGCGATTGGTAATCTGAATACTGTGCCCGTTGATGATGCCGCGCAATCCTTCGCCAGGCCGCTCGCTGATTTGGCTGGCTTCCTGCAAAACTATGCCGGCTTCATTTGCTGCTTTGAGAATCGCGCCGGCTAACGGATGCTTCGAGTAACGTTCCAGACTTGCAACCAACGCCAAAACTTCGCTGGCAGAATAAGGTGCGTGGGGGAGAATTTCGGTGAGTTTCGGCTGGCCATACGTCAACGTGCCGGTTTTATCAAAAATGGCCGTGCGGCAGGTGTCGATTTTTTCGAGAACAACGGGATCTTTAATGATAATGCCGCGGCGCGCCGAGAGCGAGATGGAACCGATGATGGCAACTGGAATCGCAATGAGCAACGGGCAGGGCGTCGCCACCACCAAGACGGCGAGGAAACGGAGCGCTTCTCCGCTCACCGCCCAAGCCACGAGAGCAATGGCGACGGCGATGGGCGTGTAGTAAGCGCCTAATTGATCGCCGAGGCGACGCAAATGCGGGCGACGCTGTTCCGATTCACGCATCACTTGCATGATTTTCGCGTAACGCGAATCGACCACAAGTTTCTCGGCGCGAATCGTCAGCGCGGCTTCACCATTGATGGCACCCGACAACACTTCCGAGCCGGGCGTTTTCGACATCATGTACGGCTCACCGGTGAGATAGGATTCGTCCATCACGCTATGCCCATCCACGACCGTGCCGTCCACCGGGCACGTTTCATGCGGAAAGACGATCAACAAATCACCGATGGCGACTTGCTCCAGCGTTATATCACGAATCTGGCTATTGTGCTTGCGATGAGCCACGGAAGGCATGCGCTTCGCCAGCGCTTGCAAAACCGACGAGGCGTTGCGCACGGCATACGCTTCCAACGCCTCGCCGCCCGAAAGCATCAACACGACGAGTGTGCCGGCCAAATACTCATGCAGCAGAACCGAAGTCACAATCGAGATTCCCGCCAACAGATCGGAGCCGAATTGAAACCGAAAAAGCTTGAGCAGGAGCTCACCCACCAATGGAATACCACCGAACACCAACGCGCAGATCAAGGGCAGTTCATGCGCCGGTATGCCGTGAAATGGCGCGGCGAAGTGCAAAACAAAACGCAGAACGAGATGCAGCCCGATCGCCGCGAGCGCCAGTATCGCAATAATCGCTTGCCGGTGTTTTTCTAAAAATTCAACTTTAGTCATTCTCACCTGCTTGTTCAAACCAATCTTTAATCAAGGTCTCAATGTTCATCCTCGTCGGCATCACTGGTAAACCCGGTTTCGCCGGACTCCAGGCCTTCACGTATTTGCTGGGCTTTGAGCGTCGCTCGCAAGCCGCGAAGCAAAGCTTGCTTCTCGTCCGCAGAAAGCCGGGTGGAGGGATGCAACGGCACATAAAACCACAACGGCATTTTACCCTGCTGCACCTGCGGAACAATTTCACCGATTTCATTTTGCGGGCGATCCCATTCCGAAAAATTAAGCTGCCGCCGCCCTTTATCGACGTCCTGCTGCACGAGCCATGAGGCCGGCGCCACGTTGCTGTACCACGGCCAAACTGTTTCATTACTGTGACAATCGAAACAGGCTCGTTTGGCAAGTTCGCGGGTTTGTGGTGTGTCCCACTGCGGCTCTACGAGCACCGGCGGATTGTTGTGATTGCGATCATACGGAACAGCCTGAATCAAGAGCATCACGATAAGAACGCTAATAGCGCTCCATTTAAAAATTTTCTTCAGCATATCTTTTCTCTTTCGTCGAAGTATTGGTTCATACCATTAAACTAATTTATCCCGCAAGGGATGTGCCGATTGCAACGATCATACAAACCATTATTATTTTTGCGGAGTACAGGGGAGCTTAATACATGAAATTCTTAAAAATAGAAAAAACTAATAATAATTTCTTGAATTTGAGAAATTTTCACCCGGCGCGCCTGCCTGTGGCTTGAAAATTAAAGCGATACAAGTTCATAATTCGGCATATTTTTTGAATTATTTTTATTAATGTAAATCATCTACTTCTGCTCTCACGATGGATTCAATCCAATTCCATTCGCGTGAAGTCCACATGTGCTTCAAAAACTTTAATGTTTAACCTGCTTAAGGAGGATCTTCACATGCAGCGTTTTATCACCTGTTCAATGCTTGCTGCTTTGCTCTTGCTTTTTGCTTTTGCGCTGGCGCAAGAGAAGAAAGCGGGTGACGAAGCACTCGGCACGAGAAAGTATTCCGACTATGAAAAACCGCAAGTGTGCGGCACTTCGTGTCACGTCGATTTCTACCAGCAGTGGACGCAAGCGATGATGTCGCAGGCGTACACGCATCACTGGGATGAAATTGAATACTTCAAGCTGGCCGTACCACATGCCGAGAAAGATGCAAAGGTTGCTGGTGTCAAAGCTGGTTGCAACGGCTGCCATGCACCGATGGCATTTCTCGCGGGCGATGTGCCGCCGCCCAAACCGGAGGCCAACAGCCGCGCCAACGAATCGGTGTCCTGCGAGGTTTGTCATACGGTCACCGGCTTCAAAGGCGACACCCCATTTAATTTTAACTACATTTCTGAGCCGGGCCGCGTAAAATATGGGCCGCGCGAGGGCGCGGTTTCACCCGCGCATGAAACCAGAAAATCTGATTTTCACAAGTCCGCCGATTTTTGCGGCACTTGTCACAATGAAAAAGATCCGTATGGCGTTTGGGTGAAGTCCACGCATTTGGAATGGAAGGAGGGGCCGTATGCAAAACAAGGCGTGCGTTGCCAGGATTGTCACATGACCTATGCAAAAGCGCACAATGCTTCGATGGGACCCGAGTTGCCGGATGTGGCGCAGCATCTTTTTCATGGCGCCCACGATCCGGGCAAAGTGCGCGGTACGATTGAGCTGCGGGTGCATCCGGATGTGCGGGAAATTGAACCGGGCGAACGCGTGAAGTTGACGGTGGCGCTGTTCAATCAAAAAACGGGGCATAAATTCCCCACGGGTTCCGCTGAAGAACGCATGGTGTGGCTTCATGTAGAAGCGACGGATGCCAAGGGCAACTCATATCATTTGCCGGTGGACAAGAAGGGCTTCCCGGGCGAAGAATATACAATTGCGGCCAACACGCTGGCGTATCAAGACATGGGCATTCCGCTCAACGATCCCAATTTCAAAGGCATTCAACGTGATGGCGTTCCTGAAGGCGATCGCATCTTCCGCCTGCCGTATCTCGATCCGCAAGGCCGGATGACGATCATGCAATGGAACACGGCCTCACAATCGACGGACTACCGCATCGGGCCACGGGAAACCAAACTGGAAACGTTCACGTGGACGGTGCCGGCCACCGCCGCGCCGGGCACGATGGAAGTCAAGGCGGTGCTGAATTATCAAAAGCTGCCGACGCCGATCGTCGAGTTTCTCGGCGTTCCAAAGGAGGAGGCGGAGGTCATCGAAGTGAATCACCACGAAACCACGATTAATGTATTGCCGTGAGAATTTACTGCCCGGACGCTTTGAGCGTCCGGGCAGTTATTCATATTGAAAGATGACATTATGAAAACGAAACTCACTTCTCTTTTTTTGCTATTTGCTGTCATCGCTTTATTGGTCGCGCCAACCCACGCGATGATTCCGGCCTTTGCGCGCAAGTATGACATGTCGTGCAATGTCTGCCATTCTCCCATGCCCAAGCTGAAACCGTATGGCAACGAATTCGCCATCAACGGTTACCGGCTCAAGGACAAGGAGCCGCCGCGCTTCACGCGTGAAACCGGCGATGACAAATTGTTGCTCATGCGCGAGCTGCCTTTGGCGCTGCGCCTGGATGCTTATACGCAATATGATTCCAAGAAAACGCCGAAGGAGGATTTGGGCACGCCGCTTATTTTGAAAATTTTGTCCAGCGGACAAATTACCAACAATGTTTCATATTTTCTCTATTTTTTGTTTAACGAGCGCGGCACCGTAGCCGGCGTGGAAGACGCTTTTTTGTTTTTTAATAACGTCGGCAAAGCCGATATCGATATTACGGTTGGGCAGTACCAGGTGGCTGACCCCATTTACAAACGCGAGCTGCGCCCCACCTTTGAAGATTATGTCATTTACACGGTCAAACCCGGCCGCACCAAAGCGAATTTGACGTACGATCGAGGGATTACCATGAATTATTCGTTGCCGACCAAAACGGAAGCCATGCTCTCCATCGTCAATGGCAACGGCATTGGCGAAGCGGAAGTTAGTTTTGACGATGACCCGTACAAAAATTTCTTCTTCCGCCTGTCGCAACCGCTGGATTCGACGTTCCAAATCGGCGGGCTGGGTTATCTTGGCAAAGAAAAGGAAAATGACCGGATCAATAATTTTTATATGGCCGGCGCCGATGCCAACCTGGCGCTGGGGAAGGTGGAATTGGGAATGCAATATGTGTATCGCCGGGACAAGAACCCGTTTTTTCTCGCTTCCGGCGCGGCGAAAATCAAAACTCAAGGCGGCTTTGCGCAGTTGATGTATGCGCCGAAGTTGGACAAGAGCAACTGGTACGTCTTTTTGCTTTATAACAAAGTCACTTCCGATTTGGCTTCATTGAAATATCATTCTGCCACCGGCAATTTTACTTATGTGATGGCGCGGAACTTCAAGATGATGGGCGAATATACCTACGATATTGAATACAAGCGACATCTATTCACCGCCGGATTTGTCACAGCGTTTTGAAGCCGCGCGGACGTTCAGGGTTGGGCAAGCCAAACCAGAGCTTGCCCAACGCCCGCAGTGGTGGGCTATCCTACTGTAATCCTATTTATCAAATTCTTCGAGTTCGCGCTCCACGCGTTGGGCATAGGGATCATCACTGGGCACCGGTTTGGCGGGTTTGGTTGCGACAGGTGCTTGAGAGGAGTGGCGCAGGAATTTCCACGCCCCAACGCCGCCAACCAAGAGCACCACGGCGGGCAGAATCCACGCCAGCAGATTAAAGCCCACAGCTTTGGGTTTGGCGAGAATGCGCTCGCCATACGCTGCCACGAAGTTGTCCAGAATTTGTTGCTCGGTATAACCTCGTTGCAACGCCAGACGAATCTGCGTTTTGGCTTCTTCTGTCGCCGGTGATTGATGCGCATCCATCGTTCCGGACCAACAGCACGGCGCCATGAGCTTGCTGGCGATTTTATTCACCTCGTCAAGGCTCACCGCCTTTAATGAATCATTGACGCTTGGTGGTGGATTGATCACACCAGAAGGTTGCGCCCAATTTGTTGAGACCAGCAAGCCGAAAAACGCCACGGCAAGGCAGACAAGTTTTGTTTTTCTCCACATGACTGTTGAGGTTGAATTAGCAATACGCGTTTCACAAAAAATGGCGCTACATATCCCGAATCACTTTCAGCATATCCATCGTGGTAATGATGCCGACGACGGCGCCGCCGCGGGTGACGAACAAACGATGAATCCGCCCGCCCAACATGGTATCGGCAATCTCCTTGAGCGAAGTGCTTTCATCAACTTTGAAGAGCATCGGTGTCATGATGTCGCGGACAAAAGCTTGCGATTTTTCTTCCACGTGAAAGGAAGTTAAATCTTCCGGCGACAGCTTCTCTTCCCAGCCATGCATGTAATAGTCATGCGGGGCATCGGCGTGCAGATCGATCTCGGTCAAACTATCGTGCCGCACGATATCCGTCAGCGACACCACGCCGACCAATTTGCCGGCTTCGTTCTTCACCGGCGCCCCGGTAATGGCTTTGTCAACCAGAAATTGCGACAGTTCCTCAATCGTCCACTCCGCCGGAACGGAAATGACGTGCGGATTCATAACATCTTTGGCAGTGAGATTTTTCATAGCAGCCTCGGTCAAAGTTGATGTTGAAAATTAACTTGACATTTATGTCGCCGGTACGGATTCTTCTCAACACAAATGTTGAGTCACGAGATGTTGTGCGGCAAAACGCAATCGCCAGCGCGCCGCCTCAATGATACGGCGGAAATACGCGCGGCATTTGCTTTTCGTCAACAAATTCCGAGTTGGATTCGCTCAAGGTGGTGTCATTGATCAAAACCCACAACCCGTAAATTCCCAGGGCGGTACCGAGCGGAATGATAAATAAATTCACAAAGCTCAACGCCAGCGCCGACATGCGCGCCCACAGCCAGCGCCGGAGCAGCGCAACGCCGGTGACCAGGGCCGGAATCGCCTCGAACGCAAAAATCAAAGCGATGACGGACACATACCCATTGGGGTTGGCGATCATGCTCATTTTTCCCGGAAAAAACATGCGGCCGGTTTTGACCTCGAAGAGCAAAAAGCCGATCACCGCGCCCAACAGCCCAAAGACCAGATAAAATACGCCGAGAATTCTAAGATGATTCTTCATGGCACTCATCTCCTTCCACGTCATAAAGGTTACAGCCATTTTTTCTCCCGCACGAACCGCTGCAGTTCGTCGCGGAATTTGGGGTGCGCAATTTTAATCAAAGCGCGGCAGCGCTCTTGAATGGTTTTGCCATGCAAATAGGCCGCGCCGTATTCCGTCACCACGTAATGCACGTCGCCGCGCGAGGTGACCACGCCCGCGCCTTCCTGCAAATGCGGCACAATGCGGCTCACCGTAGCGTTTTTGGCGGTCGAGGGCAGCGCGATGATCGGCTTGCCGCCTTTGCTGCGCGCCGCGCCGCGAATGAAGTCCACCTGGCCGCCGATGCCGCTGTAAAAATTATAGCCAATCGAATCCGCACAAATTTGCCCGGTGAGATCGACCTCAATCGCCGAGTTGATCGCGACCTGCTTGTCGTTGCGGCTGATGATGAACGGATCATTGGTGTAGCGGTTCGGATGAAATTCAAAACTCGGATTGTTGTCGATAAAATCATAAAGCCGGCGCGTGCCCAGCACGAAGCCGAGAATGATCTTGCCCGGATGCAAGGTCTTCTTTTCGTTGTTGATCACGCCCTTCTCGATCAGCGGCACGACGCCATCGCTCACCATCTCGGTGTGAATGCCGAGATCCTTCTTGCCTTCCATATAATACAAAACCGCATCCGGAATCTCGCCGATGCCGAGCTGCAGCGTCGAACCGTCTTCGATCAAATCGGCGATGTTGCTGCCGATCTTTTTGGCGATGTCGGAAATCTGGCCCTGCGGATGCTCGAGAATATCATCTTCCACTTCGACGAGGAAATCGATTTTATTAATGTGAATGAACGAATCACCGAGCGTGCGCGGCATTTTCGGATTCACTTGCGCAATCACCAGGCCGGCGTATTCGGCGGCGGTTTTCGTCGCATCGACGCCGACGCCGAAACTGCAAAAACCATGTTCGTCGGGCGGCGAAACGTGAATCAGCGCGGCGTCCACCTGAATACTGCGATTTTCAAACAAGGCTTCGATTTCGCCAAGGAAAATCGGGATAAAATCCGCGCGGCCTTCATTGATGGCGCCGCGCACATTCGCCCCGGCAAAAAACGCCACATGGCGAAAACTCTTCCGCATTTCCGGTTTGACGTAATCCGCATTGCCGGCGGTCAGCAAATGAATGACTTTGACGTCGCGTAATTGCGCGCCGCGCCGGACCATCGCGCGCACCAGTTGTTCCGGCGCGGCGCAGCCCGGATGAATGTAAACCGTCTGGCCGGCGCTGATCTGTTTGAGTGCTTCGTCAGCCGAAACTCTTTTTTGCCGATAATTTTCCAACCAGGCCAGGGACTTCATCCGAGCAACTCCTCGATCTGCACCGCCGGCCAACCCAACAGTCCGCCAATTTCCGGCTGCGTGCATTGCCCGTTAAAAAGATAGACGCCGCGCCGGAGCGCCGTTTCCATTTTAAATGCAGCCGCGCCATGATCGGCGAACTGTTGCGCCAACGGCAAAATCACGTTATTCAGCGCGTGCGAGGCCGTCCGCGCCGCCATTGCCGGAATGTTGGGCACGGCATAGTGAATCACCTGCTCATGCACGAAGACCGGATCGGAGTGGGTGGTGGGACGGCTGGTGGCGATGCAGCCGCCCTGGTCGATCGACACATCCACAATCAAGCTGCCTTTGCGCATACGGCGCACTTGCGCTTCGGTGACGACATGAGGCGATTGCTGGCCATGAATCATCACGGCCCCCACCACCACATCCGCGGTTTCGATATAACGGTCGATATTATAGGCCGTCATCATCGCGGTGTTGATTTTTTTGGGCAACCATTTTTCGATTTGCCGCAAGCGCGTGAGATCGGTATCCATGACCGTGACATTGGCGCCCGCGCCGACAAAGGCTTCGGCGGCTGTGCTGCCCACCACGCCGGCGCCGATGATCAGAACGTGCGCCGCCGGAATGCCGGCGACGCCGCCCAACGTAATGCCGCGGCCGCCCTTGGGAGTCGCCAAAAAATGCCCGGAAATTTGCGGCAGCAACATCCCGGCAATTTCACTCATTGCCATGAGCACCGGCAGATTGCCGGCGTCATCTTCGATCAAATTGTAGCCGACGGCCGTGCATTCTTTTTCCACCATGCGCGCCATCAGCCTGGCATTCACGACGTCGAAATTTAGAAAACTAAACAGCGCTTTGCCCGGCGCGAGGCATTCAACTTCCGGCAGGGAGGGCGGCATGACTTTCACAATGAGATTGGCGCGTTCAAACACTTCGGCGGCGCTGAAGACCAGCTTCGCGCCGGCCTCGTCATAAGCCTCGTTGGTAAAATCGCAGCCGAGACCGGCGTCGGCCTGCAGCACCACTTGATGTCCGGCGGTGACGAGCGCAAAAACGCCCGCCGGGATCACCGCGACACGCTGCTCATCGCGCCAGCTTTCTTTCGGAATGCCAATAATCATAGGAGAGCCTCTTCATTGCGTCGCCAGATAACCTTTCTCTGCATACCAACCGGCATCGCGCTCGAACATACGTTTGCAATCCGCACATTCAAATGAATAAGTTCTGCCTTCGTAGTGGGACTGCAAGCTTTGCGCGGCAGCGTCCGCGGTCTTCAACGGCGCGCCACAAACCGGGCAGACGCCATCCGGATGCTTGAGCTGCGGATCGGCCTTGGCTTTGACATGCATGGACGCCACGTATTGGGTCAGCGCGCCAATCTCTGCCGGCGTCAGATCCAGCGCCGGCATTTCACTTAATTCGATAAATTGCAGATGCGCTTTGATGAAGACCGTATCGACCGCGAGGAAAACCGAGGTCAGCTCCGGACCCGGCATTTCGGCTTTTGCCAAACCGGCGGCGCCAACGTGGCATTTGCTGCATTGTTTTTCAGCGAAAATCTTTTCCCCGCGCGTGATTTCTTTTTGCCGCGCACTCGCCACCGGGCCCGCGGTTTTATTGCACCCCGCGGCCAACAACAATGCGCCAGCAATCACGAGCAGGCAAACCATAAAACACTTTTTCATATCGTCTCCTTTCCTCAAATCAGCATCTTGCCAAATGTTCTCACGGTAAACACCGGGCACGGCGCGCGACGCACCACTTTCTCAGTGACGCTGCCCAGCAACATGTGCTCCAGTCCCGTGCGGCCATGGGTGGCAATGACGATTAAATCGCTCTTTTTTTCCTGCGCAAAATCTATGATGTCGTGCGCCGCATACCCTTCGATCACATGAAAATCGGCGTCGACTTCCGGACCGGGCGTATCTTTCAAGAACGCGATCAACGCCTCGGTGGTTTTCGTTTTCAGCTCGAGGCTGAAGGTCACCGCCGATGAGCCGGTGGCCATGTAAAACGTGGGGGGAATGTATTCTTCAATAATATGCAGCATTTGCAGACGCGCTTTATAAAACGCCGCCATGCTTTTTGCATACATTAGCGCGCGCTGCGAATGTTCGGAAAAATCTATCGGCACCAAAATCTGTTTGAGGTTTTCAACCGGCGCCGGCTTGGCCAGTTCCCGAATGGTGAGGACCGGGCACGACGCCAAACGTACGACTTCTTCGGCAACGCTGCCGAGCAACAAATGCCCCAAGCCCCGGCGGCCGTGCGTGCCCATCACAATCAGATCGATGTCATTTTCATTGACATACGCCAAAATCGCCGGCGCGGTGGAAATGTCCCGCACTTGCACTTGCTTGATTTTGAGATCATCAGTTTGCAGGGCTTGAATCGCATCCGTCAGGCGGCTGTGGGCCAGGTCTTTAAGCTGTTGGTCGATCTCACTTTTGTTGGGCAACGGGTAGGGATCGTCCTGCATCAGCACCATGGCGTGCATCACATGCAACTCGGCCTTAAATTGCCGGGCTAAATGCGCCGCATGGCCGAGCGCTTGCTTGGCGCAACGGGAGAAATCCGTCGGCCACAAAATGCGTTTGATTTTTAACATACTTTGCCTCCTGTATCTTGCAAAATCGGATATTTCAAAGTTCCGCCAGCGCGCACTTGGTGGTTTCAAGAATCGTTTGGCGTTTCGCCGGTTTGCTGAGACAATCAAAGACGCCGGCCGCCTTGACTTCTTGCTGGCTGATCGCGTCATCAAATGCGGTGATCACGATAATTTTGGCCCGTGGGGCTTTCAGTTTGATTTCGTGCAATAAGTCAATGCCGGATTTCCCGGGCATTTTCAGATCCAAAATCACCAGCGCAAAATGAGTTCGATTCAGCAAGGCCAAGGCATGATCTCCATTCGACGCGACATTCACCTGAAAGCCGGCTTTTTGAAAAATCTTGATCAATGAGCGGCGGAATTCACGATCATCATCCACCACCAAAATCCGCGGACTAACCACTGCGGCCATGCTTTCATCTCCTATAACAGCTTAACGATCTGAGCCGGAATGCCGTGCTGCTTGAACAGTGCCCCGCTGCGAGCAGGGCATTCCGTGTTCACTTGGCTCGATAGTCTCTCTCCTCAATATTTCTACCGCATACAACTTCAAAAAGCATACCCGTAACTTAGG